>JAZUFG010000035.1:0-48967 GCA_045640565.1 Oscillospiraceae bacterium | reverse complement strand
TCAGTCTGCTGCCTGACTGCTTTATATTTTGTTTGCAGAGCGCCTTGCGGGACGCTCAGGTTATTACGCCCTTTTTCACCGTCTGCAAATTCCACATCTTTTCTCATTTTTGGGATTGACTTTTAATAGTTAGTCTTTGTTTCTTTGGAATTCAAAAATTCCTCTGCAAAATCCACACTTTCCACGGTGAACTCCTTTCCGTTCAGATAGGAAAGGATACCGCCGTCTGTGCGGAAGTCAAATTGTAATTTGTAAGAATAGAGGGCTTGATAGGTCCGCTCGGGATTCTTGCCCAGCTTTCCGTATTTTCCGTCACCCCAAAGAGGGTGACCTGCCGCTGCCAGCATGGCGCGGATTTGGTGGGTGCGTCCGGTGATGAGCTCACATTCCAGCAGGGAAAGTCCGTTCTTAAAGGCAAGGGTCTTGTAAAGTGTAATTGCCGTCTTTGCGCCGGGCTGACTTTTTTGGGAGATATAGACCCGGTTTTCTTTTGCATCTTTGAAAAGATAGCCCTCCAGCTTTCCGTCCTTGGGCTTCATGCTGCCCTTGGCCAGACAAAGGTATTTTTTGGATAGCTCCCGATCCTTGATTTTCTGGTTCATGATGCGGAGGGCTTCCGCATTTTTTGCCGCAATGACGATTCCGCCGGTATTTCTGTCAATACGGTTGCAGAGGGCGGGAGCAAAGGCATTTTCTTTTCTGGGACTCCATTCACCCTTTTGGTAGAGGTAGGCCTGAATATGGTCTATCAGAGTCCGCCCATATTCCGCTCCGTCGTGGGGATGGACAGCTTGACCGGGCTTCTTGTCCACAAGAAGAATATTTTCGTCCTCATAGAGAATTTTTATTTTTGGGGAGGCCACGGTCAGGTAGGCATTTTCTTCCTTCGGTGTATCAAAGAACTCGTCATTGATATAGAGCTGAACCGTGTTTCCGACTTCCAGGCGGCTGTCCCGCTGGGCCCGCTTTCCGTCTATCTTGATCCGCTTCAGGCGGATGTATTTCTGCGCCAGGGAGGCAGGGAGCAGGGGGAGGGTCTTGGCAAGAAAACGGTCCAGTCGCAGCCCCTTATCATTTTCCCCAATGAGGAATTCTTTCATTTTCCGGCCCCCTTTCGCATCTTACCCGGTTACTATGGACTTTTTTTCGGGAAATGTCAAGCCTCGCTGCAGAAGAAAATGAGATTCGGAGCGGTGATGGTTGAGAAAACGGTGATTTGCGGAGATTGGTCCCTTTAACGAATGAAAAATCTTTTCTTTTTCCAGAAAAAGTGTTTGACTTTCAGAATGGAAACCATTATAATTAGCGGGCGTGATTATGCGAGGAGATTGCCATGCTGCTGGATATTAGCAAAGTAACGGAATATTCCGAGCCCCTTTCCTTTGAGGAAACCTTTGATTTCAGCGATCTTCAGTTCGGTGCATCCTTCCCGGTTTCTGAACCCGTGAAGGCTGTGGGCACCGTCCGGAATAGCGCGGGAGTCCTTCTTCTGGAGGGTCAGGTGTCTACCGTGCTTCATGGCGTATGTGACCGTTGTGCCGTTTCTTTTTCCCGTGCCGTTGATTTTCCGCTTTATGCCGTTTTGACGGATGAGCTGGAGGATGAGGACGATGAAGAGGAATGGACCTTTCTCCTGGAAAATCACTGTGCCGACCTGGGCGATATTGTCCGCACGACTTTCGTTTTGAGCATGGATACGCAGCTTCTCTGCAAGGAGGATTGCAAAGGTGTCTGTTTCCGCTGCGGAAAAAACCTGAATGAAGGTCCCTGCGACTGTCAGCCGGAGCCGGATCCGAGGTTCGCTGTTTTGCAGCAGCTCCTCGAAAAATAAATTTGTAGTTTTAATGTGCCGATAGGCATTTTTGACCAAGGAGGTGTCACCATGGCTGTTCCTAAATGTAAAGTTTCCAAGGCAAGACGCGATAAGAGACGTAATGCTACTTGGAAGGTTAGCGCTCCCGGCTTTGTAGCCTGCCCGAAGTGCGGTGAACCCGTCATGCCCCATAGAGCATGCAAGGCTTGCGGTACCTATAATGGCCGCGAGGTTCTCGCTGTTGAAGAATGACAAGTTGAGAGGAAGGCATTGACCTTCCTCTTTTCTTGTGTTGAGCTCTTTTCAAAGGGCTCCGTGAATAGTTTTTTCAGGAGGAATTCCTATGTCCAAACCTTTGGTTGCTATCGTGGGTCGCCCGAATGTGGGCAAGTCCATGCTTTTTAATAAATTGACCGGCCATAGGACCGCTATCGTGGAAGACACCCCCGGCGTTACCCGGGATAGGATCTACGGGGAATGTGAATGGAACGGCAGAAGCTTTTCCTTGGTGGATACCGGCGGGATTGAGCCTTCCACGGATTCGGAAATGCTGCTCTTCATGCGCCGCCAGGCAGAAATTGCCATTCAGACTGCAGATGTCATCATCATGGTGGCAGATATCAAGGTCGGTGTCACGGCTGCAGACCAGGAAGTGGCTTCCATGCTCCTTCGAAGCAGAAAGCCCGTAGTCCTTGCCGTCAACAAGTGTGACAGCGTGGGTGCCACGGACCCCGCCTTTTATGAGTTCTATAGCCTCGGCATCGGGGATTTGGTGGAGACATCGGCTGTTCATGGGCATGGCACCGGGGACCTTTTGGATTTCTGCACCGAACACTTCCCGGAGGAGAGCGGAGAAGATGAGGAAGAGGACCGCATTGCTGTTGCAATTGTCGGCAAGCCCAATGTGGGCAAATCCAGTCTTTTGAACCGTTTGATCGGTGAAGAACGGGTCATTGTTTCCGATATTGCCGGTACCACCCGGGATGCCATTGACTCCTCTTTTGAGAATGTCCACGGGAAGTATCTCTTTATTGACACCGCCGGTATGCGCCGGAAGTCCAAGGTAGACGATGTCATCGAGAAGTACAGCAATATGCGTTCCATTCAGGCAATTGAGCGTGCAGATGTTTGCCTGATCCTTATTGATGCCACAGAGGGCGTCACGGAACAGGATACGAAGATTGCCGGTCTGGCTCATGAAGCAGGAAAGGCCTGCATCATCGTGGTGAATAAATGGGACCTGGTGGAGAAGGAAACCAACACCATGGACAAAATGACGGAAGAGGTCCGCAGAGATTTGAGCTTTATGCCCTATGCCCCGGTTCTTTTCCTCTCTGCGCTGACAGGCCAGCGAGTAGATAAGATTTTTGAACTTATCAACCATGTGAACGAGTCCTCCTGCCTGCGCATTCCCACCGGTATGCTGAATACGGTTCTTGCAGATGCCACCTCCCGCGTTCAGCCTCCCACAGACAAGGGTCGCCGTCTGAAGATTTATTATATGACCCAGATTTCCGTAAAACCGCCCCATTATGTTATTTTCTGTAATGATGCCAAGCTCTTCCATTTCTCCTATCGCCGCTATCTGGAGAACCAGCTTCGGACCACCTTTGGCCTGGAGGGGACTCCCATTGTGCTGACGATCCGTCAAAAGGGCGATAAGGAAGAGGAATGAATTACGCCTATATTCTCCGCTGTGGAGATGGGAGCCTTTACAGCGGATGGACAAATGATCTCCAAAAACGGGTAGAGGTTCATAACGCAGGGAAGGGCGCAAAGTATACCCGAGCCCGCCTGCCGGTGGCCTTGGCATATTATGAGACTTTTGAAAGCAAGGAAGAAGCCATGTCCCGGGAGTATCAGTTCAAACAGCTCAGCCGGGAAGAGAAGCTCTGCCTGATTGAAGGAAAGAATAAAAAATAAGAGCAGATTGGATTTCCAATCTGCTCTCACTTTTTAGAAATTAGACAGCGCGTTCAACCTTACCGGAACGCAGGCATCTTGTACAGACATAGACATGACGCGGAGATCCGTCAACAACTGCCTTGACACGCTTCACATTGGGCTTCCAAGCCTTGTTGGAGCGTCTGTGGGAATGGGAAACTTTAATACCGAAGGTAACGCCCTTACCGCAAAAATCGCACTTTGCCATTTGCTGCACCTCCTCGCCAATAAAAATCAATCAAGGCCCATTTAGGCCGCACTGTATGATACCAAATCACCAATCAAAATGCAAGCTTTTTTTTCGCAAATTGTCTCCTTTCTCAAAAAAGAAGGGAACTTTGGACAGAATGTGGAAAATATCGCTTTTTCATTTGCCTTTTTTGGCGGCTTGCAATATAATAAATGAACTATCACGGGTTCCTTTCCTGAAAAATGAGGAAAGGCCCGCCCATGGAGGCTTGCTATGGTTTACACGGTTCCGCTTTCCAAAGTCGCGGACGAATTCCACTTGGTTCCGGACTTTTTATCTGCAGACTATGACGAAGTACAGGTGACGGTAGAGGATGTTTCCCGCCCGGGTCTGCAGATGGCTGGCTTTTTTGACCATTTTGAGCCGGCCCGTATTCAGGTGCTCGGCATAGTGGAGATCACATACCTTCATAAAATGAGCCGTCAGGAACGCCTGGATTTCTTTGATCGCTTCTTTGGCTATCAGATTCCCGCGCTGATCGTTGCAAGGGATTTGGATATTGTTCCGGAGTGCCTGGAGCAGGCAAGAAAGCATGATGTCTCTCTTTTCCACAGCTCTGAGCCCACGACCTGGCTGATTTCCTCCCTGATCTCGTATATGAAGCAGGAGCTTGCTCCCAGAGTGACCCGCCATGGTGTTTTGATGGATGTCTATGGTGAGGGCATTTTCCTCTGCGGTGACAGTGGAATCGGTAAATCGGAGGCTGCGGTGGAGCTTGTCAAGCGCGGTCACCGCCTCATTGCGGATGATGCTGTGGAGATCCGGAAGGTTTCCAATACCAAACTCAACGGCAATGCGCCGGAGATGATTCGCCACTTCGTGGAGCTTCGCGGAATCGGCATCATCAACGTTGCAAAGCTCTTTGGTATGGGCGCAGTGAAGGACAATTCGGATATTGATCTGGTCATAAACATTGTTCACTGGGAAGAGGGCGCCAATTACGACCGAATGGGCCTGGAAGAGCAGTTTACGGATATTTTGGGCGTTCGGATCCCTTCTTTCACGGTTCCCATCAGTCCCGGACGAAATTTGGCTGTGATTATTGAAACCGCTGCTATGAATAACCGCCAGAAGAAAATGGGCTATAATGCAGCGGAAGAACTGGCGGAAAAAATGGAAAGCAATTTCAACACCATCTAAGGATAGATTATCATCAATATCGATCAAAAGGGGTGTTTGCTGTGGCAAATGAGAATCTGGCCTTTTCCAAAACGCAGAATGAGACGTTTTTCAAAAATGTTCTCAGCATGAAGGATGAGGACATGCAAAAACCGGAAGATATCGTTGTTCGCAACAATCTTCCCGTTATCCGTTATTCCTCCGTTTTGGTTGCTTTGGTTAATGTTTTCTGGATATGGTACTATGCCACCGGAAAATCCGGAAAGCTGCCCGTTGGCTGGTATTTCGCTTCTTTGGTGGGAATGAGTGTTGTCGCTTTCGCGGCCTTTGCACTGACCTTTCCTATGAAGAAAGATTGGGGGAATACCCCTGCTTGCCGGATCCTGATTCTCACCTTTGTTTTATGTCTGGTTGCCTATATTACAGCGGTCAGCGTGAGCAAGAACATGGAACTTGCCGAATTGGTGAGGGAGGATGCCTATGACAATTTAGGTGTCCAACTGATAGCTTTCTTTCTCCTGGTTTTTACTTTTCTTCCCATGCCCAATGTTTTGGATTGCGGATTGATCGTCTTTTTCGTTTTGGGCGGCTGTCTGGCTCCTGCGTTCTTGCCCGGAAAAGAGGCTTATAGCTTACCTCAGCAGGCAATGCTGAGAGTTTGTATCCTGATTTCTTATTTCGTTTATCGGTCCATAACCTTGAAGGCGGCTTCCTCTCAGGTCAAGGAATATGGCATGAAAACTACCCTGGAGAAACGGTCCTGTCAGGATGAGGTGACGGGTGCCCTGAATCTTCGGGCCTTCCGTCTTTACGGAGATCAGCTGGTTGCGGAGGAAAAGGTTCGGAACCTGGGAGTTTTGATGTATGACACGGATGATTTTAAACAGTATAACGATTATTATTCCCATGTCAGGGGAGACGAAACCATCCAGAGAATAACGAATCTTGTTGCAAAGCTGGTAGAGCGGGAGGGCGGCTATCTCTTCCGTTACAGCGGCGGAAAGTTCATCATAACCATAGAGGAACTTTTGGAGTCGGAAATGGTGTTTTTGGGTGAACGGGTCCGCAATACGATATACGATGCCAACTTCGTCCGGTATGACGGCCACGGGAGCACCCGACTGACTGCCACGGTGGGCTGCGCCCTCATTCACGGGATGGATCTGGAAACGGCGGATGTCATCACCCTGGCGGAGCAGCAGATGCTCTTGGGAAAGCGAAGCGGAAAGAACTGCACGGTTTTCAGGGACCGTGTTTACGGAAAAGACTATAATCAGCACCGTGTGGGGGATGTGGGAGCGCTGGAATCACCGGTTTCACCTTCTTCCACGGAAAAACGAACGCAAATACTGATTGCTGGAGCATCTGCCGTCAAGAGAAAAGAACTCGTGGATATCCTTTCCGATAGTTACGGAATTGTTGAAACCGGGGAAGGCAGGGAAGTTCTTCGAATCATGGCAGAAAACATGGATTCGCTGGCTGCCTTGCTTCTTGCGACGGATCTCCCGGATATGTCTTATACACAGGTTTTGGAGGCAATTCGGGAAAAAGGTTGGAATAGAACGGTTCCCATCATACTTTTAGGGGAAGAATTCAGCAATAGTATGCACAATACCGGTATTTCCATGGGCACAGCAGACTTTATGCGCCGGCCCTACAGCCCGGTCCTGGTTCGTCACCGCCTTCGTAAAAATATACAGCTCTTCCAGCTTCGTCAGTATTTGGAAGAGCTGGAGCATACCCGCGTAGAGGGCCTGCGCGCTAAAAACCTGGAATTGGAGCAGGTCAATGATCGCCTGATTGAGCTGACCTGCGAAATTGTAGAGGCCAGGAGTATGGAATCGGGCAGCCATGTTCGGCGGGTCAAAGCTTTTGTCCGCGCTCTGTCGGAGCAGCTTATGCAGTCCTTCCCGGAATGCGGCTTGACCTCAGAAAAGATCAATACCATCACATATATGTCCGCCATGCATGATGTGGGCAAGATTATGGTTCGGGATGATGTTCTCCTAAAGCCTGGGAAGCTCACGGCTGAGGAGTTTGAGCACATGAAACAGCACTCCGTTTTTGGCTGCGAGGTCCTGGATATGGGTAAGGATATCTGGAGTGAAGATTATTATCGCGTAGGCTACGAGATCATTCGCCATCACCATGAAAAATATGATGGCAAAGGCTATCCGGACGGCCTGAAAGGCGAAGGCATTCCTCTTTCAGCCCAGATTGTATCCATTTGTGACTGCTTTGAAGCTCTGGTCTCGGATCGGGTCTATAAAAAGGCTTTCACCCTGGATGAGGCTTATAACATGATCGTATGCGGCCAGTGCGGCGCATTCTCACCAAGAATTCTGTCTTCCTTCCTTCGGGTTCGCCCTAAATTTGAGCAGATTCATACGGAAATGAAAGAGCAAGGGAATTGACTCCCTTGCTCTTCGTTATAGAAAAAATATATCACTTTTTGACGGTTGCGGGCTTTTATGCGGCCTAGAGAACTTGTTCCATCACGGTTTTCAGAGGCTTCATGCCCATCTTTTCATAAAAGGCTTTTGCCCCGGGATTCAGTTCCCACACATTCAGTGTAACATGGTAGCAATCCTGCGCCTTGGCATAGGCAATAACATGCTCATAGAGGGCCTTGGCGATCCCTTGCTTTCGGTGCTGCTCGTCCACACAGATATCGTCAATATAGAGGGTCTTCATGTCCCAAAGGTTGTAGCAGCCCTTGGTCTCTTCTAAAATGCAGAAGGCATAGCCCTGGACAAGGTCCTGCTCATCGCAATAGACGAAGACAGGCCTGCTGTCATCTGAAAAGAGAGTTAAAAGCTCATCGTCCCGGTATTTCCGGGTTCCGGAAATGAAAATATCGGGTCTTCCCTCTGCATGGACCTCTAAAACCTGCTGGAGCAGGTCTGAAACACGGCCCAGATCCCGTGCCTCTGCTCTGCGAATCATTTTTGCCCCTCCATCCTTATTCTCATTTATCATGTGCGCGGAAGATAAAACACTGTGGTATACGCCGGGGAATGAAGCACATTGCATTTTTTTACCGGGGACCATTATAACAAGAAGGCGTAGAATTTGCAATCCTGCCCCGCCTCTTTACTTTCCCTGACTTCTGTGCTAAAATCGGCAGGAATTCATGAGAAAGGAGGAACGATATGGACGCCTATCATGCCCTTGCTGCCTCCTATGACCGCCTGACGGAAGATGTGGATTACGGCGAGATTTTTGCCTATATGCAGGAGCTCCTTCGCAGAGCAGGGAAGAATCCCCGGAGTCTCTTGGATCTGGGCTGCGGAACGGCATCCTTGTCCCTTCTTTTTGCTGAAAAGGGCTTGAAAGTGACCGCCCTGGATTTGTCAGAGGAAATGCTCACCCTTGCTGCGAGTAAGGCAGAAAAGCTTCCCCCGTCCCGGCGTCCCCGCTTCCTTTGCTGTCCGATGCAGAAACTTGCTCTTCCCGAGCCCGTGGATTGCGTCATTGCCTCCTTGGACAGTCTGAATTATGTCACAGACCCGGAAGAATTGAAGAGGATTTTTTGTCGTGTATTTGTCGCACTGAATTCCGGGGGTATCTTTATTTTTGATTTAAACACCGAAGAAAAGTTCCGGAACCTGGATGGCCAGATTTTTTTGGATGAAGACGAAGATGTCTACTGCGTCTGGCGTGCGGACTATGAGGAAAGCAGCCGCATGATGACCTATGGCATGGACCTTTTTCAAAGGGAAGGGAAGAACTGGAAGCGTTCTTGGGAATGTCACGAAGAGCGTGCCTATTTGCCGGAAGAAATATCCGATTTTTTGGAGAAAGCCGCTTTTCAAAAGATTCGTATTTACGGCAACGGTGTCTTTTGCCCGCCTGAGGCAGGGGAGCATCGGATTTGGATTTGTGCCGAAAAGGAGTAATCTATGTCAGATCAGATTGTTCGCGGAATTGCCTGCAATGGCTTTGTAAAAGTTGTCGGTATCACCTCTACGGGAATCGTGGAACGGGCCCGACAGATACACCGTACTCTGCCGACTGCCACTGCAGCTTTGGGCAGGACCCTGACCGCAGCTTCTATTATGGGAAATATGCAGAAGAATGAGAAGGGATCTCTGACTCTCCAGATCAAGGGCGGCGGTCCTTTGGGGACGATCCTTGCGGTTTCGGATTACCGTGGAAATGTTCGGGGATATGTGGAAAATCCTGCCATTTCCCTTCTGGAAAAATACCGCGGAAAGCTGGATGTGGGAGCTGCGGTAGGCAAGGATGGAACGCTGACAGTGATTCGGGATCTTCACATGAAGGACCCTTATATCGGAACGGTTCCCCTGGTTTCCGGCGAAATTGCAGAAGATATTACCTCCTATTATGCTGCATCGGAGCAGATTCCGACCGCCTGTGCCTTGGGCGTTCTCCTGAATCCGGATCAAAGCGTTCGTGTTGCAGGGGGCTATCTCATTCAGCTCCTTCCTGGAGCTCCCGAAAAGGTGATTGACAGTCTTGAAGGTTCCATCCAGGCGGTTGGCAATGTGACCTCTGTTCTGGATGCGGGCGCTTCCGCACGGGAACTTTTGGAAATGCTCTTTGTGGGTATGGATCTGCAGATTCTGGAGACGGACGAGATTTCATACCGCTGTTACTGTTCCAGGAACCGTGTGGCTTCCACTTTGATCAGCCTTGGCAAGGAAGATTTGGAAGATATTGTTCGGAAAGGGGAAGTTACCACCGTTTCCTGCCAATTCTGCGATACAGTCTATTCTTTTGCACCTCAGGATATTCGGGAGCTGCTGGCCGGCCTTCAGGAAAATGAAGAGCCACAGGAGAATTATTCTTAAAATTCGGACAAATCTTGTTTATGCACAAAAGATAGTATTTCTAATAATAGTTGACGATAATTACGCGGCAAACACAAAAAGATGTGTTTGCCGCGTAATTATTATTTTGACCATAAAAACTGGTCTTTCTCAGATGGAACATACTTCATAATACCTTCAACAGGGCATTGTAAAATTTGACATAAGTCATTAATTGTTGTGGTATTTAGGGGCTTATTTTTCCGAAGTTTATCAATAGTTGAACTAGAGATGTGGTATGAATTAATCAGAGAATAGGTAGATTGATTTGATTTCCGTAAGCTTTCCCAGAATGGTTCATATAGTATCATTTAATCACCCACCATTATAGTAAATGGTGGTTTTTCTATTGACTATAGTCTTTAAAGAGACTATATTAAGATAGCATGTTAAGAAAAGGCACAATGACATAGTATGCCAAAGGAAAGATGATGCCAGTTTAATTTCAATCATATTAGGAGAATAAAATGATTAATTTGGATTACCTTCGTCCCCGAAAAAATAAAGCGGTTGAAAAGTGGTACCATGCTCCATATGTTGCTGACTATCACCCCAGAGCAGAAAAATATGAGGACGCAACAATATTGCCGCTGAAGAGATTCCCTCAAGACCGTTTACAATTTGGAAGAGGCGGCGTTGTTGACGAAAAAGGGAATTATATTGATATTTCCGGAATCACGGACCGCATCGGGATGGCATATGATATCGATGAGCCTGTTTATAAGGATGAAAAAGTCGTATATTGTGGATATTTAATCAAGCAGTGGGGACATTATCTCGTTGAGGGTGTGACGCGGCTTTGGTATTTTCTCAAAAATGATGAGACTGTTGATAAGTATGTCTTCTTCATTCAGTACGGAGAGGAAAGAGAAATTAGAGGAAACTATCGGCAGTTTCTGGAGCTGCTAGGTGTATGGGATAAAATTGAAATTATCAACAAACCAACACGCTACAGAGAAGTCATTGTCCCGGAAAGATCCTTTGTTATTTGGAAATATTGGTCACAGGAATATATTGATACATTTGAGAAAATCGCAGAAAATGCAAAGCCAAGTGCTGATTTGCAGTATTCGGATAAGCTTTTCTTGAGCAGAAGCAAGATTCCGCAATTTGATAAAAAAGAATTCAATATGGATATGCTGGATGAATTCTTTGGGAAAAACGGCTATCAAGTTGTTTATCCGGAGCATTTTAGCCTTTCAGATTTGGTGTGCCTGATGAGACATGCGAAGACGATTGCCTCGCTGTCCGGTTCTGTTCAGCATAACATGATGTTTGCGCCCAAAGGGATAGAACATATTATTATTGAAAAGACAATAGTAACGGTGGATTTCCAAATTCCAATTAACCTCATGAAAGAGTTTGATGCTACCTATATTGATGCAAATTTGCCGATTTATCCGGTTTCCATTGGATATGGGCCCTATATTATGAGGTATAGCGGATGGCTCCAGAAGTTTGCGGAAGATAACGGATATTTGGCGGCTGATCCTTCTTTTGAAGATCCAAAGAGAATGAAGAAGATCCTCTCTAAGTATATGAAAGCTTACGAGAAAGAGTATCAGTATCAGTGGTTCCTAATGGATTGGGAGCAGCAGTTCATTGCATCCATTCGGGAGGGATATGAAGAGGGCTTTGAATATTTTAAGCCATATCTAACCAGAAAAAAGCCGTTCTGTATCAGACAGTATTTTGAATTCCATTATTGGAAGCAGTTTGCAAAAAGGATACTGAGAAGAGCATAGAAGAAACTGGTTTTGGCTGTTTGGAAGCAAAAGAGACATGACAAGCGAGGAAGAGCGAATGAAAGTTTTGGTCACGGGCGCAAGTGGATATTTAGGAACTGGTGTGATTAAAAGTCTTTGTGATGACGGTGTCGAGGTAATTGCCGCATGTCTTGCAAATCCGGAATTGGTGGATTCAAGAGCAAAAAGACTGGAATGCGATATCTTTTCCATTGAAGATCCATACGAGTTTTTTGGACAACCGAATGCCGTCTTGCATATGGCATGGCGCAATGGCTTTGAACACAATAATTCTTCGCATATATTTGATTTCAGCCGCCATTACCTCTTTATAGAAAAAATGGTGCGAGGTGGGTGTAGGCAAATAGCTGTGATGGGGACCATGCATGAAGTGGGGTTCTTTGAGGGAAGCATCAAAGAAGACACTCCGACCCATCCGGAGAGTCTGTATGGAATCGGCAAAGACGCTTTGAGGAATACAACGAAACTGTTATGTAAAGAGACCGGGACGGTTTTTCAGTGGCTTCGGGGTTTCTACATTGTGGGCAATTCTGAAAGCGGCAGTTCGATTTTCAGCAAAATTGTCAAGGCAGAAAAGGCAGGGCAGGAAAGATTTCCTTTTACCATGGGCCAAAATCAGTGGGACTTTGTTGATTATGATGCTTTTTGCAGGATGACTGCAGCTGCAGTCGAGCAGAATGAAGTGAATGGTGTCATCAATATTTGCAGTGGCAGACCGGAAAAGTTAGCCGACCGAGTGGAAAGATTTATTACAGAGAATCACTTCCAAATTCAGCTGGAATATGGGAAATTCCCGGATCGCCCCTATGACAGCAAGGCAGTTTGGGGCGATGACAGCAAAATAAACAGGATAATGAGCAATTGGGAAAACCTAAGGAATAAATGAGCTTTGTAGAAAGTGATATTGCTAAATGGAGAAAAAAGGAAAACTTCTTTATTTAGATGGTTTGCGCGGCTTGATGGCAATTAATGTTGTTCTTTGCCATTTTATCGTTGTCTATTTTCCAGAAATGTATTTCAAAGATTTTGCTGAGAAATCCACAAGTACCGTTTTAAGTCTTTTTGCTAAGACACCCTTATCTGTCTTAATTAACGGGGATGTGGCAGTCTGCTATTTCTTTGTTCTTACGGGATTGCTTGTAGCAAGATCCGTGTTTTCAAGTGGTTCGGAAATGAGCCTGGAGTTTATAGGAAAAAAATGTCAAGGCAGATATACTAGGTTTTTGCCGATGATAGTGCTTGCCACATTTTTCACATACATAACGATGAAGTGCGGGCTGCAGTATCATTTAAAAGTTGCCGGGGATGTGACGAATACAGAGTTTTTACTAGGTACTTGTAATTTCAAGCCCTCTTTGTGGAAAGCCCTGTTTAATTCATTCTTTTTAACATATGTTGATTATAATGCATTTTTAAAACCGTTCTGGACCATGCATTATGAATTTTGGGGATATATTGCCTGTTTGCTTTTGTGCTGCACATTGAAGAAAAACAAATGGCGCAAGTTTATTGTTTTGGCACTGATTGCAGTGTTGCTTTATTATAATCAACCCTATTGGATATCGTTCTTATTTGGCATTCTCGTGGCAGATTTGAATTTTTCAAATGCGGATGAGGAGAACAAATGTGCCGGATTAAACTGGGGGAGCTTTGTAAAAAAACGGTGGTTTTTGGTTCTCTGTTTTATTGTTGGGCTCTACTTTGCTTGCTGTCCTATGTACTTTGCTTCTATATATTCCTTCTGGGACAAGATTTCTTCATTAGTCACCCCACCCTTGTTGAGGGCTTTTGGCGTGGCGGTGTGTGTTCATGTAATTATCAATCAAGAAATAATCCAAAAGATTTTGGAATGGAAACCTTTCCTGTGGCTCGGAAAACATTCATTCAGCGTGTATTCTTTTCATTGGCCGGTTATGTTGTCATTGGAAGCGTTTGCATTTTCACTTTTGAAAACGCGATTCAGCTATCAGATTTCGGCTGTCATTGCATTCTTGATATCAGTTCCAATTATTTACCTTATCTCTTGTTTTGCTGATACTTTAATCGATAGAATACCCTGTTTTAGGGAAAAGAGATTGTAATGTGGATTGCGAATGCATTTCCAAGGATGGAGAAAAATGAAGTTCTATGAGTTTTACAAGTTGCCCGGACATTTAATCATTAAAATTAAGAGAAAAAGATTTCAGCATCTATTTGGGAAATTTGGATATAGTGGAATTGGATCCATCGGATATGGGGATGGCTGTAAAATTGAAGGCCATAAGGATATTTATATTGGAGATCATTCCTGGATAAATGGACCGTGTGAGCTTTTTTCATGGGGGGGGGTAATCCGAATTGGGAACAATGTCCATTTTCAGCCTCGCTCAAGGATTACTTGTGGCTCTAAGATAATCATTGGTGATGATGTCCTTGCGGGGCCTGAAGTAGTGATAACAAATTACAGCCATGGGATTGATGCCTCAATAGGTGGCAATTATATCAGTCAGCCTTGCAGCGTTAAAGATGTTGTGATTGGTAATGGCGTTTTTTTAGGTCAGCGGAGTTACATTATGCCTGGTGTAACGATTGGCGAGCGCTGCGTTATAGGTGCGAATAGCGTTGTTACAAAGGATGTGCCGCCATATTGTATGGTTGCAGGGATCCCAGCAAAGGTAATAAAAAAGTGGAATTTTGAAGAAAAAAGATGGGAGAAAGTACCATAGAAAAGGGTTTAGTAAGGACAAGGATAAACCGGTTATGAGCAATTTTACTTTTCAAGAAACAGAGGTTAAGGGCGTCTATATCATTGATGTGAAGACCTATGGGGATGCCAGAGGCTACTTCATGGAAACCTATAAGGAATCGGATTTCATGGATGCCGGTATAACTTGCCGTTTTGTGCAGGATAATCAGTCTGCTTCCCGCAAGGGAGTTCTAAGGGGCCTCCATTTCCAGAAAACGCATTCTCAGGCCAAGCTTGTTCGTGTTCTCAAGGGCGAAGTCTTTGATGTAGCTGTAGATTTGCGCAAAGATTCTGAGACATACGGAAAGTGGGTCGGGGTTGTGCTATCCGAGGAGAATCACAGGCAGTTCTTCATTCCCAAGGGCTTTGCCCACGGCTTCTTGGTCCTTTCGGACTATGCCGAATTTGCCTATAAGTGCGACGATGTTTATCACCCGGAGGATGAAGGCGGAATCATCTGGAATGACCCAGATATCGGTATTGCATGGCCGGATGTAGGAGAATTAATTCTTAGTGAAAAGGATAGGAAACAGTTGCCTTTAAAGGAATCCAAAATGGAGTTTTAATGCCATGAAAGCATTTGTTACTAGCGTTGGAAGTGACCTCATGTAGGAGCTTGCCAAAGGGGCGGATAAAAGAGAATTTTGCCCATGAAAAAAGGGAGCCTATGGCATAATGCAAAAGTTCTATTAACCACAGGAATTAATGATTCCAGAAGAATAATTCTTAAAATTCTTCTTGACAAGCGCACAGGACCTGTGTATAATGCGTCTTGTTGCTTGTGAAGCAGCTTTGGGAGCATAGCTCAGCTGGGAGAGCACTTGCCTTACAAGCAAGGGGTCACAGGTTCGAGCCCTGTTGTTCCCACCAATATTTGGCCCGGTGGTGCAGTCGGTTAGCACGCCAGCCTGTCACGCTGGAGGTCGACAGTTCGAGTCTGTTCCGGGTCGCCACTTTGGTGAGCTTTCCGCTCACCAATTTTATGCCTCGGTAGCTCAGTAGGTAGAGCAGTGGACTGAAAATCCACGTGTCACCAGTTCAACTCTGGTCTGAGGCACCATTTTGCGGGTTTAGCTCATCTGGTAGAGCGCCACCTTGCCAAGGTGGAGGTAGCGAGTTCGAGCCTCGTAACCCGCTCCATCAAAAATCCCACATTTGTCTGCTATGACAAATGTGGGATTTTTGTTAATTAAGTGTCCCGCTGCGCGGAACGTTAAATTTGCTTAACAAGTAAAGCGCTTGCGGGCGTGGGTGGACTTATTTCATTTTACAACGGCAAAGCCGATATTTCATTTGAGAAATAATCAACCCTTGGGTATAATGAGTCCGTATAGTTTGAATTTGCGGAGGATGAGATTATGAGACCCGATCCGAATAAAAAATATCCGATTCCGGGATATGAAAAAGAAATATATGTGAAGCCGGCGATTTCAAATCCGAAGATCATAGTCGGTGATTTTACCTATATTGCTGATTCGGAGTTTGAAAGTCATGTAACGAACTTCTATCCGTGGAGCAGAGATAAACTGATGATCGGCAAGTTCTGTCAGATCGCTGCCGGTGTCCGATTTATGATGAATGATGCCAACCATCAGATGAATGCGGTAACGACATTTCCCTTCTACACGCTTGAAGGTTGGAATATGATGGCCCCGAAAGCAGAGGATATGCCGTATAAGGGTGATACCCTCATCGGAAACGATGTGTGGATCGGGCAAAATGCAGTGATTCTCCCCGGCGTCCATATCGGAGACGGTGCAATTATCGGTGCTGAAAGTGTCGTAGGCAGTCATGTTGAACCGTACACGATTGTTGCGGGAAATCCGGCAAAAATCATAAGAAAACACTTTGATGATGAACTGATTGACCTTATGGAGAGGTTCAAATGGTGGGAAAAAAGCATTGAGGAAATCAATGATTTAATTCCGATTCTGACAAGCAGCAATCTTGATGCTGTCAAAGCGGAACTAAAAGCAAGAATTGATGGATAAATCCCGGGAAACAATTGCAATTCCACAGCGCTTTCGTTATAATAAACCAAGACATCGTGAAGGTGATCGGATTTTTTCATCAGGAGGCAGCTATGGCAGCCATTATGAAAACCGCCTGCGCCGGAACTTTGGAATCCAGCGATATTTTCGTTGAGATTTCTCCGGCTGAGGGCATTGAAATTGAATTGGAATCCCTTGTGGAGCAGCAATTTGGTTCCACAATTCAAGCCTCTGCGGAGGAAATCCTTCTGCAGTATGGCATTACGGATGCGAAGTTGACTCTGAGGGATCGGGGAGCTTTGGATTGCGTGATTCGTGCCCGTGTAGAAACGGCGATTCGTCGGGGATTGGAGGGCTGAAAATGAAACGGTCGATGCTATTTATTCCAGGAAATACCCCTAATTTGTTGATAAACGGTAATTGCCTAGGCGCCGATATGGTCATTTTCGATTTGGAAGATGCGGTTTCTCCGGACGAGAAGGACTCTGCCCGTGTTTTGGTGCGGAACACTCTTCGTTACCTGGATTTTTCTGCTTTGGGCACCATCGTTCGGATCAACTCTGTGGATACTCCCTATTGGAAGAAAGATTTGGATGAGATTCTGCCCCTCAGGCCCGATATGATCATGCTTCCCAAGTCCGGGACGGCAGAGGATATCAGAACTGTGGATGCCTATATGTCTTCCCTGGAGAAAAAACAGGGTTTGGAGGAAAATTCCGTCCGTCTGATGCCCTTGATTGAAACTGCCTTGGGCGTTGAGAATGCTTTTGCCATCGCTTCGGCGTCTGCCCGTGTTCAGGCCATCTTCCTTGGCGCTGAGGATCTGACAGCCGATCTTCGCTGCAAGCGGACAAAAGAGGGCAAGGAAATCGAATATGCCAGAACGCGTTTGGTAGTAGCAGCCCGGGCAGCTAATGTGGATGTCTATGATACACCCTTTACGGATGTGAATGATGATGAAGGAATTCGGGTGGATGCCGAACACGCCAAGGCACTCGGATTTACCGGCAAGGCTTCCATCTCTCCCCGGCATGTGGATGTCATCAATGAAGTGTTCAGTCCTTCTCAGAAAGATATTGATTATGCCTATGAAGTTATGGATGCGATTCGCCGTGCGAAAGAGCAGGGAAGAGGAGCTATTGCCCTTCATGGCAAGATGATTGATGCCCCCATTGTGAACCGTGCCAAGCAAACCATTGAGGCTGCGGAAGCTTTGGGTTTGGGAAAGGAGTGAGAAGATGAAAACAAAGCTTGTTTCTTCCCTGAAGGAAGCGATTCGCCTTTCCGGTCTGAAGGATGGCATGACAGTCTCTTTCCATCATCATCTCAGAAACGGCGATTATGTCTTAAACATGGTCATGGAGGAAATTGCCTCCCAGGGCATTCATGATCTGACGCTGAATGCCAGCTCCCTTTTTGATACCCATCGCCCCTTGATTGGTCATATTGAGAATCATGTGGTGCGTAAAATTTTGGCGGACTATATCTCCGCCGGCGTAGGCCATGCCATTTCGGAAGGCATTATGGAAGAGCCGGTGGAGTTCCGTACCCACGGCGGCCGTGCTCAGGACATTGTTTCCGGCAAAACGCCCATCGATGTTGCATTTATCGCGGCACCGAGTTCGGACCCTATGGGCAACTGTACCGGCAAGTTCGGTAAATCCGCCTGCGGTTCCTTGGGATACGCCATCCCCGATGCCCTTTATGCCAAGAAGGTTATTGTGATCACGGATAATCTTGTGGACTACCCCCTGCAGAATTGGTCCATTCCGGAAACTGCAGTGGACTATGTCGTTTCTGTGGATGCCATTGGAAATCCTGCCGGGATTGTTTCGGGAACCACGACGATTACAAGAGATCCCGTGGGCCTGGTGATGGCTCAGAATGCGGCCAAGGCTATCCGGGCCTCAGGCCTTTTGAAGGACGGCTTCTCCTTCCAGACCGGTGCCGGCGGCGCCTCTTTGGCTGCGGCGTCTTTCTTGAAGGAAATGATGCTGAAGGACGGCATTGTAGGCAGCTTTGGCTTGGGAGGCATTACCGGCTATATGGTGGATATGCTGAATGCAGGCTGTTTCCGGAATTTAATGGATGTCCAGTGCTTTGATCTGAAGGCTGTTGAGTCCATTCGGGAGGATCCCCGTCACATGGAGATCGCAGCGGATCACTATGCTTCCTTTGAGGCCAAGTCGTCCGTGGCAGACAGCTTGGATGTGGTGATTCTGGGTGCAACGGAAATTGATACCGACTTCAATGTGAATGTCCACACGGACTCCAAAGGCTATATCATGGGAGGAAGCGGCGGCCACAGCGATGTTGCGGCCGGCTCCAAACTCTGCATGATTATTGCTCCTATGTTCCGGGCGCGTCTCCCCATTGTGCGGGATTCCGTAACAGCTCTTTCCACTCCGGGCAAAGATATTGATGTCCTTGTTACGCAGGGTGGGATCGCCGTGAATCCCGGCCGGCCGGATCTGCTGGAGAATTTGAAAGCTGCGGGGCTTCCTGTGATTGATATGGCGGCACTGAAGGAAAAGGCAGAGGCCATTACCGGTAAGCCGGCACCGCTGAGTCTCAGTGATAAAGTTGTTGCCAAGATCATCTATCGGGATGGCTCTGAGCCCACTCCCATTTTTGGCGTTAGAAAGTAAAGAAAGGGGTTTTTCCATGAGAGAAATTCAAGCAGAAAAAATCACAGAGACGGTAAAGAAACTCTGTATTGAAGCCAACTGTATTCTTCCCCGGGATATCCGGGCTTGTCTGGCTGATGCCCGGGAAAAGGAAAGCTGGCCTGTTGCCTCCGGGATTCTGGAGCAGATTGATACAAATTACCATATTGCAGAGGAACGCAATGCTCCGATCTGCCAGGATACGGGGATGGCTTGTGTCTTCGTGGAAATCGGGCAGGAGGTCCATGTAAAGGGGAATCTTGCAGAGGCGATTCATGAGGGTGTCCGTCAGGGTTATACGGAGGGTTATCTGCGGAAATCCGTTGTTCGGGACCCGTTGGACCGAGTCAACACCAAGGATAATACCCCTGCAATGATTTATTATGATATCGTAGAAGGGGACGGCCTCAGGATTACCGTGGCGCCCAAGGGCTTCGGTTCCGAGAATATGAGCCAGATTAAGATGCTCAAGCCCTCTGACGGTCTTCAGGGTGTAAAGGATTTTGTTCTGAAGGTCGTTGAAGATGCAGGCCCCAATCCCTGCCCGCCCATCGTGGTTGGTGTCGGTATTGGCGGTACCTTTGATAAAGCTGCCCTTTTGGCAAAGAAAGCTTTGGTTCGGGATACTTCCGTCCGGAATGCGAATCCTTTCTATGCAGACTTGGAGAGAGAGCTTCTGGAGAAAATCAATTCTCTCGGAATCGGGCCCCAGGGCTTGGGCGGCAGAACCACGGCTCTGTCCGTTCAGATTGAAACCATGCCCACACATATTGCGGGTCTTCCTGTGGCAGTAAACATTAACTGTCATGTTACCCGCCACAAGACGGAGGTGCTCTAATGGCAATTCATGTATCCGCTCCTCTGACGAAAGAGGTTGCAAAAACTCTGAAGGCAGGGGATTCCGTTCTTCTGACCGGCACCATCTATACCGCCCGGGATGCTGCCCACAAGCGGCTCTGCGAGTTGGTTGAGCAGGGAAAGCCGCTGCCTTTTGATGTTAAAGATTCCGTTATTTACTATGTCGGCCCCACTCCCGCAAAACCGGGTCAGGCCATCGGTTCCGCAGGCCCAACCACCTCTTACCGTATGGATGCCTACAGCCCCACCATGATTGCCCAGGGAGAAACCGGCATGATCGGTAAGGGGAAGCGCAGCCCGGAGGTCATTGCAGCCATGAAGGAGCATACGGCGGTCTATTTCGGAGCCATCGGCGGCTGCGGTGCCTTGCTCAGCAATTGCATCAAGAAAGCAGAGATCGTTTGCTATGAGGATCTGGGTGCTGAAGCACTTCGGCGTCTGGAGGTTGAGGATTTCCCAGTGGTGGTCATCATTGATTCCGAGGGCAATAATCTCTATGAATCCGGCAGAAAGGCCTACCTGGAATCCTTGTAAGAATCACGGAATGCAGGAAACTTGCAAAAGTTTCTTGCATTCCTTCATTTTTGCCCTGTTTTGTATATATAACAATGAAAAACAATTCAAAATTGCAGGATGAACTTGCATATTGTGCAGATTTTACTTGCAAAATACTGCAAAATCGGGCTGAAAGAGGGAAGAGAAAGGCCTTTTTGAGTGAATTTTGAATGGAAACTTGCAAAAATTCCGTTGACTTATGCAGGAGCATTTTTATAATGAAATTTAGAATAGGGGAGGAGGTATCTCCCCAAGAAAAACCGTCTAAGGAGAAAGAATATGGAAGGCCGCGAAAAAAAGGTTTTGGTCATCGGCGTAATTGGCGCAGATGTCCACGCTGTTGGTAACAAGATCCTCTACCACGCATTTACTCAGGCCGGTTTTGAAGTTGTCAACCTGGGTGTTATGGTTTCTCAGGAAGAATTCATTGCCGCTGCCATTGAATCCGCTGCAGATGCCATTTGTGTTTCCTCCCTTTATGGGCAGGGCGAATTGGACTGTCGTGGGCTTCGTGAAAAATGTGATGAGGCCGGTTTGACGGGGATCCCGCTTCTTGTCGGCGGAAATATCGTCATTGGCAAGCAGTCCTTTGAAGAGGTTGAAAAGCGCTTCAAAGATATGGGCTTTGACCGGGCTTTCCCTCCCGGAACTTCTCCCGAAACGACTATTCAGGCCCTTCATGAAATCCTTGGCTGATAGCCGGAGGTTTTCATGAAACCTGTATTATTGGTTGACTTTGGCAGTACCTATACCAAAGTAACCGCAGTAGATCTGGATGAAGAGGAAATCTTAGGCACCGGTGTCGCCTATACTACCATTCAGACGGATGTGGGTGACGGCCTGAAAAATGCCCTCGCTATGCTGGAAGAAAAAACCGGGCATCTGGATTATGCGGAGACCCACGCCTGCTCCTCTGCTGCCGGCGGCCTCCGGATGGTAACCTCCGGTTTGGTGCCGGAATTGACCTCCGAAGCTGCCCGAATGGCAAGCCTGGGAGCCGGAGCTAAACTCGTGGGAATTTATTCCTATGAGATGACAGAGGATGATATTGCGGATATTGCGGCAATGAAGCCCGATATTTTCCTGCTTGTCGGCGGAACCGACGGCGGCAATAAAGCCTGCATTCTTCATAATGCGCAAATGCTTGCCTCCATGGAGCCTGCTTTCCCCATCGTGATTGCGGGAAACCGCTCTGTGATGAAGGAATGCTCCCGGATTCTTGAAAAGCATGAAATATATATCTGCGAGAATGTCATGCCCAAGTTCGGCGTGCTGAAGATTGAAGATGTCCAAAAGAAGATTCGGGATATTTTCCTCCGGAACATCGTTAAAGCCAAGGGCCTTACAAAAGCTGTTTCCCTGATGAACGATATCGTGATGCCCACTCCTGCGGCTGTCATGCAGGCAATGACTCTGCTGGCAGACGGCAGTGGGAAGGAAAAGGGAATCGGTGAGCTTATCGGCGTGGATGTAGGCGGAGCCACAACGGATGTCTATTCCATTGCCAAGGGCTTGCCGCAGGCCATGAATACCGTTACCAAGGGTATTCCCGAGCTCTATGCCAAGCGTACCGTGGAAGGGGATATCGGCATGCGCTACAGCATTCGCGGTATCGTGGATGCGGCAGGCATTGAGCGGATTGCGGAACTCGCAGCGATGACTCCCGAGCGGGCCGCAGAGCTTGTGGATTTGCTGGCATCCAGGACGGAAACCCTTCCCAAAAATGATCCGGAGTTGGTGGCCTTGGATCGGGCTCTTGCTTCCATGGCGGTAGAAACTGCCGTGATGCGGCATTCGGGCACCCTGGAAGAGACCTTTACCATGATGGGTCAGACCTTTGTCCAGACAGGCAAGGATCTCCGCAGTGTGCGGAAAATAATTGTCACCGGCGGCAGCTTGATTCATACAGACAGGACTGCCGAAATTGCGGGCTTTGCCCGTTGGAATTCCCTGCAGCCCCAGTCCCTTCGCCCCCTGGAGGCAGAGATCTGGGTGGATCGCAAGTACATTTTGGCTGCAATGGGTCTGCTTTCCCGGCAGTACCCGGAGGCAGCACTTCGAATAATGAAAAAGGAGCTTGAGCGTAATGGAAATCCAGAATAAGAAAATTCCGGAAAAGCAGTTCAAGGAGATCAGAGAAGAGGTTCTGGCAACCTGGCCCACAGGCAAGGGCGTTGACTTTGAAGAAGCTGTCAAATATCATCAGGATATGCCCAAGAATCGGGATTTCTCCACAAAGCTGAATGAAGCTAAGAAGGCAGGAAAGACCCTGATTCAGCCCCGTGCCGGTGTTCCTGTGCTGGAAGAGCATATTAAGCTCATGCAGTATTTGGAAAAGTACGGTGAGACCGATCTTCTTCCCACCACCATTGACTCCTACACCCGTCAGAACCGTTATAATGAAGCAGAGAACGGTGTTGCGGAATCTATTCGTCTGGGCAGGGCCATGCTGAATGGCTTCCCGGCTGTCAATCACGGTGTTGCAAAATGCCGCCAGGTCATTGAGTCCGTCAATGTTCCCATCCAGATTCGTCATGGGACCCCCGATGCCCGTCTTTTGGCCGAGGTTGCCATGGCCGGCGGTTTCACCAGCTATGAGGGCGGCGGCGTTTCCTATAATCTGCCCTATTGTAAGAATGTTCCCATGGAGCGCACCATTTGGGACTGGCAGTATGTGGACCGTCTTGCAGGCCTTTATGAAGAGCGTGGTGTCAAGATCAACCGTGAACCTTACGGTCCTTTGACCGGAACCTTGGTTCCTCCCTGCATTTCTCATGCAGCAGCCATTATTGAGGCGCTGCTTGCTGCAGAACAGGGTGTTAAGAACATCACCGTCGGTTACGGTCAGTGCGGTAACCTGGTTCAGGACATTGCTGCTCTGCAGACTCTGCAGGAGCTCACCGACGAGTACATGGTGAAATATGGCTACGAGGATGTTAATATCACCACTGTTCTTCATCAGTGGATGGGCGGTTTCCCCGAGGATGAGGCGAAGGCTTTCTCTATCATTTCCTCCGGAGCTATGATTGCCGCTCTTGCCAAGGCTACCAAGTGTATTGTTAAGAGCCCCCATGAGGCTGTTGGTATCCCTACCATGGAAGCCAATGCGGAAGGCTGCCGCTGCACCAAGCAGACGGTCAATGTCTTTGCGGATCAGGTCTTCATGGACAGCCGTTTGGAGCAGGAAAAGGAAATCATCCGTTTGGAAACCAGAGCCATTTTGGACAAGTGCTTTGAACTGGGTGAGGGCGATGCCGCAATGGGCATTTGCCGCGGTGTAGAAGCCGGCGCTTTGGATGTTCCCTTTGCTCCCTGTGCGGCCAATGCCGGTCTGATGCTGCCTTGCCGGGATAATGACGGCGCTGTCCGTATTCTGGAAATGGGCAACCTGCCCTTCTCCGATGAGATCAAGGCCTTCCACCATGATAAGATCCGGGAGCGCGCCAAGGCCGAAGGCCGGGAAGCCAGCTTCCAGATGGTTATTGATGATGTCTATGCCATCGGTAAGGGTCATCTTGTGGGCCGTCCCAATTATTGATTTTCTCTTTTCCGGAAGGGAAGGCTCTGTCGGGTGATTTTTTCGCGTCCCGATTTTTGGCTTGCCTTCCCATTCCGCAGATTCAAGTCGTTTAATCTGTATAAAATAAATGAAATAGGAGATTTGCACCATGAAGATTAAAAATGTCATTTGCTCTGCAGGCCGTACCGGTTTCTATTTTGATGACCAGCGCGCCATTAAAAAGGGCGCAGGCCATGACGGCGTTTTCTATGTCGGTGAGCCTGTAACCGAGGGCTTTAGCTCCATCCGTCAGGCTGGCGAAGCCATTTCCGTTATGATCGTTCTGGAAGACGGTCAGGTTGCCTTCGGCGACTGCGCTGCTGTTCAGTATTCCGGTGCCGGCGGCCGTGGTCCTCTCTTCCTGGCTAAAGATTTCATCCCCATCATTGAGACCTATATCAAGCCCACCTTGATCGGCAAGGAAGCAGATAATTTCCGTCAGCTTGCCAAGGATATGGAAGCTATTCAGGTGAACGGAAAGCGCCTCCATACTGCCATTCGTTATGGCGTTTCCCAGGCTCTGCTGGATGCTGTTGCCAAGGCTACCGGCCGCATGATGTGCGAAGTCGTTGCGGATGAATACAGCTGCAAGGTTTCCGAGACTCCTATCCCCATTTTCACCCAGTCCGGCGATGACCGATATGACAACTCCGATAAGATGATCATTAAAGGCGCCCAGGTCCTGCCTCACGCCCTTATCAACAATGTGGAAACCAAGCTTGGCCCCAAGGGCGAAAAGCTGCAGGCTTATGTGGAATGGCTGCGGAACCGCATTCTGAACAACCGCAGTTCCGAGGATTATAATCCTGTTCTCCACATTGACGTTTACGGCACCATCGGCGCTGCTTTCGGCAATAACAACTATAAAGCCATGGCAGATTACATTGCCACTCTTGAAGAACTGGCCAAGCCCTTCCATCTGCGGATTGAAGGCCCCATGGACTGCGACTGCGACCGTGAAACTCAGCTGGTTGCCCTTGCAGGCCTGACCAAGGAATTGGATGACCGCGGCATCAATGTTGAGCTGGTTGCCGATGAATGGTGCAACACTCTGGAAGATATTAAGCTCTTCGCTGATAATAAAGCCGGCCATATGGTTCAGATCAAGACCCCTGACCTTGGCGGTATCAATAATACGATTGAAGCCGTTCTTTACTGCAAGGAAAAGGGCATCGGCGCTTATCAGGGCGGTACCTGCAACGAGACCGACCGCAGCGCACAGGTTTGTGTGCATTGCGCTATGGCAACTCAGCCTGTTCAGATTCTTGCCAAGCCCGGTATGGGTGTGGATGAAGGCTACATGATCGTTTATAACGAGATGAACCGGATTCTTGCCATCCGCGAGGCCAAGAAGGCTTAATTCTATAAAATAATTTGGCTCGGTGGTTTCCACCGAGCCGGATTTTTCCGATATAAAGAAAATGACTGCTGCACAATTCTTCTGTGCAGCAGTCATTTTTTTGAATACTTTATTCGTCCAGATATTTCCGTCCGAACTTGTAAGCACCGATCGCTAAGAGAAGGGCAATTACGGTATCAGCAGAGAACATCAGATAAGCCCAGGTGTAGGATCCGGTGACATCCGCCAGGATCCCGGGAATTGGAGAGCCGATCAGGGCACCGAACTGATAGCCCGTCTGGCAGTGCTGCAGGGTTTTGTCGTAGTGTTCCGTGTCCAGTTCTGCACACCAGTTGGGATAGCAGAGGGTCTGCATGACAACGCCGATTGCAACAAAAGACATGGAAAAATAGGCCCACTGTATGGTCGGATATTTGATCGTCAGGAAGCAGAAGAACATCCCGAAAAAGGTGACGGCGCCGAAGATCAGGCTGGAAGGAAGGGGACCGATTTTATCCGTGCAGGGGCCAAAGAGGAAGATCTTGGAGCAGAGGATAATGATTCCGTAAACGGAAAGCACTTTGGCAAAGGCCATGGGGGCAATTCCCTCTGTGGTAAAATTCAGGGTATAGTGGGCAGAGGCCGGGCTGGCGGACATGCCGATAAAGATGACGCCGATAACAAGAGCAATATGCCAGGAATCTTTCAAAGTACAGCGGCGGGAAGAAATCTTCTTCTTTTTCAGGGCTGCAGCTTCACCGCTTCCGCCCCGGATTTCCAGGCCCTTTTCCTCCGGGGTTTCCGCGATGAGAAGAGCAAGAAGAATTCCGGTTATCAGGAAGACGCCCGCCTGCAGGAGAAATGCAGAGCGAATGCCTGTTTTGTTGCAGACGGACTGAACAAGAGGGGCAAAAACAATGGAAACAAGCCCGGTTCCTCCGGAAGCGATGGCCAGAGCGGTGCCGAGGCCCTTATTGAACCAGCGGCGAAGAAGCATGGCAGAGGGGAGCATCATGCCATAGGTATAGGTCAGGCCTGCGATACATCCGGCAAGGTAGTAGACCCAAAGCCTGGTGCCTGCAAGGGTAAAGAGAAGAAATGAGAGAATACCAAGGAGCATGGCTCCCAACATACCTTTTTTCAGTCCCAGGAGTTCGTAATACTTTCCGGAAAAGAGGGCTGCAACAAAGGCTGTGGCAGCCCGAATGGTCAGTATGGAGGAGGTTTGGGTCCCGGTAAAGCCATAAGTTTGGCGGATAATGGCAAGATTCGTGGACATGCCGCTGCTCAGGAGCGAGGCTGCGCAGACCATCAGGCAGCAGCAGGCGGCCATCACCCAGCCATAGAATACTTTCGTCTTTTTCATGTGAAGACCTTCATATTGATGGATTTGCCATATTATAAGCATAGGGAAAGAAAAAGTCAATTCAGGCAGGCGAAGATGAACAGCTATTTTGATCCATATTTTCTAGAAGAGAATGAAGGAAATCCCACCGGGAGCGAAAGAATAAAATTCATCCCGCTTTTTGTTAAACGGCGGTAAAAAACAGGCACGAATTCCCCGGAAAATCAAGTGAATTTGTAACTTCCTGTTGCAATTAGAGCCATATCTGTTATAATAAAATCAAGTATATCCACCCGGAGGCGTTTATGACTGCGGACCAACTTTTTGCTAAAATAGAGACAGCACTGCCGAAGCTTTCCAGTGCAAAGGAAGAGCTTCTCAGCGACTATAGCTCCTTTCATATCGGCGGGCCATGCAGAGCGATCTATTTCCCCGATTCTCCGGAGGAACTGTCTTCTTTGCTTCGTCTTTTGGCAGATTATCAGATCTGTCCGTTTATCCTCGGAGCGGGAACGAATTTACTTTTCCCCGATGAAGGTCTGTCAGTCCCCGTTATTTCCACAAAGCACATGACGGATTTGAGGCTGATGGATGAAAACACCCTGCGTGCTCAAGCCGGTGTCACCCTGACGAAGCTGGCCTCTTTTGCCCGGGATGCTTCTCTGGAAGGGCTGGAATTTGCGCATGGGATTCCCGGATCTGTGGGCGGGGGTGTCTTTATGAATGCCGGTGCCTACGGCGGGGAATTAAAGGACAGTATCGTTCGGGTCGATTACATGACCTTAAACGGAGAAATGCGGTCCGCTTTCGGAGATGAGCTATCTTTCGGCTATCGGGAGAGTATTTTTCAGCATATAAATGCGGTAGTTGTTTCCGCAGATTTTCGCCTTCAGCCCGGGTCCAAAGATTCCATCAGTGAAAAGATTCAGGATTTGGCCAGGAAAAGGCGGGAAAAACAGCCCTTGGAATATCCCTCTGCCGGTTCGGCTTTCCGCCGTCCCGCAGGTTTTTACGCCGGGGCCCTGATCGAGCAGGCTGCTTTGAAGGGCTTCCGGATCGGAGGTGCGGCGGTATCCGAAAAGCATGCGGGTTTTATTGTGAATATGGGCGGCGCGACCTGTGCAGATGTAAAAGAATTGATTTCCGAGGTTCAAAGGCGAGTTTTTGAATCCTCCGGTGTTCATCTGGAGCCGGAGATCCGCGTGATAGAAGACCAATAAAACAAGAAATGGGAGGAATGGCGTATGTCTTTTTCTGCGAAAGTAAAAAGAGAGCTTTCTCAATTACCGGCGTCCAAATGCTGCGCCATTTCGGAATCCATGGGGGTCCTTCTTTATTGCAACACTTTTCGGCGGGATTTGATCCGGATTGTAACGGAAAATGAAGATTTTTCCCTTCTCCTTCCGAAACTCTTCCGCAAAGCCTTCGGCATTGGCTTTGACAGTTTGCCCCAAAATGGAGGCAAGCGTACCTTTACCATTACAGATCCGGAGAAGATTTCGGCGATTTTTGAGGCCTTCGGCTATAATCCGGATCGGGAAAAAGTATTGAACCTCAATTATAGCGTTTTTGAAGATGAAGCCTGTCCCATTGCTTTCCTGCGGGGGGCCTTCCTCGCCGGAGGAAGTGTCACGGACCCGGAAAAGCGTTATCATCTGGAGCTTGCAACCACCCATGCAAAAGTTTCCGGAGAAACCCATGCGCTGATGCTGGAGCTGGATTTGGAGCCGAAGGAGACCGGAAGAAGCGGAAGCAGCGTGCTCTATTTCAAGCAGTCCAATGCAATTGAAGATTTTTTGACAACGGTAGGAGCTCCTGTTTGTGCCATGGCCATCATGGAGGCTAAGGTGGAAAAGGAACTGGTAAACGGTGTGAATCGGCGTGTGAATTGTGAAACAGCCAATCTCAGTAAAGTTGTGGATGCAGCCATGAACCAAATGGCAGCTATTCGGATTTTGCGTGAAAAAGCCCGTTTTGAGTCCCTGCCTCTGAAACTTCAGGAGGCGGCGCTTCTTCGGGAAAGAAATCCGGAGGGGACTTTGGAGGAACTGAGCGGAATGACGGATCCTCCCATCAGCAAATCTGCGATGAGTCATCGTTTGCGGAAGCTTTGTGAGCTTTCAAAGGAGTAAGTTTATGGCATTTGTCCATTTACATTTGCATACGGAATTCAGTTTGCTGGACGGTTCCTGCCGGATCCGGGATATCCCGGAATACTGCAAGGCCTTGGGTCAGACTGCTGTCGCGATCACGGATCACGGCGTTATGTATGGCTGTATTGACTTCTATAAGGCCTGCAAAGCAGCGGGGATAAAGCCCATTATCGGCTGCGAGGTCTATGTCGCCCCCCGCACCATGAAGGATCGCGTTCACGGAATGGATAACGAAGCTCATCATCTGGTTCTTCTCTGCGAGAATGAAACAGGTTATCGGAATTTGAGCTATATGGTTTCCATGGCCTTTGTTCAGGGCTTTTATGTGAAGCCCAGAGTGGATAAAGCTTTGCTTCGGGAGCATTCGGAGGGTCTGATCGCCCTTTCTGCCTGTCTTGCCGGCTCCATTCCCCGTCTCTTGGCTGCAGGAGATTATGAGGGTGCCAAGGCAGAAGCTTTGGAGCTTTCCGATATTTTCGGTCCCGAGCATTTTTATCTTGAATTGCAGAACCACGGCATTCCACTCCAGAGCACGGTTAATGCGGGAGTGCTTCGTCTTGCAGAGGAATGCCATCTTCCCCTGGTTGCCAGCAATGATGCTCATTATCTGAAAAAGTCGGATGCCGCCATTCAGGATGTCCTTATGTGCATCCAGATGGGGAAGACGGTAGACGATCCGGATCGGATGCGCTTTGAGTCCGACGAATTCTATATGAAATCCGAGGAAGAAATGCGAGCCCTCTTTGGGGAGCATCCGGAGGCATTGGAGAACACGCAGAAAATTGCAGACCGCTGCAATCTGGATTTCGTTTTTAACCAATATCATCTTCCCGCCTATCCGGTTCCGGAAGCATATAATAATGACAGTTATTTCCGCATGCTCTGTGAGAAGGGCTTTGCTGAGCGCTATCCGGATGCTCCGCAAAGCTACAGAGATCGAATGGAATATGAGATCGGGGTTATTTCCCGAATGGGCTATGTGAATTATTACCTTATCGTATGGGATTTCATTCATTATGCCAAGAAGGTGGGAATTCCGGTAGGACCCGGAAGAGGCTCCGGTGCTGCCTCAATCGTTGCCTACTGCCTCCATATCACTGAAATTGACCCCATGAAATACGCCCTGATTTTTGAACGTTTCCTGAATCCGGAGCGGGTTTCTATGCCGGATTTTGATACGGATTTCTGCCAGGAACGTCGGGGTGAAGTCATTGATTATGTTACCCGAAAATACGGTTCCGATCATGTGGCGCAAATTGTCACATTCGGAACTCTGGCAGCCAGGGCTGCCATTCGGGATGTGGGCAGAGCGTTGGATTTCAGCTTTGCGGAAACGGATGTGGTTGCTAAACTGATTCCTTCGGCGCCGCATATGACCCTTGCGGAAGCCTTGAAGATTTCTCCGCAGCTCAAGGAAAAGTATGATGGGGATCCCAAGGTGAAGAATCTTGTGGATACTGCCATGGCCTTGGAGGGCATGCCCAGAAATACCTCCACCCATGCTGCCGGTGTCGTGATTACGGAGCAGCCTGTTCATACCTATGTTCCGCTGTCCCGGAATGAAGATACGGTGGTCACCCAGTACACGATGACTACCATAGAGGAGCTGGGACTCCTGAAGATGGATTTTCTCGGTCTGCGAAACCTGACGATCATTCAGAATGCAGAAGAGGTAATTCGGAAGAATAATCCCTCTTTCTCCATGAAAGATATTCCGGTGGACGACTCCGAAGTTTATAAAATGCTGGGTGAGGGGAAGACCTCAGGCGTTTTCCAAATGGAGTCTGCAGGTATGACGGGGGTCTGTGTTCAGATGAAGCCGGGTTCTATCGAGGACCTGACGGCTATTGTAGCCCTTTATCGGCCGGGTCCCATGGATTCCATTCCGACTTTTATTTCCAATAAGATGAATCCGTCCCTGATTACCTATAAAACGCCGCAGCTGGAGCCTATTTTAAAGGTAACCTATGGCTGCATGGTCTATCAGGAACAGGTTATTGAGATATTCCGCCGTTTGGGCGGTTATACCCTTGGTCAGGCCGATAATATGCGTAGAGCGATTTCCAAAAAGAAACAGGCAGTGATCGTGGCTGAACGGCAGACCTTTGTTCACGGTGATGAAAGCAGGGGAATTCCCGGTGCGGTTAAAAACGGCGTTTCAGAAGAGGCCGCCAACTCTATCTATGATGAAATCCTGGATTTTGCCAATTATGCCTTTAATAAAGCCCATGCGGTTTGCTATGCGAAAATTGCCTATGACACGGCCTATCTCAAGTGCCATTATCCCAAAGAGTATATGGCTGCGCTGATGACCTCCGTTATGGACAGCCCCCTGAAGCTTTCTGCTTATACAGCATCCTGCAAGGATAGCGGAATTGCCATTTTACCTCCGGATGTCAACGAGTCGGAGGACGGTTTTACATCCGTTCGGGAGGGAATTCGTTTTGGACTCTGTGCAGTAAAGAACATCGGGAGGGGCTTGATTCAGCGCGTGGTGGCAGAGCGGGAGGCAGGAGGAAAATTCCTCAGTTTTGAAGATTTCTGTCGCCGCACATCGTCTGTTGACTTGAATAAACGTGCTGTAGAGAATTTGATCAAGTGCGGGGCATTGGATTGCCTGGGCCTCTACCGTTCTCAGCTTCTGGAGATCTACGAAGCAGTTTTGGACTCGATCAGCCAGAACAACCGAAAGAATGTGGACGGCCAGCTGGGCTTCTTTGATTTCCAGAAGGAAGAAGACATAACTTCGGAGATTCCGGCTCCTCAGATTCCGGAGCTTCCTCTTTCCGAGCGTATGAGATTGGAGAAAGAGTCTGCAGGCATTTATTTCTCCGGGCATCCGATGGATGACTACCGGCCTTTCCTGAAGGGAAGCAGTGTCGTTCCGATTATTGATCTTTTGGAGGCCGGCGAGGGAGAGAACGGGAACTATCATGATGAGCAGATGGTTTCTGTTGCGGGAATTATAGAAAGCATCAAACAGAAGACCACAAAGAATAATTCTGTCATGGCCTATGTGACCTTGGAGGATGATACCGGAAGTATAGAAACCATTCTCTTCTCAAACGTTCTTTCCAATTACGGCGCCAGGCTGAAGGAAAATGCTCCGGCTATCTTCTGCGGCCGGCTCTCCCTTCGGGAGGATAAAGATGCCCAGATTGTGGTAAACAGTATTCTTCCCATTGACAGCCCGCCGGGAAAACATTCTGATCTTTCTGCCCCTAATTCGGAGAAAAAGGAGGAGAAGCTCTATCTCCGGCTCCCGACAATGAACTGCCGGGAGAGCTCAAAAGCTCGGGCAATGGTGAATATGTTCCCGGGGAATAAACAGGCGGTTTTCTATTTCGCGGATACAAAGCAAAGAGCCCTTTTGAACTGCTCCTTGGATGCTTCTCTGCTGGCAGAGCTTCGCAGCCTTTTGGGAGCGGAAAATGTGGTCTTGCGCTAAGGCGTAATGCCTTTTATTCTTTCACTTTTATAAAAGAATTGTTTCCAAATGGAAGCCGGTGTGTTATAATAACTTGATAATTTGTAAAGATTTGAAGGAGATCTTGGATGACCCACAGTTTTCCAAAATTATTATTTCTCATTCTGGGCATGCTGCTGCTTCTTTCCTTGTCTGCCTGTGAGCTTCGCTCTCCTGAGGAGCTCTATATGGTTCCGGAGCAGCCGGATTCCTATTATAATCTGCAGGAAGCGATCTCGGATGCGCTTGGTCCGGAAATAGACTACTGTGCTCCTACAGGCGGTGAAAACCGGCAGCCCATTCAGCTCCGGGATTTGGACGGTGACGGGAAGGATGAGGCGATTCTCTTCGCAAAATCCGCAGGGGAAGAACCGCTGAAGGTATATATTTTCTCCCGGGATGCGAAGGATTCTTTCCAATTGCTTTCGGAGATCCCGGGGGTGGGAAGCTCCTTTGACCAGGTGACTTACGGTCAGCTTGACGGATCTCCCGGCCTGGAATTGATTGTCGGGCGTAAAATAGCAAATCAGGTTCTTTGTTCCTGCAGTGTCTATTCTCTGCAAAGCTCTTTAAGTCTGGAACTTGCAAACTCCAAGTATTCTTCCATGCTTCTTTCGGATTTGGATGATGACGGCAGGGAGGACCTCTTCCTCTATAAGGCCGATGGGGAAAACGGAGTTGCCTCTGTGGAGCTTCTCCGATACTCCGAAGGGACACTTCGGAAAGATGCGGAGCTTTCGGTGACAGGTACAGGCAGCCTTGTCCAATTGGTTTCCGGAAATTTGAATGAAGAGAAAGCGGCCGTTTTTCTTACGGTTCGTTCCGATTCCGGAATCGTTTCCACAGATGTCTATGCTGTAGCGGAGAATGCCTTTGTAAATCTTGTCAAGACCCCGGATGCCTCCGAAGTTCTCATTCAGCAGGATCCTGTTTATCCGAAGGATTTAGACGGGGATGGCATTATGGAGCTTCCGAATGTCATGACCCTTCCCTCGGAGAAGGGGGATTTGCACCGCTTGATTGATTGGTACAGTCTCAGCGCCGATGGGAGCAGAAAGAGCAAGCTTTTGACCTATCATGACTTTTCCCATGGCTTTTATTTAGACCTTTCGGATTGCAGAAACGGGGTCCTTTCCATTGAGTCGGAGATGGTTCCCCACGGTTCCGGAATTACGTTCCAGCTTTTGAAGGAAAATGCTTCCGAAGCAATTCGCCTTTGCACACTCTATCTTTTTACGGAGGAAGATGCGTTTGAGCGAGCAAGCTCAGAAGGGCGTTTCCTGTTGAAAGAGAAAAACGGCATATCTTTTTCTGCCCTGCCCGGTGATCCCGATGGGGGTATGACAGAAGAAATTCTGAAAGACAAGTTTCACGAAATCCAAACTGTTTTGAATTAAGAGAGAGGAATAGGACAATGAAAAAAGTTTTGATTCTGGAAGACGAAGAAAATATCCGAAGCTTTGTGGTTCTGACACTGAAACGGAACGGCTATGAGGCTTTAGAGGCGGGAACGGGTACAAAGGCGCTGGAGCTTGTTCGGCAGAATCCGGATATCGGAGTTGCTATTTTGGATGTCATGCTGCCGGATATCAGCGGTTTTGAAGTCTGCAAAACCATTCGCGAGACCAATAAGCAGATGGGGATCCTGATGCTGACTGCCAGAAGTCAGGAGATTGATAAGGTTACCGGGCTTATGACCGGTGCGGATGACTATATGACAAAGCCCTTCTCCACAGCGGAACTCGGTGCCAGAATTGACGCCCTTTATCGCCGCGTTTCCGGAAATGAGATTACCGTGAATGAAGAGGAGATTATGCAGGGACCCTTCCGCCTGAATATGAGAAACCGCAGTCTGGAGAAAAATGGGGAGCGGATTCGTTTAACGCAGGTGGAGTATATGATCGTCAAGCTCTTTATGCAGAATCCGGAAAGAGCCCTTTCCCGGGAGGATATTCTTTCTGCCGTATGGGGTAAGGACTATTCAGGTGAATTGAAAATCGTTGATGTGAATATTCGGCGTCTTCGCATTAAGATTGAAGACGATACGTCAAACCCCTCCTATATCACAACTGTTTGGGGCTTCGGATATAAGTGGGGCGTTTGATCGGTTTGAATTCGGAAGTTGAGAGTGTCTTCGGAAAACGGGCAGGGGGCTTAAAGCGCCGCTGGTTCGGAAAGGCTGTTCCCATGGCAGCATCAGGCGTTGTTCTGCTGGCCTTTTTGGCGTCCGCCCTCATAAGCGTTTATTATTACTCCAATATGCGTTCCGGATTGGAGTCTATGGCAGACACGGCCAGCGGATTCGTTGAGAATACCGTTTCTGAAGACTATGATGAATTTTATCGCTCCTGCGCTTTGCTGGCCAGAGAGTTTGAGGATCGGGATCGGATCGAACTGCAGTTTATAGACCGGAATGGCATATTGGTTGCTTCTTCCGCGTCGGAATGGTCCGGCTATCCGCTTTCTGCCGAGGATGTCCGAGAAGTTCTATTAAGCGGAGAGCGGGCGACCTATTCCGGCCGTGCCTCCGATGGTGAGCGCATCCTTTCCGTTTCTGTCCCCCTCTGTTACGGAGGGGAGGAGGTCGTCGGTGTCCTCCGTTATTCCACAGGCCTTATTCGGGCGGACCGCCAGATTGCCGTTTTGATTGCAATAGTTTTTGTTTTGGCCGCGGCAGCGGTTGCTTTGATTGTTTTCGGCAGTAATTATTTTCTTTCTTCCATTTTGGAACCTGTGGAGGAAATCACAAGAACGGCCCAAAGAATTGCCGCGGGAAGCCACGGAAGCTATATTTCCAAAATAACGGATGACGAGATTGGAGCATTGGCAGAAAGCATCAATGAAATGTCGGATGCCATCAGCAGAACAGAGCAGCTTCAATCCGAGTTTATTTCCTCTGTTTCCCATGAGCTGAGAACCCCTCTTACTGCGATCAGCGGGTGGGGACAGACAATTTTAGATGACCCGGATATGCCGCGGGAAGATTTTAATCGCGGCATGAACATTCTTCTCAGCGAGGCAAAGCGCTTGACGGGAATGGTTGAAGAGCTTTTGGATTTTACCAGGATCCAGGACGGCCGCATGGTGCTTAATATGGAAACATGCGATCTCCGTTCCGGCATGGAAGATACCATTTTCATGTATGCTGCCCGACTGAAGAATGAAGGCATGGAATTGGAGTATCTGGAAAATGATGATGATATTCCGGAAATTCCGTGTGACCTGCCCCGTCTTCGCCAGGTTTTCTTCAATCTCCTGGATAATGCCATGAAGCATGGCGGAGCAGGCAAGAAGATAACCGCCGGGATTTATCGGATCGGGGAGGAAATATCCATTCAGGTCCGGGACTTTGGCCCTGGTATACCGGAAGAGGAACTGCCCCTGGTAAAGTCAAAGTTTTACAAAGGGAGTTCCAAGGCACACGGAAACGGCATAGGCCTTGCGGTGTGTGACGAGATTGTCCGTTTGCATAACGGAACTTTGACCTTAATGAATGCAGAGGGGGGCGGATGTCTCGCTGATGTCAGGCTTCCGATTCTTCCGGAAAGCATAGGAGAAAAAGAATGAAAGATTCCAATAATGCGGAAAGCACCAAAAAGGAATTCAGAACCATGATAGGCGGTCAGGCGCTGATTGAAGGGATATTGATGCGCGGACCGGAGAAACAGGCAATAGTTGTTCGTTCTCCGGAGGGCCTGGTGGAAAAAACGGAAGAGCTGAAGCTCATAAAGGACCGCATTCCCGTTTTGGGCTGGCCTTTGGTTCGCGGCGTGGTCAATTTTTTTGACAGTATGATTCGCGGGGTATCTGCCTTAATGTTCAGCGCAGATTTTTTCCCGGAAGATGAAGAACATCCGGCAGCAAAATCCAAATTTGACCTTTGGCTTGAAAAGCATGTAAAGGAAGAAACCTTGGAAAAATTGGTGGTTCCTCTTGGCGTTACCCTGGGGATTCTCTTCAGTGTTGCCCTTTTTATTCTTCTTCCTGCCATCTTGATGGAACTGCTTTCCAAAGTGATTCCCAGCTATTTTGTCCGGAATCTGATTGAAGGTGTTTTGCGCATCGGTATATTCCTGGGCTATTTGATTGCCGTGTCCCAGATGAAGGATATGCGGAGAGTGTTCTCCTATCACGGCGCAGAGCATAAGACGATACGCTGTTATGAATCCGGTTTGCCCCTGGAAGTGGAAAATGTGCGGGAGATGTCTCGCTTCCATCCCAGATGCGGAACCAGCTTCCTTTTCGTAGTTATGCTGATTTCTATCCTGGTCTTTTCCGTCGTCCGGGTGACGAGACCTCTTTTAAGAGTGCTTGTAAAGCTTCTTCTTCTTCCCGTGGTCGTTGCGATCTCCTATGAGATTAACCGCTGGGTTGGAAGACATGATAACAGTCTGACGAAAGTTTTGACTGCCCCCGGCCTTTGGTTTCAGAACTTTACCACCAACGAGCCGGATGATTCCATGATTGAGGTTGCTATTCGGGCACTTACCTTGGTTTTGCCGGAGGAAAAGGGGAAAGACCAATGGTAAAGCGCTATCAGGAAGTGTTTATGGAGGCGAGAAGGGCGCTGCTTCCTCAGGAGGGACCCCTTGCGGATTCTGAGGCAAAAGAGTTGGTTGCCTTCTATTCGGGAAAGACAGTTCCGGAGCTTCTTGCTGATTTTGCGCTCTATGGGCCGGATGAGCTCTCCGAAAATGTGAATGTCGGTGTAGCCCGCATTTTGGAGGGGGAGCCGCTGCCCTATATTATCGGAGAGTGGGATTTTGCCGGGATGACCCTGAAGGTCACGAAGGACACCCTGATCCCCCGGGATGACAGTATTGCTCTCTTGGAATTGAGTTTGGAATATGCGCTCCGTTTGCCCCCCAATCCCAGAATACTGGATCTCTGTACGGGAACCGGATGCCTTGGCCTTGCAATTGCCAATAAGATTCGGGATGCTTATGTGGTTCTGGGAGATCTTTCGCGCCCGGCTTTAGAGGTCGCAAAGGAGAATATCCGCGCGCAGCATTTAGGCTCCCGGGTTTTTGCGGTTGAGATGGATGCGAAAGCTGCCCCTCCGCCGATTATAAACGGTTTTGATATGATCGTTTCCAATCCCCCCTATGTAACAGAAGCGGAGATGGAAACACTTCCGGCCTCCGTGAAGAATTATGAACCGCCAATGGCACTCTGCGGCGGAAAGGACGGGTTGGATTTTTATCGCAGTATTGTTTCAGGCTATGCCTGTGCATTAAAGGAAGATGGCATTATTTCCTTTGAATTTGGCCTAGGGCAGGAGAATGCAGTAGGTGAAATTCTGGAAGAGGCTGGCTTCCGGGTTTTGGAATTCAGAAAAGATTTATCAGGAATTGTCCGAGCCGTTTCGGCAAGGAAGAAAAGAGAGGATTTGTAATTATGGCTAGTAAAAAACCCGCCTATGAAGCTCCGACCCCTGCAGAAGACAAAAAGAAAGCGTTGGAGACCTGCCTGAAGCAGATAGAAAAAGATCATGGGAAAGGCGCTGTTATGCGCCTGGGCGATCGTCCGGAGATGAATGTAGAAGCGATTTCCACCGGATCTCTTGCATTGGATGCGGCTTTGGGAATCGGCGGCGTGCCCAAGGGAAGAATTATTGAGATTTACGGGCCGGAATCTTCCGGCAAAACGACCCTTGCCCTTCATATTTTGGCTTCAGCCCAAAAGCAGGGCGGTGAAGTCGCCTTTGTGGATGCTGAACACGCTTTGGATCCTGTCTATGCAAAGGCTCTTGGCGTGGATATCGATACCATGCTGATCTCTCAGCCGGATACCGGTGAACAGGCTTTGGAGATCACCGATGCTCTGGTTCGCAGCGGCGCTGTGGATGTGGTTGTTGTGGACTCCGTTGCAGCTTTGACTCCTCGGGCTGAGATCGAGGGCGAGATGGGGGATGCCTTTGTGGGTCTTCAGGCAAGGCTGATGTCCCAGGCGCTCCGCAAATTGGCCGGATCCATCTCCAAGACCAACTGTATTGTTGTTTTCATTAACCAGATTCGTATGAAGATCGGCGTGATGTACGGCAACCCGGAAACCACGACAGGCGGAAATGCCCTGAAGTTCTATGCCTCTGTCCGGATCGATATTCGCAGAACAGAGCCCATTAAGAACGGCAGTGAGATTATCGGCAACCGCACCCGTGCTAAGGTTATCAAGAATAAAGTGGCGCCTCCTTTCCGTGAGGCTTACTTTGATATCATGTATGGTGAAGGTATTTCAAAACTCGGTGAACTGGTTGATCTGGCCATTGATATGGATATTATTCACAAGTCCGGCAGTTGGTTCTCCTACGAGGACGAACGGATCGGTCAAGGCAAGGAAAGTGTGAAGGCTTTCCTGAAGGAAAATCAGGAGCTCGCCGATAAGATCGAAGCGCAGGTTCGGAGCCAGCTTTACACCCATCCCTCTTCCGCTTCTGCAGAGCCTGCAGGACGGGCGGTGGATGTGAGCGCAGAAGATTTTGACGATGAAGCTTGAGCGCGTGGAACAGATTCCCAATTCCGAAAAGTGCAAACTGCATTTTTCGGATGGGAGTTCTTTGCGGATTCCGCGGGTGACGGTTGGGGATCTGGACATTTTTCCGGGAATGGAGTTTTCGGAAGAGGACCTGGAAGCGCTCCTCAGCCGTGCAAGCTATGATTCCACACGCCTTCGTGCGGTTCGGATCCTTGGCGCTTCCGCAAGTTCGGAAAAGGACCTGCGGAGAAAGCTGCGCCAAAAAGGAGAATCTGCTGAGAACACGGAAAAGGCGATATCCTGGCTCAATGATTTGAATCTGATAAACGACGAAGAAACTGCCGAAAGACTTTTGGAGCGTGCGCTTGCAAAGGGCTATGGAAAGGCGAGAGTTCGTCAGATCCTTTTTGAGAAGGGGATCAGCCGGGAGATCCAGGACCGTGTTCTGGAGGACTTCCCGGATCAGTCGGATGCAATTTCGGATTATATCCGGAAGCATCTCTCCGGATCAGATCCCGACCCTGCCGAAAAAAAGAAACTTACGGCGGCGCTTTTGCGTCGAGGTCATTCCTGGGAAGAGATTCGCAGGGCATTTTCTCAATTGCAAATGGTTTCCGAGGAGGAATTCTGATGTCACAAACTGTTTCGCTGATTTCTTTGGGATGTGCAAAGAACCGCGTGAATTCGGAGCAGATGCTCTTTCGTTTGCAGGAAGCCGGTTTCCGAATCAAGTCGGAATCGGAAAAGGTTGACCTGCTGATCATCAACACCTGCGGTTTTATTGACTCTGCCAAGGAGGAAGCGATTGGAGAGATCCTCAGCGCAGGAGAAAAGAAAGCCGCCGGATTGGTGGGAAAGATTCTGGTAACGGGCTGCTTGGCCCAGCGTTATCAGAAGGAGGTTCTGGAAGAACTTCCGGAGGTTGACGGAATTCTGGGAAACGGCAGTTTTTATGACATCGTTTCCGCTGCAAAGCAGGTCCTTTCCGGGAAACGCGTGGAACAGTATGATGATATCAATGCGCCGGTTGACGAGACAGGAAGGGTTCTGACTACCCCCGGCTATTATGCCTATCTGGCAATTGCCGAGGGCTGCGATAACCGCTGCTCCTATTGTATTATCCCGAAGCTTCGCGGGAGATATCGGAGCCGCAGCCCGGAGGATATTCTTTCGGAAGCAAAGGAGCTTGCAGCAAGGGGAGTCCGGGAGCTCATTGTCGTGGCCCAGGATACCAGCCGCTACGGCATGGATCTGACCGGCAGGCATATGCTGCCGGAGCTGCTTCGCGAGCTCTGCAAAATAGAAGGCATTCACTGGATCCGTTTGCACTATCTTTATCCCGAGGATACCACAGATGAGATGATTGATCTGGTTGCGTCGGAGGATAAAATTGTAAAATATCTGGATATTCCCATCCAGCATGTCAATAATACCGTCCTGAAAAAGATGAACAGGAGAGGCACGAAAGAAGAACTGCTCACCCTGATTCAAAAACTTCGGGATCGCATTCCGGGTCTTGTGATCCGGACAAGTCTGATTGCGGGTTTGCCCTACGAGGATGAACCTGCTTTTGAAGAGCTCTGTGATTTCCTGCGGGAATACCGCCTCCAGCGTGTCGGGATTTTTGTTTTCTCCCCGGAGGAGGGAACGGCTGCTGCAAAAATGGAATATCCCCCGGTGGAGGTTGCCGAAAGGCGTGCCGAGTTGGTGGAAGAGCTTCAGCAGGCTATCATGGAGGAGTACAGCGAGAGCCTGATCGGCGAGACTGTAGAAGTCCTTTGTGAGGGCTTTGATGAAGATAGCGGCCTCTTCTTCGGAAGATCCCAGTGGGATTCTCCGGATGTGGATGGCCTGGTCTGGTTCACATCGGAGGATAGCGTTCAGATTGGGGAATTCTATCCTGTATTTATCGGAGAGGTTCAAAATGGCGACCCTGTGGGTGCCGCCCTTCGAAAAAAATAGAAAAATATGCGGGCTTTTGCCCCTTTGGAGGAAATACGATGTATCTCTATAATTCTGCGTCACATAAGAAGGAACTCTTTGTTCCGAATCATGAAGAACTTGTGAAAATGTACACTTGCGGACCCACTGTTTACCATTTTGCCCACATTGGCAATCTCAGGTCCTATATCATGGAGGATATTCTGGAGAAATATCTCCGTTTTTCCGGCTATAATGTAAAGCGGGTCATGAATATCACAGATGTGGGCCATTTGACTTCCGATGCCGATGAGGGCGAGGATAAAATGCTGAAGGGTGCCCGCAGGGAACATAAAACGGTTATGGAGATCGCACAGTATTATACGGATGCTTTCTTCAATGACTGCAAAAAGCTCAATATCAAGCGCCCGGATGTGGTAGAGCCTGCCACCCATTGCATTCCCGACTATATTCAGATTATTACGAAACTGCTGGATACCGGCTATGCCTATCAGGCAGGCGGAAATGTCTATTTTGATACATCTAAGCTGGAAAAGTATTATATTTTCAATGAGCATAACGAGGAAGATCTTCAGGTTGGCGTTCGCGAGAGCGTGGAAGAGGACAGCAATAAGCGCAGCAAAAATGACTTTGTTCTCTGGTTTACCAAGTCTAAGTTTGAAGATCAGGCCCTGAAATGGGATTCTCCCTGGGGTGTTGGCTATCCGGGTTGGCATATTGAATGCTCCGGTATATCCATGAAGCATTTGGGAGAAGATCTGGATATCCACTGTGGCGGCATTGACAATGCTTTCCCGCACCATACCAACGAGATTGCCCAGTCGGAAAGCTATCTTGGGCATAAATGGTGCAATTACTGGATGCATGTCAGCCATCTCAATACGGCAGACGGAAAAATGTCAAAATCAAAGGGTGAATTCCTTACGGTTTCCCTTTTGGAGGAAAAGGGCTATGATCCCTTGGTCTACCGTTTCTTCTGTCTCCAATCCCATTATCGCAAGAATCTGGTTTTCACCTGGGATAATTTGGATAATGCTGCCGCTGCCTATGAAAAGCTGATAGAGAAGGTTTCCGCGCTGAAGAAAGATTCTGCAGAACCTGTGGATGAGGCTGCCCTGAAGGAGCTTCGGGATCGTTTTGCCAAGGCAATGGATGGCGATTTGAATACCTCCCTGGGTATTACTGCGCTCTACGATATTCTGAAAGCAAAAACAAATGATGCCACCAAGCTTGCGGCAGTGGAAGCGGTAGACACCGTCCTCAGTCTGGATATTCTGGCGCATGCAGAGGCTCTTTTGAAAAAGCAGGAAGAGGAAGCCGCTGCGGAGGAGAGAGATCCGGAAATTGACGCTTTGGTTGAAGCAAGAAGCGCAGCCAAAAAAGCCAAGAATTACGCAGAGGCGGACCGGATTCGGGATGAGTTGAAGGCCCGGGGCATTGAGATTATCGATACCCCCCAGGGAACAAAGTGGAAGCGAATTTGATTCTATGAAAATCATGATCCTGGACGGCAACAGCGTGATGAATCGCGCCTTCTACGGAAGTCGCCCTTTGTCCACGCCGGATGGAATTCCTACCAATGCCGTGCTGACATTTTTGAATATGATGGAAAAAGCCCGCCGGGAGGAATCTCCCGACGGCCTTTGTGTTGCCTTTGATCTGAAAGGCCCTACCTTCCGGCATCTTCTCTATGAGGGCTATAAGGCTACCCGGCACCCGATGCCGGAGGAATTGGCGCAGCAAATGCCCCTCATTCACGAGGTGCTTTCCGCAATGCGAATTCCTGTTTTCGCGGCTCAGGGTTGGGAAGCCGATGATATTTTGGGCACTGTCGGAAGAATATCCCGCGAGAATGGGGACCGCTGTGTGATCGTAACAGGGGATCGGGATAGCCTGCAGTTAATTGATGATTCTGTGTCTGTACGCTTGACGGTTTCCAAGCCGGGATCCACGGAAACGGTTCTCTATACCCCGGAGATCTTTCAGGAGGAGTATGGCTTTGAGCCGAAAAAACTCATTGATCTTAAGGCACTGATGGGAGATAGCTCCGATAATATTCCCGGTGTTGCCGGTGTAGGTAAAAAAACGGCAGCGGATCTGCTCCTGAAATATGGCTCTCTGGAGGAGATATATGCGCATTTGGATGAGCAGAGGGAGAGCCTGCGGAAAAAACTGGAGGAAGGAAAGGAAAATGCCTTTCTGAGTTTTGAACTTGCCACGATCCGTCCGGAAGTGCCGATTGATTTCCGTCCGGAGGACTGTAGGATCGGAGATCCCGATAAACCGGCTCTTTTGAAGGTGTTTGAGCGCCTTTGTTTCATGCGCTTGATCGAATTCTATAACCTTCGCAGCGCAGCACCGGCAGAGGAAAAGGCCTCAGAACCTGTAAAACTCAGTTCTCTTCCTCAGCCTCGGGGCTTTCTCGCGCTTATTCTCGGGGAGTCTTCCATGGCCGTCGCCGGAAAAGAAGGCGTCATGGAAAGTGCGGTTGATTGTGCCTATTTGAGGGAGCTTAGCAGCTCCGCAGCGGTCCTTTGTTCGGATTATAAGGCACTTTGCCGCCGCTTTGATGCACTTGCTTTGCCGCGGCCCAAAGCCGAGGATATTTCCCTGATGGCCTATATCCTTGACCCTACGGAGGCATCCTATGATATAGGAAGGTTGGCTTCCCGCTATTTAGGGGAGCTTCCGGCGGAATCTCCCGTCACTTTGGCAGCGCAGCTTTACCGCCTTTATCCGGAGCTCCTCAGACGCCTGCAGGAGAAGGGAAGCGAGGCAGTTTACCGCGAAATTGACCTTCCTCTCTGTCCGGTCCTGGCCGACATGGAGAATGAAGGGATTTTGGTGGACCGTTGGCAGCTGGAAGCCTTCCGCCAAAAGTTAAATGAAGAGATCGGAAATCTATCCCGTGAGATTTACGACTGCGCAGGGGGCGAGTTTAACATCAATTCGCCCAAGGCTCTGGGAGAGGTCCTGTTTGAGAAATTGCAGCTTCCCGCAGGAAAAAAGACCAAATCCGGCTATTCCACAAATGCGGAGGTTTTGGAAAAAATCCGGCCGCTTCATCCCATCGTTGGTCTGGTTTTGAATTACCGTCAGCTTTCCAAGCTTCAGTCCACCTATGCGGAAGGCCTTTTGAAGGAAATTGATGAGGACGGAAGGATCCGGACCTGCTTCCAGAATATGGTAACAGCTACCGGCCGTCTGAGCTCTACGGAGCCGAATTTGCAGAATATTCCTGTCCGTTCGGATTTGGGAGCCGAGATCCGGAAAATGTTTATTGCAAAGCCGGGCTGCGTTCTGGTGGATGCGGATTACAGCCAGATAGAGCTTCGGGTTCTCTCGCACATGGCGGAAGATTCTGTAATGCAGGATGCTTTCCGTTCCGGAGAGGATTTTCACAGGGTTACCGCTTCGCAGGTTTTTCATGTGCCCCTGGAGAATGTCACTCCCCTTATGCGAAGAAATGCGAAGGCCGTTAATTTCGGGATCGTCTATGGGATTACCAAATGGTCTCTGGCAGAAGATTTGCATGTTTCACCGTATGAGGCGGAAGACTATATTAATAGCTATCTGGACCGTTTCAGCGGCGTTCGGAACTATATGCAGAGGGTCGTCCGTGAAGCCAGAGAAAGCGGCTATGTTTCCACCCTCTATGGGAGGAAACGCCCCTTGCCTGAACTGAAGAGTGCGAATTTTAATATCCGTTCCGCTGCGGAGCGTATGGCGCTGAATACCCCGATTCAGGGGACTGCCGCAGATATTATGAAGATTGCCATGATCCGGGTTTCGAGCGCGCTGAAGAAGGAATTCCCGGAGGCAAAGCTTCTTCTGCAGGTTCACGATGAACTCATTGTGGAATGTCCTGCGTCCCAGGCTGAGAGAGTCTCTTCTCTTCTCAGCAGAGAAATGCAGTCTGCCGCAGCGCTTTCCGTTCCGCTTCTTGCCGAAGCCGGCAGCGGAGAAAACTGGGGCGATGCAAAATGAGCTTTCAAATTGAAAAAATGTCCTCCTCCCATATCAAAGCCGTTGCGGCATTGGAGAGCCTTTGCTTTTCCTTGCCCTGGAGCGAGAATTCCTTATCTTCGGAACTGGAAAACCCTCTTAGCCTTTGGCTTACTGCCGTGGACCGGGAGAAGCTCCTGGGCTATATCGGTTCCCAAACCTGCGGCGAGGAATCGGATATGATGAATCTGGCTGTAGTTCCGGAGGCACGCGGGAAGGGAATTGCGAAGGCACTGCTTTCCGCCTTGGAGGAGGAGCTTCAAAGAAATGGAAGCCACAGCCTCACCTTGGAGGTGCGGGCTTCCAATATGCCCGCCATTTCGCTTTATGAAAAAGACGGCTTTCAAAGGGTCGGAGTCCGGCCCGGTTATTATATGAGTCCGAAAGAGGACGCATGGATTTATCGGAAGGAATTTTGATATGATTATCCTTTCTGTGGAATCATCCTGCGATGAAACAGCAGTTGCTCTTGTGCGGGATGGTCGTGAAATATTGACGGATTGCATATCTTCCCAGGTTGCTCTTCATCGGGAGTATGGCGGTGTCGTTCCGGAAATTGCTTCGAGAAAGCACATTGAAGCGATTTCCGGCCTTGCGGAGGAAGCCCTGTCCCGAGCGGGGATTACGCGAAAAGAGATTGATGCCGTTGCGGTTACTTATGCTCCGGGACTGATCGGCGCTGTTTTGGTTGGCGTGAATTTTGCCAAGGCCGCGGCCCTGGCTTTGCAGGTCCCCTTGATTCCCGTTCATCATCTCAAGGGTCACATCGCAGCAAACTATCTTGCCTATAAGGATTTGGAACCGCCTTTTCTCTGTTTGGTGGTATCCGGCGGTCACACCATGATCGTGGATGTGAAGGGCTATACGGATCTTGAAATATTAGGCTCCACCAGGGATGATGCAGCGGGGGAGTGTTTTGATAAGGTTGCCCGAGTTCTGGGCATGCCTTATCCGGGAGGCGCCGCTTTGGATTCCACCGCAAAGGAGGGGGATGATAGAAAGTATCCTTTGCCTCAGCCGAAACTCAGCGGAAATCCCTTGGATATGTCCTTCTCCGGTCTGAAAACAGCAGCATTGAATTTGATTCACCATGCGGAACAGACAGGAGAACCCCTGGACATTCCCTCTCTTGCCGCGTCTTTCTCCAAGTCCGTCAGCGATATGCTTTTGCCCAGAACTATGATGGCAATGAAGGAGAGAGGATATAAAAAATTGGCGATTGCCGGGGGAGTTGCTGCAAATTCCCGGATCCGGAATGATTTTTCGGAAGCTGTAAAGGCCTTTGGGGGAGAACTCTATATGCCGCCTTTGTCGCTCTGTGGGGATAATGGCGCCATGATCGGAAGTCAGGCTTATTATGAATTCCTTGCCGGTCATACCGCAGATCAGACCTTAAATGCCTATGCAACAAAATCATTGCAGGGAGAAAAGTTTTAGTTTTTGCGATATCCCTGCTTGTTTCTTCGTCGGTATCGTTTATCTTTGTAACCGCTTTTTCCACAGCTGAATCGCGATATTTTCGCAGATTTTTCATGGAAAGCGATTTTTTCTGTGGAAAACCCTGTGAATTCTGTGAAATTCCGCACGGCTGTTCCATCTTGTGAGACTCTGTTCTGCTTTTGTAACAATTTCGAGATATGAAAACCGCTGTCTGATCCTTCGCGGCAGACAGCGTTTTTTTTGCTTTTTTTGACGGTTCCGGGCTTTATGTATGAAGAGACGGCAAGGAAGCCCGGAAGACAAAGAACTTTTGAGTCAATAGGGACGGTTCTTATTGACTCACTTCACGCCCATTGAATGATATTTCTATATAAATGATTGATTCCTTTATGGGTGTTCCCAAGTTTGTGCGTAAGAATTGACAATTTTATCGGCATACCTCATTGCTTGGCGTTCATATCCAATTTCGGTTAATTTAACATTATTTATACAAAAATCCCTGGGGCAATCTCAAACGCCCCGAGGATTTTTTATGTTCTATTATGGACAGAGGCCGAAAGAAATGATAGTATAAACAAAAATGCCTTGAAAAGAGGAAAATTCTATGGCAATGGTAGAATGCAGATATTGTGGAAAGCAAATAAGTGAAAAAGCAAAGATATGCCCTGCATGTGGGAAAAATTTAAAAGTAGCATTTATTACTTGCCCTGAATGCGGACAAGAAATGCCTAAGAAGGCTAAGGCTTGTCAGAATTGTGGCTGTCCTAATAAAGCAATGAAAGTTAAAAGAAGAAAGACGACATTAAAAATATTGTTGTCAATTATTCTGCTTGTAGCAGTAGCTGTGGGAACGTTAATTGTTATAAGATATATTACCGACAAAAAAAACGAAGAAATATATGCAGAAGCAGAGCAACTATTAAAAGAAGGAGACTATGAAAAATCCGAGGAAAAGTATCAAAGTATAAGTGGTTACAAAGATGCTACAGAAAAAAGAAAACTGTTGAGAGCTTATAACCAAGGAATCCAGTATTATAATGAGAATAACTATAAAGACGCCTTTGAACTTTTTGAAGCAGTAGGTGATTTTGCAGACTCGCAAAAATATGAAAAGCAAATGATCTGGGAGTCCATAATCTTAGATTGCTTATCGTCAGCAAGAGAAGCTTTTTATAATCCTGAAACATGGACGGTAAATAATATCTTTGTATACACAAAAAGAGGAATCGCGATAGGCGAGCAGCTGTATCAATTATCTGGAGAAAATCCAGTCGTTGTTATGGAGGGAACTATCAAAGCTAAAGATGGAACCATGAAAAATATGAGGTTCTATTGTTTTTATTTTGAGGGAAAATATCAATATGTCGATGGAGTAACATCATATAATGAGTTTTTTACAGATATTCCAATTACGTACTCAAGTACTTTTCGGGCAATAGATATCGCATACTATAAACATGTCTATGATATTTCAGAGAAAATGAATAAGCTCTATGAAGAAAATGAATATAAAACTATTGAACTTACCGATAAAATAATAGAACGTGTATTAAACGGAATGGATGAATCCATGCAAATAAAGGTGGAATAAATGAAGAATAAGCATTTAATATTTTCACTAGCTATTGCGGTCCTGTTATTTTCAGGATGTGGAAAGATTGAGAAAAGAATAGAGGTTGGGAAAGGGCAAAGATTTCCCATTGAAGAAGAACTTGAAAAATATGGAGACATAGAATGGAAATCTGAAGCGCCAGAGATAGCTGAAGTAAAAGAGATTCTAGATTTCGAGATAAAAGGGATAAACGCCGGAAAAACGAAAGTAACGGGTTCAGTAAAAGGGAAGATTGTAGCTGAATACGATGTAACTGTTATAGCGCAAAAAATAGATAGTGTTGTTTTATCAAAAAATAGCTGTGAAATTAGTGTCGGAGAGGAATGCCGAATTCAATATTCAGTTTTCCCGGAAAGTGCCGATAGCGAGAATTTGACATGGAAATCCTCAGATGAAATAATCGCTAAAGTTGGGAAAGATGGGACAATTTATGGAGTTACAGCCGGTCAAACAAAGATTTATTTATCGGATGGGGACGAAATTCTTGGTAGCTGTGATGTCACGGTTAAACTTCAATCAGCCTACGAGAGACTTAGCGTCGCTGAAAAGGCATTTGTTGATACTGTTTTAAAATGGATAAACGATTTTAAGAACCCCTACTCACTCGTCGTCAGAGAGATATATGGCGTAGGCAACGATGGCTGGTGGGTAACAATAACGGCAGAGAATAGTTTTGGGGGCAGTAACAATGAATTTTATTTCTTGACAAAAGATTATGGATTCTCAATAGAAACTATGGTTTCTAAAGATATCCTAAGCGATTCTGGATTAGATGTAAAACTGGTAAATGAAGCGATAGCGGAACGTCGATAGTCACAACCTCCGGCTAAGCCGGAGGCTTGAATAAGCCCTAGAAGGGCTTATTACCGGCAGGCATCTAAAGACGGGCTGAAAAATATTCCACTTGCATCAATCGCTCTACCGCCGCAAATGCGGCGGTATTTTTGCCTCTCTTGTGTAAAGGGGTGGCATTTGAATATTCCAGTGCGGCGGAGCCGCCTGTCCGGAGTCATTTGAGCCACCTGTCCGGAAACAATGAGCCATTATTCCGGGACAGGTTGAACCAGTTGACAATATCAAAACAGATGGTATCATAATCCTGCTTTTACTTTTA
>JAZUFG010000034.1:0-13365 GCA_045640565.1 Oscillospiraceae bacterium | reverse complement strand
TTCCTGCCCGGCCCTTCCTATGAAACCCCGGCCGAAATCCGCGCCTATCGCATACTGGGCGCCGATGCTGTGGGAATGAGCACCGTCCCGGAGGTCCTGGCTGCAGGGCACTGCGGCATGAAGGTCCTGGGCTTCAGCCTGATGTCCAATATGGCGGCGGGAATTCTTTCGCAGCCTCTCTCCGAAGAGGAGGTTCTGGAAGCTGCCGAGGCAGCCAAGGAAAAATTCTCCGCCCTGGTGCTCCGCTGCCTGGAGAAGCTTTGATCCCGCGCCTCCCCCCTGCGGCAGCCGGAAAACTTGCATATTTTTCCGGATATATTGAAAGTTCCTATTGAAATGCCACTCTTTCTCATATATAATGGGAAGGAATGTGCGGCAATAGGCCACAGCGGCTGGGCACGCCCCTGCCGTCAAGAAAGGAGAAACAAAATGTACAGTTCCAGCGATATTCGTAATATTGCCCTTTTGGGTCACGGCGGCGACGGAAAGTCTGCCCTCTGTGAAAGCATGTTATTCCTGACCAAAGCTATTACCCGTCTTGGCAAGCGTGCTGACGGTACCACCACCTCTGACTTTGATGACGAAGAGAAGAAGCGTCAGTATTCCATCAAGACCTCCGTTATTCCCGTGGAATACGGCGGCGCCAAGATCAACGTTTTAGATAACCCCGGCTATTTTGATTTCGCTGCTGAAATCGTTCAGTCTCTCCGTGTTGCCGATGCCGGCCTGATCTGCGTTTCCGCAAAATCCGGTATTGTTGTCGGTACGGAAAAGGGTTGGAAGTCCCTGAAGGATGCTGACCTCCCCGCCATGTTCTATATCTCCAAGCTGGATGAAGAGCATGCCAACTATTTCGGCACTCTGGAATCCCTGCGGGACAGCTTCGGCGCTTCCGTCATTCCCTTCACCTTCCCCATCCTGAGCGGTGAAACTGCTACCGGCTTTGTAGATCTCATCTCCAAGAAGGCCTTTGACCTGAACGGCAAAGAGATCGCCCTTCCCGCCGATGCAGAAGAAAAGATCGAAGAATACATGGCTGAGCTCAACGAGCAGGTCGCCGAAACCGACGAAGCCCTCATGGAGAAATTCTTCATGGAAGAGCCCTTCACCGAGGAAGAGCTTGTTTCCGGCATCAAGGCCGGCCTGAAGCAGCGGGCTATCACCCCTGTTTTCTGCGGCTGCGCCAATAACGGTCTGGGCACCCTGGACCTTCTTGATAACATTATTAAGTTCTGCCCCAATCCTCTGGAAGGCAAGGCCCTCATCACTGTGGACGAGGAAGGCAATGAATCCGAGTTGGCTCTGGATCCTGCCGGTTCTCCCGCTGCCTTCATCTTCAACACCATGGCTGACCAGTACGGCAAGAACTCCTACTTCAAGGTCATCTCCGGTGAACTGGAAGATACCCTCAGCGTTATCAATGCCCGCACCGGTGACACCGAAAAGCTGGGCAATATGTTCATGCCCAGAGGCAAAGAGAACATCAAGGCTTCCAAGCTGGCTACCGGCGATATCGGCGTCTTCACCAAGCTGGCCTCCGTCCGCACCGGTGATACCCTGACCCTGCCCGGCAAGACCTTCACCGTCAAGCCCATGGAATATGCAGAGCCCTGCTACAAGATGGCTATTTACGCCAAGGTCAAGGGCCAGGAAGATAAAGTTGCTTCCGGCCTGACCAAGCTGAACGAGGAAGATGCTTCCTTCACCTATGGCAACGATCCCGAAACCAAGGAACTGATCATTGCCGGTGTCTGCGATATTCACCTCTCCGTAATCATTTCCAAGCTGGCTTCCAAGTATAAGGTCGAGGCAGAGCTCCGTCCCGCCAAGATCGCATACCGCGAGACCATCAAGAAAAAGGTTGAGATCCACGGCCGTCACAAGAAGCAGTCCGGCGGTCACGGCCAATTCGGTGATGTTTACATCCGCTTTGAGCCCCAGTCCGAGACTGAGGATATGATCTTTGAAGATGAGACCGTCGGCGGCTGCGTTCCCAAGAACTTCATCCCCTCCGTTGAAAAGGGCCTGCGGAACTGCATCTCCAAGGGTGTTCTGGCCGGTTATCCCGTGGTCTTCCTGAAGTCCGTTCTTTACTTCGGTTCCTATCACCCGGTTGACTCCTCCGATATGGCTTTCCAGACCGCAGCCGGCATCGCCTACAAAGAAGGCCTGCCCACTGCCGCTCCCACCATTCTGGAGCCTATCGGCGAACTGAAGGTTACCGTTCCCGACGCCAATATGGGCGATGTCATCGGCGATCTCAACAAGCGCCGCGGCCGTGTCATGGGCATGAACCCCACCGGCGACGGACTGCAGGTCGTTGAGGCTGAAGTTCCCATCGGTGAGATGAGCTCCTACCCCATTGACCTTCGGGCCATGACCCAGGGCAGAGGCTTCTATTCTCTCAAGTTCGTCCGTTACGAGGAAGTTCCTCAGATCAACCAGCAGAAGATCATTGACGACGCCAAGAAGGACGAAGAGGAATAATCCAATCATCATGAACAGGGCCCGTTTTGGGCCCTGTTTTCTTGCGAATCTTTCTGAAGAGGTTTTATCCGTTTATGGAAAAAACATTCCGTCATACCATTTGCCCCATCGTAGCGGCAATCATTTGGGGCACTGCCTTCTCCGCTCAATCCGTTGCCTCCAAATATCTGGGGACCTTTTCCCTCAATGCCTTTCGGAGCCTTTTGGCTGCGCTTCTCCTCTTTCTCTTTATTGCCATTCGGAAACAGCCCACCAAAAATCCGAAAAAGCTTTGGACCGGCGGAATCGCCTGCGGAATTGCCCTTTTTCTGGCCTGCGTTACCCAACAGTACGGGATCTCCCACTCCACCGCCGGCAAGTCTGGCTTTGTCACGGCCCTCTATATCGTTCTGGTTCCCCTTTTCAGCCTTTTCCTGCATAAAAAACCGGGAAAGCGGATCTGGCTTTCCGTGGCTATTGCCGTATTTGGCCTCTACTTTCTCTGCGTCACCGAAGATTTCACTCTGGGTCCCGGGGATCTGGGGCTCCTCTCCTGCGCCATTCTCTTTTCCATCCAGATCCTCTTTGTGGACAAATTCAGCCCGGACCTGGACGAGATCTCTTTGACCGCCGCAGAGTTTTTGGTCTGCGGTGTCCTCTCTCTGATCTGCGCATTGCTCTTTGAGCCCCAGCACTTGGAAAATTACCAAGCCTGCCTTGGTTCCCTGATCTATATAACCGTTCTTTCCTCCTGCGTGGGATATACCCTGCAGATCGTCGCGCAGAAGGGAGGGAATCCCTCCGTGGTCTCCCTTCTCATGAGCCTGGAATCCGTCTTTGCCGTCATCGGCGGGGCCCTGCTCCTCCATGAGAGACTGACGAATCGGGAGTATATCGGCTGCTTCTTAATGGCGATTGCCGTGGTTCTGGCCCAAATCCCCGAAAAGAAAAAAGAAGAGGCGGAGGTCATGGCTTCGTGAAAATCCTCTATGAAGATCCTTTTCTGGTCCTTGCAGAGAAAAGTCCCGGCTGTCTTTCCGAGGACGGTCCCTCTCCAAACAGCATGCCCGCGCTTCTGCGGGAGCATTACCGCAGTCTGGGAAAGCAGGACTACATTGCCTCCGTTCATCGCCTGGACAAAATCGTCGGAGGCCTCATGATCTATTCCCGCAGCCCGAAGGCTACGGGAAAGCTGATCGCCGCCGTTGCCGAGCATCAGGTCACAAAGGAATACCTGGCGGTTCTGAAGGGAATTCCCAAAGAGCCGGAGGGCGTCCTGCGGGACCTGCTCTTCCACGACAGCAGCAAGAACAAAACCTTCGTGGTGAAGCGGGAAAGGAAAGGGGTCCGGGAAGCAGAACTCAGCTATTCCCTTTTGGAGACCTCCGGAGATCTCAGCCTCCTTCGAATCCGCCTTCACACCGGGCGAACCCATCAGATCCGGGCTCAATTCTCTTCCCGGGGGCTGCCTCTCCTGGGAGATATCCGTTATGGAAGCAAGGACCCGGCCTGCGGCTGCGCTCTCTGGTCCTTCCACCTGGCTTTTTCCCATCCCATTACGGGAAAAGAGTTGGATTATTCCCTGATGCCCCCGGTGGAATATCCCTGGAATCTTTTCAGCTTGACATCCGGAAAAAGTCCACTATAATGAGATTTGGGCATTATTTCGGGTGAAAACCCATTATTTTGAAAGGATAAGGTAATCATCATGGGAAAATTTGTTGTCAAAGAAGTGAAATCCGGCGTTAAGTTCGATCTCGTTGCCGGAAATGGCGAGATCATCGCTGTTTCTGAGGTTTATTCCTCCGCTGCTGCCTGCAAGAACGGCATTGAGAGCGTCCGCAAAAACTGCGCCGCCGCAGTAGAAGATCAGACTGTGGAAGGCTATGCTCCTGTGAAGAATCCGAAGTATGAAGTTTACACCGATAAAGCCGGTGAGTTCCGTTTCCGCCTGAAGGCTTCCAATGGCGAAGTCATCGCCGCTTCCGAGGGCTATAAGGCCAAGGCAAGCTGCTTGAACGGCATTGAGAGCGTCAAAAAGAATGCTCCCGAAGCAAAGGTTGAAGAATAATTATTCCGTGTATTCAAAGAGGCCCGCTGCCGAATGATAGCGTGTCGTAAGGAAGTTTTTAATCAAAGCAAAACCCGCCGAAAGGGATTTCGTTTTCCCTTCGGCGGGTAATTCTTTTATTTGGTAAACTGGGATTTGGTTAGTTAATATATACTCGTGTAAAGACACCAATGAGGATGAGAATGAGACCTGCAATTCTCGTCCAAAGCAAGGTTCTCTTTGACACCTCTGCACCCTTTGGCAAAACGGGATGAATTATCCAAAGTAAACCGCAAATAACAAAACCTGCACTTCGATAAACCCAATGCTTGGCAATTGTGCTAAGCACATTTGCCAAGAGAATTATTACAACAGAAATAATCATCTGCGCTTTATAAGCCAGTTCCATACAATCTCGCTCCTTTGTCAAATTCTGATTTATCCTCATCTTTAACGAGCATCGGATTTTGCCGCACAAAATCCACATTTCGAAGAAGTGATGTTTGCCCTATCGGGCAAGTGATGTTATGTCTTACGGCATAGTGATGTTTTGCGACAAAATCGCAAAGTGATGTGATGTGTTCCACCCACGCCCGCAGGCACATCACTTGACAAAGTCAAACATCACGCACGGAGTGCACATATCGTTCCACGCAGTGGAACACATCGTTTCGGCGCGTGGGTAGGTGCTTCAATAAACATCCTTATCAGCACGCGCCGAATGGCAGCGGGCCTCTTTCAGCGCTCCTCTTTCTGTATTCCTGCTTCTTTCAGTTCCCCGGGCGGGCTTCAAAAACCCTGTTGATTTCATTCAGGACCCGCTTTTTATCGGCGGACCAAAGAGGCGCCAGCAAATCCCGTTTGGCTCCATCCCCGGTCAGGCGGTGGATGACCATATCCGGCGGAAGCTGCGAAACGCAGAGCTTCAGCCAACTCAGATATTCCGGCAGATCCGGGATATGGAGCTTTCCCTGCCGATAATCCTCCGCCAGATCTGTCCCCTCCAAAACATGGAGAAGCTGGAGCTTGATCCCGTCCGCGCCGGAGCGCCCGATGTAAGCCGCGGTCTCCGCCATCTGCTCCGGGCTTTCCCCCGGCAGGCCCAGGATCATGTGGGTGATCACCGTGATCCCCCGGCTTTTAAGCTCCCGGACTGCCCTGTCGTAGACCTCCAGAGGATAGCCTCTGCGAATCGCTTCGGCAGTTCTTTCATGGATCGTCTGCAGGCCAAGCTCCACCCAAACGGGTTTCTTTTTGTTCAATTCTCCCAGGAGATCCAGAATTTCCTCCGGGAGGCAGTCCGGCCGTGTCCCGATGGAGAGGGCCGCAATATCCGGATGCTCCAAGACTTTGCCGTAGAGACTGCGAAGGCGATCTACGGGCGCATAAGTCCCCGTAAAACTTTGAAAATAAGCAATGAATCGCTTTGCCCTGCTCTTCCCCGCCAGGAGGTATTTTGCTTCTTCTATCGCTTCAAAGACATCTTCTCCCACCGGAACCGAAAAGGCTCCGCTCCCGCCGGCGCAGAAGCTGCAGCCGCGGCTGCCCAGGGTCCCATCCCGATTGGGGCAGGAGAAGCCCCCGTCCAAAGCAAGCTTATAAACCTTTTCTCCAAAAGTCTCCAAAAGATAAGAATTCAAAGAGCGGTACGGTGTTTTTTTACACGAATTCAGCATGGCAAACTATCCCCTTTTCTCCATTATAGCGAAGAAAAACGCCCTTTTCAACGGATAATTCCCCGCTAATAAAGGCAAAAGCTTTTCTTTTCCGGAAAATCATGCTATAATGATTCTGATTATCAATAAGGAGTGTGAAGGAATTGAACTGCATTGAAGACCGAACCCGCTCTCCCTATCTGCATATCGTTCCCCTGCTTCTGCTTCTGCTGGCTTGGGGATTATCCCTTTTCGGAAGCCGATTAGGCATGCACCCTCTCCTCTGCGCCGTTCTTGCCGCCCTTTTGGGGTCCGCAGGCTGCATTTTTTGGGGTGCTGTGGCTCTCAGTCTCTTTCGGGAGCGGCCGAATTTCGGCGGAATCCTTCTCTTTGTGATCCTCTCCGTCCTTCTCAGCCTCGGAGCTCTTCTGCCGGCCTTTTCTTTCTTCCCTTATGCCTGGGATACAGGCTGGCTCTATCTCCTTTTCGCGCTGATTTACAGCCTCCTGCCCATTCGGATGCTGACAGGAGAACTGCCGGACCGCAATCTCTTCCCGAAGCTTCTTTCCGCCTCCCGCTATCCCCTGGAGCTGGCAGACAAGAAGGGGGAAACCCTCATCCCCGGCAATTTTTCCACTGCCCTCAGCTCTGCCCAGCGGGAGCGCCTTCTCTCCGGCGGGAACAAAAGCACACTCTCCACAGGGCCGAACACCCTTGTCTCCTGCAAGCCCATGCGGGAAGCTTTTCTCTTTGTGGAGGAGGACCTGCATGATGTCAACCTCCTGCAGGAGGACCTGGACTATCTGGATTCCGAGATCTGCAAATATCAGGGGCTCCTCAGTGAAGAAAACACGCTGAAGAAAAGCCTTACGGATAACCGGGAGACTGCAGAAGCTCTTCATATTCCCATTCAGGTCCTGCAAAAGCAGCTGGACTCCGCCAAGGAGGCCATTGCTCAGGCGCAAAAGGATGAAAGCTCTGCCAACCTTCGCCGGCGTCTTCTTCAACTCTCCGTCTTCCGTCTGACCCTGGCAAAGGAATACGGTTTCCTTCTCAAATCTGCCAGAAACGGTCTCCTTTCCTCCAAGGACTACGGAAAAGCGCTGGAAGCGTGCCTGCAGCCCCTTTCTGCTTTGGGGCTCAGCAGCAGCGTTCGAAATATTGCCTCGAAGGACTATCCTGCGGGGCCTTTGACCACTGCCTTTTTGGCTCAGGGCGAATTTTTAGAAGACGCCCTGGAGCGGCATTGGAGCGACCTTACCGTCTCTATTCACGGTGATGAAGAAGAAAAGCTTCTCCGCACTGTCTTCACGGTAACCGGAGCGGACAGCAGCCAGATCTCTTCCTGGGTCCGGGAACGAAACGCTGCCCTCCTTCGGGACGGCGTCAAGGCAGGCGCCGGATTGGATGCCGGCAGATGCTCCGTCTATTTCCATGTAGCAGGAGGTGAAGGCCATGCTTAACCTTTCTCCCATCGGCTGCGCCTTATCTTTGCTTGCCGCCCTCCTCTGTTTCTTTGCGCAATTGGTTCATTCGGCAAACGAGATCAATCATGGGGACTATCCCTATCCCAGGCTGAAAATAATCTCCGCTCTTTCTGCGGTTTGGGCCTCCGGCGTCTTTTGTCTGATCCTTCTTCTGCAGGTAGACGGTCTGACTCTCTCCGGGGACGGCATGCTGATCCTGCGCTGGAGCGTCCTTCTCAGCGCGATCCTGAGCGTTTTTACCGCCTTCCGCTGCCATGAATGGACCCTTTTTCTTTCCGGGCTGCCCTTTTTCCTGACGGTTCCCTTCTTTGAAACCGCTTTTGGGACTATCTTCCCCTGGGTCCTCTGTGTGATGCTCCTCTGCTCCGCTTTGGACGGTGCTCTCCGCAGTCTTCGCTCCTTCCGGGCTTTGCAGAGTCTTCCCGGGCCGGATTCTTCTCTCCACGCCATAGAATCCTTGGACGCAGGGATCCTCTTCATGGATGCAGAGGGCAAGATCCTTCTCCAGAACTCCATTATGGAGGGTCTTTCCCGCTCCATCTGCAGGCAGAAGCTCCGCAGCGGAAATGAGTTCTGGGACTTTTTAGAGCTTTTTGAAAGCACGGAGCTGGTCACCAAGGTTGCCCATGAAGGGAGCTATCTCTTCCGTTTTGCCGGTGGCTACACCTGGTCCCTTTTCCGCGAGAAAATAGAGGTGGAGGGCCGGGAGCTCACCCAGATCATTGCGCTGAACGTTTCCGAAAGCGAGCGCATCCGCAAAACGATTTTATCCCGGAAGGCCGAGGCAGAAAAGCTGAAAGAAAGCGCTCAGGAGGTTCTTGACCTGGCTGACAAAGTCGATGCTGCCAAGGCTAAAAAGGAAGAGAAGAGCAAAGAGCTGCGCGCTCTGCTGGAAGCGGCGGATTCCTCGCTGAAAATTCTCTCTTCCAATCCCGGCAAAGAGGAATTGGCAAAAATTCTTTCTTAAGAGGCATGCACCATGGCCGATAACCTTCAAGAGAAAATTCAAATTCTGCAGGACTATATTGATACTTCCGAGGCTTTGGTCTTTTTCGGAGGCGCGGGGGTTTCCACGGAGAGCGGCGTTCCGGACTTTCGCTCCAAGGACGGGCTCTACAACACCCCTGACCTGCGCTTTGACGCCTACTCTCCGGAGTATCTCCTCTCCCATTCCTGCCTGGTGAATCAGCCGGAAGTCTTCTTTGAATTCTATCGGCAAAAAATGGACACCCGGAAAGTGGAGCCCAATGCTGCCCACCGCTATCTTGCCGGGCTGGAAAAAAAGGGAAAGCTGATCGGTACCGTTACGCAAAATATTGACGGTCTCCACCAAAAAGCCGGCTCCCAAAAAGTATTTGAGATCCACGGAACGACCGCCAGGAACTACTGCATGCGCTGCGGCAGGCCCTACCCCGCCGACGCGATCTTTGCATCCGCCTCTCCCGTTCCCTCCTGCGACTGCGGAGGCATGATCCGCTGTGATGTGACCTTATATGAGGAGGCTCTTCCGGAAGATGCTGTGGCAGCGGCCATTGACGCCATCTCCCGGGCAGACATGATGATCATCGGAGGGACCTCTCTCCGGGTCTATCCCGCGGCCTCCTATGTCCGCTATTTTTCCGGCAAGCATCTGGTCATCATCAATAAAGAACATCTGGACTATCCCCTGCGTTCCGGCAGAGACCTGGAGATAAACGCCCCTATCGGGCAGGTTTTCTCCCGCCTGCGGCAGGAATAACCCCCTTCAGAAGAAAGGAAAAATGAGATGGGCGAAATCAATAAAATTTCCCTGACACACTGCGCTGCGACAATTGCAGACCTTTTTGATGTGGAACGGCCGGCTCTTGCCGAAGAGCCCCTGATCTGGGCGGAAGATATTCTCCGGGATTTCTGCCGGGAGCCCTTTGACCGCCTCTTTATTCATAACCCGGACTGCATGGCCCAGTGGATGATGGACAAGTATCCGGATGCCATGGAGCCTGTCCGGAAAAACACGCTGCTGAGCATTCCCTTCCATTCCGTCATGCCTTCCGTGACTCCCGTCAACTTCGGCACGATCTACACCGGCGTGAAGCCGGAGGTCCACGGAATCACGGAATACCGGAAGCCGGTCATTACCACCGACTCCCTTTTTGATTCCCTGATCCGGGCCGGAAAAAGAATCGCCCTGCTGGGTCATAAAAGCTGCAGCATGAGCAATATCTGGCTGGAACGGGACATGGACTATTTCGTGATCGATAACGAAGGGGAACGGGCCGAGAAGGTCCGGGATCTGATCATTGAGGATAAACATGATGTCATCGTGGTCTGGACGGGCCGCTTTGACGGCTATGACCACAAGTACGGCCCAGAGGATCCACATGCCGTGGAGGCATTCTACCAGCAGGGCCAGCTCTTTGACTATTTCATGCAGAACATGAAACGGAATTGGAAGCAGCACAACACCCTCGCGCTCTTTGCTCCCGACCATGGCTGTCATGCTGTGGAGCCCACGGAAGAAAACAAGCAGCATAAGGGTGACCACGGAAGTGACTCTCCCCTGGACCTCAACATCGTTCACTACGCCGGAGTTATCCGGAAATCATAAAGGAAAAAGCTATGACTATGGAAGAAAAGAGCAGGATCTATGCCGAGGAGCTGGCCTCCCTGATCCGCTGCGAAACCGTTTCCCTTCACGGGGAAAAAAACGAAGAAAAATTCTCCCGCTTCCATGCGGCTCTTTTTAAGACCTTTCCTCTTCTCCGGGAAACCTGCAGCCTGGAACTGTTTGACTGCAGCCTCCTCCTGCGCTGGAAGGGGAAAAGCGAAGGCGCTCCCATCTGCCTCATGAGCCACCACGATGTGGTGGAGGCGCCCGGTGAGTGGACCTATCCCCCTTTCTCCGGCACCATTGCCGAAGGAAAGCTCTGGGGGCGCGGGACGCTGGATACGAAAAGCTCCCTCTATTCCTTCCTGAAGGCAGCGGAGGAGCTCCTACAGGAGGGCTTCACCCCCGAACATGATGTCTATTTCTTCTCCGCCTCCACAGAGGAGACCGACGGCTCCGGCGCAGACCTTGCCACCCGGGAACTGCAAAAGCGCGGCATCCGTTTCTCCCTGGTTTTGGATGAGGGCGGCCTGATCCTGTATGACCCCCTGGGGGGCTGCGATGCAGACATGGCCATGATCGGCATCGGGGAAAAGGCATATGCAGACCTGCGCTTTGTGGCCCGCTCCAACGGCGGCCATGCCTCCACACCCCCTAAGGATACACCCCTGGTCCGTCTGGGCAAATTCATGGCCGAGATGGACAAGGCCAAATGTTTTCAGGTCGCCATGAGCCCTGCTGTGGCCGAGATGTTTGAGGCTTCCGCCCCTGCCTGCAAGGGTGCTCTGAAGTTCCTCTTCTCCCATGCCTCCAAGCTTCGGGGACTTCTTGCCTTTATTATGTCCAGGGTCTCTCTTACGGCCGCAGCCATGCTGCGCTCCACTTTGGCCTTCACCCAGGCCGGAGCCTCTGCGGAAGCCAATGTGCTCCCCACGGAAGCCTATGTGGTCGCAAATCTGCGGAGCTCTCACCACCAGGGCCATAAGGGAAGCCTGCAGGCCATTGAAAAGATCGCGAAAAAATACGATATTGAGATGATCCCTCAGGACCTGGGCAAGGACTCTGCCATTAGCTCCACCAAAGAAGAGGGCTACCAAAAGCTGGTCCGGGCTCTCCGCGAAAGCTGGCCGGAGGTCCTGCCCGTACCCTACATCATGAACTCTGCCAGTGACTGCCGCTTTTTTGACCGGGTCAGCAGCTGCTGCCTCCGTTTTACCCCCTTCAAAATTGATGAGCAGCAGCTGGACAGCATCCACGGTCTCAACGAAAATCTGGATATCATCAACCTTCCGAAGGCTGTTGCCTTCTACAAAAAGATCCTGCGGGAGAGCTGAAGCCGCAAATGCCCCGGAGCCTTGGCACCGGAGCAGGGAAACGGTCCCCTATCCGCAAAAAGACGAAAAGGAGCTTGCAAAATGCAAAATGAGAAAAAGGGCCTGAACATCAGCACAAAATCCTTTATTGCGGCAATCGCCGTCATTTTTGCCCTGATGCTGCTGACTTATCTCCTCACCTTTCTGATTCCGGGGGGAGAATACGCCCGGATCACGGATGCAAACGGAAACAGTGTCATTGATACCGCGGCAGGCTTTCGCAGCCTGGAGGGCGGGATCCCCTTCTATAAATGGATCCTTTCTCCCTTCCTGGTGCTGGCCGCCCCCGGCAATGTCACCCTCATTGCGGTGCTTGCCTTCCTCGTCATAATCGGCGGTGCCTTTAACGGCCTGGAAAAATGCGGCCTGATGAACTATCTCCTCTCCCGGATCATTTCCCGTTTTGAAGACCGGAAATACCGTCTTCTTGCCATTATCAGCCTCTTCTTCATGGCCATGGGCTCCCTGATCGGTTCCTTTGAGGAATGCGTTCCCATGGTTCCCATTGTGGTTGCTCTCTGCGTGGGTTTGGGCTGGGACCCTCTGACCGGTTTGGGCGCCAGCCTTCTCTCCATCGGCTGCGGCTTTGCCGCCGGTGTCTGCAACCCCTTCACCATCGGTGTGGCTCAGAGCCTGGCCGGTCTTCCCATGTTCTCCGGCATTTGGCTCCGCGTTCTCTCTTTTGTTCTCATTTATGCCCTTCTGACCCTTTTCCTGCAGGCCCATGCCAAAAAGGTGGAGGGGCCCGTCGATCGGGCAGTTTCCTCCTTTGAACGGGATCCCAAAATGGACAAAGGCCTCCTTTGCTTTGTTCTGATCCTGGGCATTGGGATCCTCCTGGTCCTCTCCTCGGCCTTCCTGACCTTCCTGCAGGATTACACCCTGATCATTGTCTGCCTGGTCTTCCTGGCTGCGGGCATTGCCGCTCCCCTGCTCTCCGGCTACAGCGGCAAGCTTTTGGGAAAGAACTTTTGGGACGGTGTGGTCTCCATCCTCCCCGCCATCCTGATGATCCTCATGGCCTCCTCCATCAAATACTGCCTGGAAGAAGCGCACATTCTGGACAGCATTCTCCATTATGCCGTGGGCATTTCGGAATCCCTGCCCAAGTGGGCCATGATCCTCTTCCTCTATCTTCTGGTTTTGGTCATGAATTTCTTCATTGCCTCCGGCTCCGCCAAGGCTTTCCTTCTCATCCCCCTGATCATCCCCATCGGCCAGATCTTCGCCATTCCCGCGCAGCTCTGCGTGCTGGCCTTTGCCTTCGGAGACGGTTTCTCCAATGTCTTCTATCCCACCAATCCCGTGCTTCTCATTTCTCTGGGTCTGACCGGGGTCAGCTACGGAAAGTGGGCTAAATGGACCTGGAAATTCCAGCTTCTCAATCTGATCCTGACTGCGGCCATTCTCCTCTTCGGGCTGGCCGTAGGCTACTGTTGAGCCATGAGAGTCCTGTTGATCGGCGGCACCGGGGTCATCTCCTCCGGAACGGCCGCAGAATGCCAAAAGCAAGATCAAGAAATTCGTTCCGGACTTCCGCTGCGAGATCCCCTTTGCGGAAGGTGCCAAACGAATGGTATCCTATTTTGACGCAGACCCTGCCCGAGCGATCCCTGACCCGGAATGGGACGCCGAAATGGGCTCCATTCTGGCGCGCTACCAAAATCTTTAACACGATAAAACAGGAGTTTTTGCCCCACCGGCAAGGCGCCCTGGGCTCTCTCAAAAATGCCCCCGCCGCCAAAAA
>JAZUFG010000033.1:0-18001 GCA_045640565.1 Oscillospiraceae bacterium | reverse complement strand
TCTTTCAAATGCCCGGGCAAGTTTGAATTGATGCACATTTCAAGGTACTTTGCTTTCATGGAAATGATTTTCGCAATCATCTTTTCAGCTGATGTTTTTGATATTTCACATTTATCGGCAAAAACAAAGAAATCTTTTTTGCGGATGTGTGTTTTCTTGCCGTTGATCGTGAGTGCAAATTCTTCGCCGTCTTCGGGCATTATTACATTGACCGGCAGCAGATCATATGCCGGGGAAAGAAGATATCTGCCGCTTCCCTCCGCTGTTTCAATCAGCGAAAAGTTCTTTAAATGCATGTCTGAATTCCCGACGACAAACGAAAAAACAAGGCGCATAAAAAGCTCTGCCATATCAAGTCCTGCTTGCGAGGAGTAGCTTTTAATCACCTTTGCACATCTCTCGTATGAGCCTTTATATTTGTCAGCTGTCAGCCGCAGATCAAGCTGGCAAAAGTCTTCCATGGCAAGCATTTTTACATCATCGTTATGAATCATTCTGTCAACGCGCTTCGTAATATATGCAAGATTTCCTCCGCTTCTGACTAACGCGTGGGGCACGGTAGATATGCCGCTTACATCTGCCATGCACATAACAAGCTGCTCGGATTCCGGCAGTGCTTCAAATTCATTTACCTGTGGTTTGAGAATATATCCCGTGGGATAATTCACCAAAGTCAGGCGAGGCTTTCCCGCCTCCGAGTGCAGATGTAATGACAGCTTTTTTTGCACACCCGGAACAGTAAGACCTTTGTTTGTGCTTTCAGTGGCAAGTGCCTCAAGCGATTCTTCGTCTATATCAATATCCGGAATTACGGCCGTTCCGAAAAAGCGTTTAATACATGCTTTGTGCCAGCTGCTTTCATTTTCGGTTTTCAGCGGTTTCCCACAGCATAAACAGTTCATTTCTTTTCCTCCGAAATGCTTACGTTTCCGATAGCATCCTTGCAGGCAATCAGCAAAAGTCCGAATCGGTCTTTGGTGTCAATTTTCCAATTTCGGCTGACTACATTCAGAAGCCACCCTTCCGGAATCAGTCCGTCAAAAAAAGGGAAGAGTGTTCGGGAATTGTACACTTCCTCTGTCAAAGGTAAAGTCAGCGAAACAGCACTTGCATTTTCCGCTTTCAGATAGTCTTCATCATAAGAAAACGAATAACCCGAATCGGTCTCACAAAGTGTTCCGGCAAATATATTTCGGATATACACATAGGCCGTTCTGAATGCATCCATTATTTCTGATCCTTTCGTGTAACTCCGGCTTCCATACCGAACATATTGAGAGCAGCATTTACTTTGTCCATCCGAACCGTCTCTTTTCCCTGCTCGAGATCGCGGACAAAGCGAAGACCCAGGCCGGAGCGCATGGCAAATTCCTCCTGAGTCAGCCCTGTTTCTTTTCTGGCTTTTTTTACAAATGTGGCAATTGAATTCATACTTATGATCTCCGTCAACCAATTTTTCTCATATTATATACCCTTTAGGGTATAGCGTCAAGGACAAACATATAAAATATACCCGATAAGGTGTAATCAATGCAGGATAGACAGAGATATACCTTATCGGGTATAATAATCACAAACAAGAATGCCGGAAGTCGCTGCGCGGGTGACTGTTACATTTAACCGAATTTGGAAGGGAAGAGGGGAATCACTTTTTATACACACGCAGTTTTTTTGCGTATATCAGATTTTGAGATGCTCACTCTAACACCCTGCATGTCAAGAAAAATGCATCGTTTCGGATAATGAGAAAAACATTTTTTGCATCGTTTCGGATAGTGGAAAAGCGGATTTATGCATCATTTCGGAGGAAGAGGCATTTCAATTTTTGATAATGGGTAATGGATAATTAAAGCTGCAAGGAGGCATTATCCAATTGATTGTAAAAAGATATATACCTTATTCACGGTTTGTATGTAGATACGATCATCCTTTTATGGACGGTTTTTTTACACCCCGGCTAATAGGCTGAGGTTTCGGAGGGTGGGGTCGGAGATGCGGTCGTTCACGGATTCCGCGTGCTTTTGGCAGTCCTGGCAGATGGCATCCGTGAGCTCCTGCTCCTGCAGGACCTCCAGGAGCCGGGAAATGACCTCATCCATGACCCAATGCTTATTTTCTGCCGTGTCGTCATCATTCCCCGTGCTGATGAGGAATTCCAGATACTCCGGGAGAGAGGGGAAGCTTTCCAGCTGGCTCAGGGCCCGGAAGCTCCACTTATAATAGGGCATGTAGCGATCGGAAAGGAGGAAAGCCGTCTGCATGGCAGCCTTGATGAATTCATAAAGGCTCATCTGTGCTGCAGCGGTTTCTCCATGCTTCAGGCAGCGGTCATAATTGTAGGAGCCGGACTGGCTGAGAAGGAGAAGATTGCCCGCCAGTTTTTTCAGGCGGATATCCCGAGGATAGTGGGCGATTTTTTCCCGGATCTTTGTGAAGAAGCGGTCATCATCCCGGAAGATCTCCCCATTGACTGCTTCTGCAAGAGAATATTCCGGCAGGCTCAGCCAGGCTTCCGGGCTGAGATTCCCGTCTTCGCTGCCGGTTTTGGAGAGGAAGAATTCTGCGGCGGAAAGAACTCCGTGCCGGGCGCCGCCGGCGGGGGCCAGCATGCAGCGGCGGAAGCCCTCAAATTCTTTGGGCAGCTTGGCGTATGCCCGTTCCAGCAGGAAAGCATCCCGGCGGGAAATGACATCCTCTCCGGGGAGAAAAATGCAAAAACCGGGCTCAAAATCATGGTCTTGTGAGAGCCCGTCATCAAAGCCGAAGCACTCAGATCCGGAACCGCAGAGGCCGATGGCCAGATGCGGCAGGAGCTCCGGAAACTGCTCTTCCAGCATGGGGAGGCCGCAGCATTCATAGTATTTTTTGGAAAGCTCCAATCCTTTCATGGCGTTACTCCTTTTGGTAGATTTCTTTTGCCCGTTTGGTCAGCTCCGCTGCTGCGGCAAAATAGCCGTAATAGGAAAAGCTGGGTGCGCATTTTTCAAAAACAAAAGCGCAATGGGGCGTGTCCGGGCAAGCGGCAAGAAGGGATTCTGCCCGGTCCAGATATTCCTCAATTTCCCTGTCGCCGGCCTCAAGACCTTTTTCAGCTTCCACAAGATTGCAGAGGTTTAAAAGGCTGATAGCCTCCTCGCCCTTTCCGTCCGGGTCCTTCTGCATGATGGAGATGGCTGAGAGATAGTTTTCCCGGGCTTCCCCATAGCGGCCCAAAGCAGTCAGGGTCAGGGCCATATTGTTATAGAGGCCGGCCAGGCGGCTGTCATCCGGAGGAAGGAGGCTTTCATAGCCCCTTCGCGCGGCCTCAAAAAGACCGATGGCACGGTCGGGATCGCCAAAGGCGGAAAAAACAGTGCCCGCATTCAAACGCACGGTGGACGCGGCCAGAGTTCCTTCCAGATCCAGCTCGGAGAGCAGTTCCAGGGCTTTCTCTGCTGCCTGAAGGGCTTCCTCTTTCTTTCCGAGCTTGCGGAAGAGGCCCATGCATTCCTCCTGCAAGGTCAGGGCTCCCCGCAGATCCCGGCCCCGGATGGCATCCTCCAGCCAATAGCGGAGGAGGGCCTCTCCGGCTGCATAGTCATTTTTGGAAAGATGGGAATCCAGCTTTTCCAAAATGCGGCCGATGGGGATCCGATATTCTTCTTTGCAGAGGAGGCAAGCTTGCTCCTGATAATCTTCTTTTTTTATTTCTTCCATTTTTACCCTCAAAGTGTGGAAAATTCACAATTTTTTCATAGAAGTTCTGAGAGATCTATGCTATGATAACAGCGGTGAGTAAAGGACTTCGCGGCGCATTCCCTGCGCGTTGAATCAGGCATATGAACCGGGGAGTCAGCGGTTTCTGAAAGGAGGCAAACATGAATATTCTTTTTCTTTTGACCCCGAAAGCCTCCTGCTCTGTTATTACCCAGGAATGTACCGTCCGTCAGGCATTGGAGCGGATGGAGAATGACGGCTATACGGCCATGACGATCCTGGACCGTCAGGGGAAATATGTCGGCACACTTACAGAGGGGGACCTCCTTTGGGCCATGAAAAACCTCTGCAAGATGGACCTCCGGAAAAGCGAAGAGCACGGGATCATGGAAATTCCGCATCGGCGGGACAACCGGCCTGTGTCTGTTACGACCGGCTTCCGGGAGATTTTAGATGCAGCCTCCACACAGCATTTTGTTCCTGTGGTTGATGATAAAGGCGATTTTATCGGGATCATTACCCGGGGAGATATCCTGGCCTACTGCCGGGACCATTATCTCACAAAAGAAGATTAAAACAAGGCCTGCCGCGAAAAACGCGGCAGGCTTTTTTCATGGAAGTTCGCGGTAGAGAGCGGAGGCATCGTCTTTGCGGACAGCCTCGGCAACCGCCAGGACTTCCACTTTCAAGGTGTGCGTTCCGAAATGGAGTTCGATCAAATCCCCGGGTTTCACATCGTAGGCCGGCTTGACAGCCTTCCCGTTCACAAGGACGCGGGATCCGTCACAGGCCTCATTGGCCACAGTCCGGCGTTTGATCAGACGGGAAACCTTCAGGTATTTGTCAAGTCTCATTTGTTGACGCTTTCCTTCAGCTTAGAAGCGGCCTTGAAAGCAACGGACTTGCTGGCAGGAACCTGAACGGCAGCGCCGGTTCTGGGGTTGCGGCAGGTCTTTGCAGCATGAGCCTTGACGGAGAAGGTGCCGAAACCGGCAAGAGAAACGGCCTGGCCGGCGGCCAGATCTTCGCCCATAGCGGCGAAAACAGCTTCAACTGCAGCTTTTGCGTCCTTCTTGGTAAGGCCGGCCTTTGCGGCAACAGCTTCAATGAGTTCAGTTTTCTTCATGGGAAATCTCCTTTAGTGATGATGATTTGCTTCGCTTCAGGCGGAGCAATTTTGCTATGTATTCTCCCTTCGGGAGCAGCAAACAGTCTTCATAGGTCAGAGCCTTCAGGGAAATGACGCCCAGAAGGTAGACCAGGGCGGCTCCGAGGATCGCCGCAATGCAGGCAAGACGCTCGGAGAAGAAGGAAAGCAGCAGGCGGTTAGTGGCAAAGGCAAAGGCGCCCATCACCAGAGAGATGACCAACGGCTTCCATGATAATTGTAGCATTTTTGGGGATTTTGTCAACAGGCGGCGTATAGAAAGAATATCCAGAACCGTCACAACGCAGTAGCAGCATACGGTTCCCCAGGGGGCACCGTAGATATTCAAGCCGGGAATGCCCACCAGAACGAAGTTAACGAGGACCTTGACAAAGCCGCCGATCAGCAGATTGATAACGGGCAGCTTCACATAACCGTGAGCCTGCATGAGAGCATTCAGGAGGACGGTCATGCCGTTGAGAGTGGTGGCAATGGAAAGAATGGCCAGGAGCCCGCCGGCAAGGCGGCAGTCTTCCGGAGAGTAAGCGGGGTAGAGAAGGGAGATAATGGGAGTCGCCAGGAAGATCATGCCGGCCGCCATGGGAAGGATGACCAGGAAGAGGATCCGGAATTCCGAGCAGGCGGTCTGGTAGGCGCCTTCTTCATCTCCCCGGGCCCGGCAGGCGGAAACAGCGGGGATCAGGGTCGCCGTGAAGGGGATCACCATGGCAGCGGGAAGACCGAAGAGGGTCTGCGCCGTGCCGTAAAGGCCCCGGAGTTCCAAGGAGAGGTCATAAGAGAGGGAGGCAGCCTTTTGCAGCCGATTCATGACCATGGAGCTGTCGATCAGGTCAAAGAGCTGCAGTCCGGCAGAGCCCAGAGTAATGGGAATGGCAATAGCCAGGAGCTCCAGAGAGGTTTCCCGGAGGCTCTTTACCTCCATGGAACTGTCGGCTTTGGGAAGAGTACGGTAATTTTTCCGGAAAATCAGGAAAAGGTAAAGGAAGGAAAAAACAGAACCGACGGTGACACCGAAAATGGCGCCGGCGACGGAAGAGACCAGGGATTTTCCGGCTTTCAGGATCAGGTTAGCCAAAAGAAGGCCCAGGAGAGTCTTAAAGAGGGATTCAATGACCTGGCTGACACCTGTGGGAGTCATATTCTCCTGGCCCTGGAAATAGCCTCGGAGGGAGGCATTGATGCATACGAAAAGGACGGCGGGACCTAAGGCCAGGAAGGTGGCAGAGCAGTCCGGCACATTCATGATGTTTGCCAGGGTTCTGGGGAAAAGGACCATGATCAGGCTTCCTTCCAGGCCCAGAGTGCCGAAAAGAAGAAGGGAAGCCTTGTTGGTCTGCCGAAGCTGGGCCCAGTTTCCGCGAGCTTCGTCCGCAGCGATCATCCGGGAAACCGCCACGGGAAGTCCCGTGGTGGAAATAACCAGGAGAAAGCTATAGACGGAGTAGGTCTGCAGGAAATAGCTGTAGCCCTCTTTGCCTATGATGTTGTTGAGAGGGATTTTGTAGAATGCGGAAATGATCTTGACGATGATGGTCGCCAGGGCCAGAATTCCCACACCCTGCAGAAAATTTTGCTTCTTCATAGTTTATTTACTTTCTTCGTTGGAGAAAATATGGGGCATGACATAGTCGGTCAGCTCTTTAACAACAGCGTTCATATCAATGCTGGTGAATTGGCCGTTGGCATAGAGGATCTTGCCGCGAACCATGGTCATGCAGACATCATGTCCGGAGCAGGCGTAGGCGAGCTGAGAGAGGACATCGTGGCAGGGAATGAGATGGGGACGGGTGAAATCCAGGAGGATCAAGTCCGCATCCATGCCAAGCTTGACCATGCCGCATTCCTTTTCGCGGCCCTGCGCCCGGGCCCCGCATACGGTCGCCATCATAAGAGCAGCCTGGGCATTGAGGGCAGTGGCGTCGTGATGAAGGATCTTTGCCTCCAGGGCAGCCGCCTTGATCTCCTCAAAAAGGTCCAGATTGTTGTTGGAGGCCACACTGTCGGTTCCCAGAGCGACATTCATGCCATGCCGGATCATGGTCATCACATCTGCAGCGCCGCTTCCCAGCTTGCCGTTGGAGATGGGGCAGTGAACGGCGGAAACCTTCCGTTTCGCCAGCAGGTCCATGTCCTCTTCTTCCAGCCATACGCAGTGGGCAGCAAGGCCGCCGTTATCAAAAACATGATGACAGTCCAGAATCTGCGCAGGGGTCAGTCCGTATTTTTCCTTGCAGCTTTCATGTTCGTTTTCCGTTTCGGAAAGGTGAACGTGCATCCGAAGACCGTTGTTGATGGCATATTCGGATACAGCGTCCCACATCTGGTAGCAGGAGGTATATTCTCCGTGAACGGCGGCATCCACCCGAATCCTACCGTTATCGTAGTTCTGCCAGGTGTTCAGGAGCTCCACGGACTCTTGGCAGCGGAAATCCTTTTCAAAATCAAAATTTTCCCCGTCAAAGCAGAGAGTGCCCCGGGAAATGTTGGCCTTGATGCCGGTCTCGGCCACCACCTCGCAGATATCTCCGCAGAAATTATACATTTCGGAGAAGGAGGTCACGCCGAACTGCAGAGATTCTGCAATGGCAAGGCGGGTGGCTGCCTTTACGCAGCGGCTGTCCAGGCGGTCCTCTCTGGGGCCGACCCGGTCATCCAGCCACTCCTTGAGATTGCAGTCATCTGCATAGCCCCGCAGAAGGGTCATGGGCATGTGGGCGTGGCAGTTGATCAGGCCGGGCATGAGCACCAGTCCCGTCCCGTCGATAATGGTCCGGGGCTTGCCTTCCGCCTCACCGGGAGCCTTCCGGGAGAGGTAGCTGATCTTTCCCTCCGTAATGCCCACAAAGGCGTCCGGCAGGATATGATTCTGTTCATCCATGGTGACCACGGTTGCATGAGAAATTAAAGTGTCCATTGCTTACTCCTTTTTGGAGAGGGATTCTTCCATCATGCGGAAGATTTCTTTTTTCTGTGCCAAGGTGCTGTCAATTTGCTCCAGATATTCCTTGGGATACTTGGGATTATGAAAACGCTCGATTTTTCCGGCGGGGAGGTTGACCTTATTCATGCCGCCGCCCCCCAGGGCCAGAATGGAAGAGAGCTCCTCCATCATAAAGATATTGTAGAGGCCCTCATAGCCCGGCTTGCACCAACCGATATTTTCAAAGCTGCCGGACATATATTTCTGCTTGTAGAGGTAGTAGGGGATATAGCCGGCTGTCCGCAGAGCCTGCTCTGCGTGCTCCAAAATTTCCGCGACCTGGGCATCTGAGAGGAGGCCCTCCCGCTTTTGATAGAGGTCAGACGCCTTCTTGAGAGCCAGGGTGTGTACGGTGATATTGGCGGGGGAAAGGGCGATGAGCTTTTGAAGAGAGTCTGCAAAGCCATCGGGAGTGTCCCCCGGCAAGCCTGCTATCAGGTCCATATTGATGGCCGAAAAGCCCAACCCTTCAGCCTCTTCATAGCAGCGGATAAGATCTGCCGCGCTGTGTTTCCGGCCGACCCGTTTCAGGACCTCATCGGACATGCTTTGAGGATTGATGCTGATCCGGTCCACGCCGTGCCGGCGCAGGACCTGCAGCTTTTCTTTTGTAAGAGTGTCCGGCCGGCCTGCCTCCACGGTGAATTCCAAAAGGCGGCTGAGGTCAAAATTCTTCTCCAAGGCAAGCAAAACACGGTCAAGCTGTTCTGCAGAAAGGGTAGTGGGGGTCCCTCCGCCCATATAGATGCTGCGAAGGCGGAAGGGTGAGGCGCGAAGGAGCTTCCCCGTTTCTTCCGTTTCCCGGAGGAGGGTCTGAACAAAGGGCTCCAGCAGGTCGCCGCAGCGCTCAATGGAATTGCTGACAAAGGAGCAGTAGGAGCAGCGGCTGGGGCAGAAGGGGATGCCGATATATAAGCTGATGTCCGTGGGCTGCAGAAGTTCTGCGGCCTTGACGGTGGCTTCCGAGCACTGAAGGCAGAGCTTTCGCCGTTCCGGGCTGACGAAATAAATGTCCCGGAGAAGCCTGTCTGCAGAGGCAAGGCTTCCTCCGGAAAGGAGTTCCCGGCTGGAGAGCTTGCTGGGGCGGACACCTGCCATGGCGCCCCAGGGAGGGGCTTCACCCAAAATCTGCAGGGCAGAAAGATAGTAGCAGCGCTGCAAAAGCCTGCGCCGCAGAGTGACGGTTTCCTCCGAGAGCTTCATGCGGCAGCGGTGATATCCGGTCTTTCCCCGCCAGTTGATTTTTGCGGAGGCAGTCAGATACTGCTTTCCCCGGAAAAGGGAGGAAACCGCGCCGTCTCCCCGGAAGGGGGCCTCGCAGTATTCCATGCTTTCCTCCGGGAAAAGGCACATTTGCAGTTGTTCCAGGGCATATCGCTCCCGGTGGCCATTCAGATATAGCTTCATGGGCTTTTATCTCATATAAGGATTTTCATTCCGTTCCCGCTCCAGGCTGGTGGCATTGCCGTGGCCCGGGTAAACAGCATAGTCCCCGGGGAGAGCCTTCAGCTTCCGCAGGGAGGAGATCATTTGAAAGATATTTCCGCCATCCAGGTCTGTCCGGCCGCAGACTCCCGCAAAGAGGGTGTCTCCGGAGAAGATGCTTGTTTCGCAGAGCAGAGAAACAGAACCGGGGGTATGTCCGGGAGTATGGATGACCCGGAAGGCCAGCCCGCCGAGAAGGATCTCCTCTCCGTCTTTATAGAAATCACTGTAAGGAATCGGTCCGTTGGTCAGATGAGGGGGAAGCTCCAGCTCGCTCTCATGAAGGTAGACGGGGATTCTGAATTTTCTTTTCAGCTCGGCAACGCCCCCCACATGGTCGAAATGTCCGTGGGTCAGAAGGATTCCGGCGGGGGTCAGCCCCAGGACTGCGATTTTTTCCGCAATGCGGTCCGGTTCATAGCCCGGGTCAATGATCACACAGTCCGTTTTGTTCTCGTTCCAAACGAGATAACAGTTGGTGGAGTAATCTCCTAATGTCAAACAGTCAAATTTCATATTACATAATATCGTCCGTGTCCACAATCAGGGTCACGGGACCGTGGTTTTCAGAGGCGACTTCCATATGGGCGCCGAATTCCCCATGCTGGGGAGGGAACCCCATCTCTTCACATTCCCGCAGAAACTGCTCATAGAGGGGAACGGCAATATCCGGCCCTGCAGCCTGCAGGAAATTGGGCCTGCGGCCCTTATGACAGTCCCCATAAAGGGTAAACTGGCTGACCACCAGAACGGAACCGCCCACATCGCTGAGGCCCAGGTTCATTTTCCCGTTTTCATCTGTGAAGATGCGAAGGCCCAGGACCTTGTCTGCCAGCTTATGGCAGTGGAGAGGGGTGTCCGTGGGGGCGACCCCCAGAAGGATCAGAAAACCCTTCCCGATTTTTCCGTTCACTTTTCCGTCAATGGTGACGGACGCGGAATTGACCCGTGTGACTACAGCGCGCATGTTAACCTCCGGGGAGAAAAACTCCCGTATGATTGGATATCAGTTTCTGTTGACGGCGGTGACGCCGGGAATTCCCCGGAGCTTTTGGCGTACCTGCTCCAGCTGAGCGGCATCCCGCACCTCAAAGGTAATGGTAATAATGCTCTTTCCGTCCTCCAGATCTCTGCCGTTGATGGCAGAGGTCTTCAGCTTCAGCCCGGCCAGAACGGAGGCAATGTCCAGGAACATCCCGTTTCTATCCGAAGCTTCCACGAAAAGGGTGGTGGAATATCCCGGCTCGGGCTGTCCGGCCCAACTGACCCGGACCCAGCGTCCCCGCTGCTCCGGATCCTCCGGATGAACATTGGGGCAGTTCTTCCGATGGATGGATACCCCAAAGCCCCGGGTGATGAAGCCGATAATGTCGTCTCCCGGAACCGGAGTGCAGCATTTGGCAAATTTGATCATGCAGGAGGAGATATCCTCCACGATGACACCGGATTCCACATGGCGGGAAGCCTTGGGATTCTGGTAGGGAACATTAGAGGAAAGGGGAAGCACAGGGGCTTCTTCTTTGGCCTTTTCCAGGCGGAGAATATCATCCCGGACCCGATTGACGACCTTGGTTGAGGTCAGGCCGCCGTAGCCGATGGTGGCGTAGAGGTCGTCCATTGTTTCAAAGCCGTTCCGCTTCAGAATGATCTCCCGAAGCTCGGAACCGGGCTGAAGGGTGGAGGGATTGACACCGGCCTGCCGCAGCTCTGCTTCCAGAGAGGAGCGGCCGTTAACAATATTCTCGTCCCGGCATTCCTTCTTGAACCACTGCTTGATTTTGTTCCGGGCCTGATTGGATTTGCAGATATTCAGCCAGTCTCTGCTGGGGCCCTTGGGCACCTTGGAGGTCAGGATCTCCACAATGTCACCGTTTTGAAGAACGGCATCGAAGGTGGCTATCTTGTTGTTGATCTTGGCGGAAACCATGGCATTGCCGACACCGGAATGGATGGCATAGGCAAAGTCAATGGGGGTGGAGCCGGATGGCAGGGAGACGACTCTTCCCTTCGGGGTGAAGACGAATACCTCGTCATCGAACATATCCACCTTCAGGGACTGGATATAGTCTTCGGCCTCCACATCCTGCTGGTTTTCCAGGAGTCTGCGGACCCAGTCAAATTCGTCCGAGCCGCTTTGCACGCCTTCTTTATAGCGCCAATGCGCCGCAACGCCGTATTCTGCGGTCTGATGCATTTCCCAGGTGCGGATCTGCACTTCAAAGGGAATGCCGGCTTTTCCGATGACCGTGGTGTGCAAACTTTGGTACATGTTGGGTTTTGGCGTGGAGATATAGTCCTTGAAACGGCCGGGGACCGGGTTGAAGAGGTCATGCACATGCCCCAAAATATTGTAGCAGTCAGGCATGGCATCCACGATGACCCGGAAGGCGTAAAGGTCATAGAGTTCATCCAGGGATTTTCCCTGGATCTGCATTTTGCGGTAAATGGAATAAACATGCTTGATACGCCCGGTGATATTGCAGCGAATGCCGATCTCATCAAAGCGCTCCCGGAGAATATTCTGGATATTATTCATGAAGCGCAGGTCTTCCTGCTCGTGGGCGGAAAGATAGTTTGTGATGGAGTCATAGGCCTCCGGATCCAGATAACGGAGAGAAAGGTCCTCCAGCTCCCATTTCATGCGCTGCATACCAAGGCGGTGAGCCAGGGGCGCATAGACATTCATGGTCTCTTTGGACTTTATGATCTGCTTTTCCGGAGTCTGGTATTCCAGAGTCCGCATATTATGGAGCCGGTCTGAGATCTTGATGAGCACGACCCGGATGTCCTTGGACATAGCCAGGAACATTTTCCGCAGGTCCTCCATTTGCTGCTCCTCTGTGGTGGTGTAGGGAGCCCGGGTCAGTTTGGTAACGCCTTCCACCAGAGCGGCGATGGTAGGGCCGAAGAGCTCTGAGATTTCATCATGGGTGGCTTCTGTATCTTCAATGCAGTCATGGAGCAGCGCTGCCAGGATCGCATCCGTATCCAATCCGTTCTCCGCGCAGATTTCCGCGACGGCCAGAGGATGGATAATATAGGGGGATCCGTCCTTCCGCTTTTGATTTTTGTGCTTATCCTCAGCGTAGTGGAAGGCCATATCCACCCGTTTCATGTCCGCATAAGGGGCATAGCGCCGGATGGCCTGCACCATTGAATTGTAATGTTCGCTTACGGATTCCATAGCATCAAACCTCTTTTTGCTTGTTCAGGCGTTTCAGGATAATGCTTCGTTCCAGGTCAACCTTGCGGCCGTCTGAAGTAAGCGTGATTTCCAGGATCTGCTGGTGCTCCTGCAGCTGCAGGAGTCCCAATTCATGGAAGACATCCAGGCAAATACGGGTGCGGCAGGGGCGGTATGGCAGGTTGGCATATCGGGAAACCTTTCGGCTCAGGCAATCTCCTGTCTCCTGCAGGGACTGCTCCGCTTTTTGAGAGCTGAGATAGCGCCAAAGGGCAACAAACTCGTTCCTGGAAGGGATGAGTTCCGCAGCATCCCGGGGCTCTAATTGCCAATCCAGATAGCGGGAATAAAGCAGGGCGTCGGCATCCGAAATTTCCCGATGGCTTGCGCAGGGCCGGATGTCGACCAGGCTCAGCTGCACCGTCCGTGTTCCGCGGAATTCGTTGATTTGGGGAGTAAAGGCAATATCCACCCGGTCCCCTTCGCAGATCCCTGCCCGCAGGGCTGTCGTGGAGAAGAAAATGGCAGAGATGAACTGGGAGTCCTTGAGCAGGCGCAGACGCAGGTGTTTGCCGCCGCCCACCTCAGAGAGATGGTCCACCAAAAGATTTTCCATATAGAAAACGGGACGGGGACAGCCGGAACCGCAGGGCTCCAGTTCGCTGAGGGCCGCAACATTTTCGTTCGTCAGCAGGGCGGGAGAGATCTCGCAGTCGATCTGCAGGGCGTTCCTGGATTTTCCGGCCTTGCGGTACTCTGCGGAGAGAGCGGAAATCTTTTCCCGGAAGAGGTCAATGTTTTCGCAGAGGATCGTGAAGCCCGCAGCCAACTCGTGACCGCCGTATCCCTCCAGGAGATCCGAAAGGGAATCCAGGGCCGTAAAGAGATTAAAGCCGCCGTAGGAGCGGGAGGAAGCCTTGCCCTTATTTCCGTCCGGACAGATCAGGAAGGTGGGGCAGCAGTATTCTTCAGAAAGGCGGGAAGCGACGATCCCCACGACTCCCTGGTGCCAGTCCCGCTTAGAAAGGACAATGGCGTCCGGCTTACCGCTGGGGGGCAGCATTGCCACCGCGTCCCGGTAAATGGAAGCCTCTACCGACTGCCGCTGGCGGTTGAGAGAACAGAGCTGACGGGAGAGCTCCTCCGCCAGGGCAGGATCGTCCGTCAGGAAGAGATCCAGGGCAATGTTGACCTGGCCCATTCTGCCGGCGGCATTGATCCTGGGAGCCAGAATATAGCCGACGGTCCCGGCGTTCACGGGCTGCGAGTCACAGCCGCACTCCCGGATAAGCGCAGAAAGCCCGACACGCTTCGGATTCTGGAGCGCGTCGAGGCCTCGGCTGACAAACACCCGGTTTTCTCCCACCAGGTTCATCACATCCGCAATGGTACCCAGGCATACCAAATCGCAGTAATCCCGCAAAACGGAGGCCTGGTCTCCGGAAATAGCTGCAGCAAGCTTGAAGGCAACACCTACGCCCGATAGATTCTGGTGGGGATAGGTACGGTCTTTTCGGTGAGGATCCACAACAGCAATGCAGTTTGGAAGCGTGTCCTTGCATTCATGGTGGTCCGTAATGCAGAGATCGATTCCCTTTCTTCTGCAGAGGTCGGCTTCCTCCACTGCGGTGATGCCGCAGTCCACAGTCACGATCAGCCGGACTCCTGCCGCAGAGAGGCTGTCGATTGCTATGGCATTCAGGCCATAGCCTTCCTCCAGACGGCTGGGAATATAGGGAACCACATCCCCCCCCTGACGGCGCAGAAAGTCCGTCAGGAGCGTGGTGGCGGTGATACCGTCCACATCATAGTCGCCGAATACGGCGATTTTTTCATGGGCATCCAAAGCTTTGCGCAGTCGGGCGACTACCTTGTCCATGTCCCTCATGGCAAAGGGGTCAATGAGCGGAACATCTGCCCGGAGGAAAGCACCGGCTTCCTCCGGATCGGTGTAGCCGCGGCTGCAAAGAACTGCTGCTGTCAGCGGGGAAAAACCTCCCGCTTCCAGCCTCGCGATGGCTGCCCGGTCAGTCGTCCTGACCTGCCATTCACTGAATTTCACACAAACACATCCATATTTTTATTTTATTTTTCGCCCCCATTATAACAGAGCCGGCCTTGTCTTGCAACGATTTTCCGCATTTTCTTTGGAAATTGCAGGGGACAGGGACTCTGCAGCTGAAAAAAGGAAATGAACATACCGGGAGGAATTCAGCCACATGATTGCCTTTTTCCCCGTGAAGTGCTATACTGAAAGTAAAGAATTCGGCGCCTGCCCCGATTTGGGAGCGCCTGCCTGAAGGAGGAAAGCTATGAAAAATCCGAAAGAGTCCGGAGATACACTGCCGCTTCTCCGGCGCTTCTTTTCCTATTTCCGTCCCCATAGAAAGCTTTTCCTTCTGGATATGGGCTGCGCCCTTTTGGTTTCGGCGATCGATCTTGTCTATCCTTTGGTGACTAGGTCCGCACTCTATGACCTGCTGCCGGAAAACCGCTACCGGGCCTTTTTCCTGGTAATGGGGGCGATTTTTCTGGCCTATTTTCTCCGGACAGGGCTGCAGTATGTCATCAATTATTGGGGCCATACCTTCGGCATTCAGGTGGAGGCGGATATTCGCCGAGACCTCTACACCCACATTCAGACTCTGGGCTTTGATTTCTTTGATCAAAACCGAACAGGATCTTTGATGAGCCGCCTGACCTCAGACCTTTTTGAGCTGACGGAGCTGGCCCATCACGGCCCGGAGGATCTTGTCATCTCCGTGGCCACGGTGCTGGGCTCTCTTGTCATCATGTTTACGATCCAGTGGCGCCTGGCTTTGGTGATAGCCATTTTGGTTCCCGTTTTCCTGGCGGTAGTCATGCGCCTTCGCCGGGAGATGAAAACGGCATCCATGGAGGTCAAGAATCGGACTGCGGTCATTAACAGCGAAATTGAGTCCGGCCTCAGCGGGATCCGGACGGCAAAGGCCTTCGCCAATGAGGGCATGGAAACGGAAAAATTCGATGCTTCCAATGAGAATTTCAAGGTATCCAAGCGGTCTTTCCACAAAGCTATGGCCCGCTTTAATTCCGCCATGGAGTTTTTCCTCTGCATGCTCTCTGCAGCGGTGATCGCAGTGGGCGGCTTCCTGATCATGCAGGATAGGATCGACTATATTGACCTGATTACCTTCAGCCTTTATATCAGCGCCTTCACAAGCCCCATCCGCAGGCTGGCGAATTTTTCGGAGCTCTTTGCCAGCGGTTTTGCCGGCCTTCGCCGTTTTGCGGAGATCATGGACACGGAGCCGACTGTCCGGGATCTTCCGGATGCAAAGGAACTCACGGCTGTAAAAGGCAGCATTCGGGTGGAAGGGGTATCCTTCTCCTATGAGACCACGCCGGAGGTGCTCCGGGATGTATCCGTTTTGGTTCAGCCGGGAGAGACCGTGGCTGTGGTCGGACCCTCCGGGGGAGGAAAAACGACCCTCTGCTCTTTGATCCCTCGCTTTTACGATGTGGATGAGGGCTCCATTTCCATTGACGGCCTGGATATTCGGCAGGTCACTCAGAAGTCTCTTCGGGAGAATATCGGAATTGTGCAGCAGGATGTTTTCCTCTTTGCGGCTTCTGTGCGGGAGAATATCCGCTACGGCCGTCCGGATGCAACAGATGCGGAGGTCGTTGAGGCAGCGAAAAAGGCGGAGATTTATGAGGATATCCTGGCCATGCCCCAGGGCTTTGATACCTATGTGGGAGAGAGGGGCATGCTCCTTTCCGGCGGCCAGAAGCAGCGGATCTCCATTGCCCGGATCTTCCTGAAGAATCCGCCGATCCTGATCCTAGATGAAGCCACCTCCGCCCTGGACAGCGTGACGGAGTATAAGATCCAGCGGGCTTTTGATGCCCTCTCCAAGGGCAGGACTACTTTGATCATCGCCCATCGCCTTTCCACCATCCGCGAAGCGAAAAAAATTCTGGTGATTTCCGAAGGAAAGGTTGCCGAAACAGGAAGCCACGAAGAGCTTTTGGAGAAAGGCGGACATTATGCAGAGCTTTATCGGACTCAATTTGAGCGAAAAGGCCTGTAAAAGCCGAAAATCTCAGGAATATTTGATTTTTTGTTTTACAAATTCTGAGTTTTATGCTATAATTCCACCGCAATTTTTATGAAGAGGTGTTTTCACATGAGAACCGTAGGAACTGTTGCAAGAGGCATCCGCTGCCCCATCATCCGTACCGGAGATAATATTCCTCAGGTCGTAGCTGCATCTGTGCAGGAAGCATGGGCAGAGGCGGGTTTTGAGCCCCGGGATAAAGATGTGGTTGCCGTTACCGAGTCCGTTGTGGCTCGCGCTCAGGGCAACTATGCATCCGTTGCGCAGATCGGTGCTGATGTTCGCGCTAAGACCGGCGGCGAGACGGTGGGTGTCATTTTCCCCATTTTGAGCCGGAACCGTTTCTCCCTTCTCCTTAAGGGCATTTCCGCAGGCTGCAAGAAAGTTGTTGTTATGCTGAGCTATCCTTCCGACGAAGTGGGCAATGAGCTTGTTCCCGTTGAGAAGGTGGAAGCTGCCGGCGTGAATCCCTATTCCGATGTTTTGACGGTTGCGGATTTCCGCAAGCATTTCGGAGTGATTCTGCACCCCTTTACCGGTATGGATTATATTGAGTTCTATAAGGAACTGGTGGAAGGCGAAGGCGCTGAGGCAGAGATCATCTTTGCCAACCGTCCCGAAGCTATTCTGGACTATACCGATACCGTTATCGCCTGCGATATTCACACCAGAGCCCGCAGCAAGGCCCGCTTGAAGAAGGCCGGCGCAAAGATCGTCCTTGGCTTGGATGATATTTTGACCGCTCCTGTTAACGGAAGCGGCTACAATGCAGATTACGGTCTTCTGGGCTCCAATAAGGCCACAGAGGATACCATAAAGCTCTTCCCCCGGGATTGCGCAGAAACCGCTGCCGAGATGAGCCGCCTTTTGAGCGAAGCTTCCGGCAAGCAGATCGAAGCCATGGTCTATGGCGACGGCGCTTTTAAGGATCCCGTCGGCAAGATTTGGGAACTGGCTGACCCCGTTGTGGCTCCCGGTTTCACTGCCGGACTCTCCGGTGTTCCCAATGAATTGAAGCTCAAGTACCTGGCAGATAACGATTTCGCTGACCTCAACGGTGACGAGCTCCGCACCGCCATTTCGGATCGCATCCGCTCCAAGGGCGGCGAGAGCCTGGTCGGCAAGATGGCTTCCGAGGGCACCACCCCCAGAAGAATCACCGATCTTATCGGTTCTCTCTGCGATTTGACCTCCGGCTCCGGCGACAAGGGCACCCCCATCGTTTACATCCAGGGCTACTTTGATAACTACACCACGGAATAATCGTTAGGAAATAATAAAAATCCCGAGACATTGACAGTCCCGGGATTTTTTGCGCTTCTTGGAATCCCTTGCATGTAAGGGAGGAATGTTTTCATCGTTGATTGCCGGTAAGGGTAATCATATTG
>JAZUFG010000032.1:0-5323 GCA_045640565.1 Oscillospiraceae bacterium | reverse complement strand
TCAATAACCTTTGCGTCAATGGAATCCATACCAAGCAGCTCGCAGGCGCGTTTGCGGCGATGACCGGAGATCATCTCGTACTGGTCAAAGCCTACCTGTCTCACCGTTACCGGCGTGATAAGGCCGCGATCCTGAATGCTTTCCTTTAAGATATTCATATCCTCATCGTCAAGCACTCTGTAAGGATGGTCCGTAAAGTCGCTGATCTGCGCAATCGGGATTTTGTGGATTTTCGGGAGCTGGTTTTCCGCTCGCTGATCCTCCGTCATGAACATCTCATCGTATGCCGTCACGCTGAGATCGAACTTTGACCTGAGTTCTTTCGCCAATGTCTAACACCTCCTTCGTCAGATTCCGGTAAGCCTCCGCCACCTTGCACCTGTCATCAAAAGCGAAGATGCTCTGACAATTCAGGTTCGCCTCGGAAACCTTAACGGATGCCGGGATAACCGTATCGAAGATGTTGATCCGTTGACCGAGTCCTTCACGCATCGTGCTGATAATATAGTTATCATTGTTGGTGCGGAAATCGGCCATCGTGAAGAGAATGCCGTCAATCTGAAGATTCGGGTTGATGGCTTTCTGTACCTTGCGGTAGGAATTCATCAGAAGATCCAGGCCCTTAGTCGAAAGAATTCTCGGCTGGCTCGGAACGATGATGCTGTCCGCTGCAACGAAGGCATTGACGGGGAGCATATTCAGGGAAGGAGTGCAGTCGATCAGAATATAGTCGTAATGGGGCCGCATCTGATCTACATAATTTTTCAGCACGAATTCGCGGCTCATTACGCTCATCATCTGGGTTTCAATGCCGGAGAGTTCAATGGAGCTCGGCATTAGGTCAACGCCTTCCTCACAGCTGATCAGACCGTAGTCATCGTCAAACGGATGGTCGTTGATGATTCGCATCATCACGGTGGCCAGGTTGACCTTCAGGTCGTCTGGCTTGACCACCCCGAGTGACAAAGTCAGCGAGGCCTGCGGGTCGGAGTCGATCAAAAGGACCGACTTTCCGGCCTGGCTGAGGCCGACCCCGAGATTCAGTGCCGTGGTGGATTTCCCGGTCCCGCCTTTCTGGTTTTCAATGGCAATTACTTTGCATGTGTTCATCGGATTACCTCCTTTCATAGATTTTTGTTTTGAGTTCAGCGGGCACCGGCAATCTTGGCTTTCGCTGTCTTCTGAGCATTCGCGGGTTCCGGCTGCACATCGAATTCGGAAATATCGTAGCCCTGAACCTCACACGCGATCTCGAATGCGTGGTAGGAGCCGCCTTCCGGTATATCCTTCATAATGATATTGCCGCCTTTGAAATCCATCCTTCCGGTGTTATTGCCGATGTCCTCATCCGCCCACGAATAGTGAACGGTGATTTCGGGAAACTGTTCGGAAATCTTCTGAACGATGTTCGGAATGGGATCCCATGCAGTCAGGAATTCCATCCAGTCATCTCCGGGCTCCTTTTCGACACAGTCGTAGGCATTCCACTTGCTTCCCCAGTTCTCGATACGCCAGGTGTACCAGGTGGTTGCGCCGTACTGCATGAGATTGGAAACGGCCTGTTCTCCAATGGCAAAAACTTCATCAAAGGATTTGCTCTTGGTGTAGTGCTGGATTTCTTCCTCTGAGAGCATTGTGTCGTAGATGCTGAATGCTCTTTCAGTATTCAGCATTCTGGAAAGACCTCGAAAAGCACGGAGATTCATCTTCTCATGACCGTAATCCTTTGTTTCCGGATTGACCGCCGTCAGATAGATTTCAATTCCGTGATCCGTATCACTTCCGGCCTCCATGTCCAGACTTTCAGGCATGGGAATCAGCTTGTTAAAGTCGATACTGCCGTACACATCATCTTCCTTGCGGAGAAATGTCAGGATTTCATCAGCGCGTTTTCTGCTGCAGTTGAACTCAAGAATGTTCGTCACATGATTTGGCATCTTTTGTCCTCCTTCCTCAATTAGTGCCGGAGTCCAGGCCTCCGGCATGTATCCCGGCAGGATCTCGCTCCTGTCGGGGGAATAGGCACGATTAGCTCGTGAGGGCTTCCCGGCGGTACTGTATTTGATGCAGTGCAGTCCCGGATGTATCCGCAGTATTTGTCTCAGCCCCCTGCGGGTCAGATACTTGGAGCATCTTATAGGGAAACTATCGGGCGAACACAAGCTTTGTGCTCTCATGGGAATCTCACCCCCGCCTCTTACGTGGCCGGCCACCGCTGGAAGTATCATTATGATTCTCAGATAAGTCTTCGCCTCGACAGAGTGCAGTTCTGCCTGTACGGTCGGAATTAGCGCTCGTCTTCCTGTGAGGGAAGGGTCATGGCGTACCGCCGCCCGGCTCGTTACCTGAGATAACGTACCCGATAGTCTGTGTATTCAGTTGTCAAGGAACATCGGAAGAGCTTTCCGGTGTTCCGGTTTCTTGCCCTTCCACTATGTATGGAATTTGGGGTGCCAAAAATTAACCCTATTTGAGCAATTTTGAAAAAATTCTTTCAAAAATTTTTTCGACATGAAAAATGAGCATAAAAAAAGCGACCCTTTCAGGTCGCAAAACAGCTTTTATATTATAATGGAAGGCTCCAAAGTGGCTTGCCACATTGAATTATTCCCTTTGGCCTCTGTGCAACTGGAGTGCACTCTCAGTTGCATCCCAGTTGCACGGTGGTTGCACGGAGAATTTTTTGAAAAATGTGCGAATTAGAAAAAGCCCGAAAAACCGCGTAAATAGGCGATTTTTCGAGCTTTTTGAGATTTTTTATAAGGTCGTTAAGCCAGTACGTTTCATTCCCACTCAATGGTGGCCACGGGCTTTGGGCTCAGGTCGTAAAGAACGCGGTTCACGCCGGGGACCTCAGCAAGAATCCGGTCTGTGATTTTGTGGAGGAGGGCATAGGGAATCTCTTCAATGGTGGCGGAAGTGGCGTCCACGGAATTTACCGCACGGATGATCACGGGCCAATCCCAAGTGCGCTTGCCATCCTTGATGCCGGTGGAGCGATAGTCGGGGACCACAGTGAAATACTGCCAGACCTTTCCGGCCAGACCGTTCTTTTCAAATTCATCCCGCAGAATGGCATCAGCCTCGCGGAGAGCCTCCAAACGGTCTCTTGTGATGGCACCGGTGCAGCGGACACCCAGGCCGGGGCCGGGGAAGGGCTGACGGAAAACCATGCCGTCGGGGAGACCCAATTCCTTGCCGACCATACGGACCTCGTCCTTATAGAGGAGCTTCACGGGCTCAACCAATTCAAAGTTCAGGTCTTCAGGCAGACCGCCTACATTGTGGTGTGCCTTAACGCCTTTGCTCTCCAGAATATCGGGGTAAATGGTACCCTGAGCCAGGAATTCCACGCCGTGAAGCTTCCGGGCTTCTTCAGCAAAAACTTCAATGAATTCCTTGCCGATGACCTTTCTCTTTGCCTCGGGGTCGGAAACACCGGCCAGCTTATTAAGAAAACGGTCCACAGCATCCACATAGATGAGCTCGGCATCCATCTGATTGCGGAAGACTTCAACGACCTGCTCAGGCTCTCCCTTGCGAAGAAGACCGTGGTTTACATGAACGCAGACCAACTGCTTGCCGATGGCCTTGATCAGCAGGGCTGCCGTAACGGAAGAATCCACACCGCCGGAAAGGGCAAGAAGAACCTTCTTACTGCCGATCTGGGCGCGGAGAGCTTGAATCTGAGTATCAATAAATTCTTTTGCCAGCGCGGGAGTTGTAATGCGGGCCATGGAATCCGGGCGTTTATCATTTGCCATTTGAGAATCCTCCACACTATATAAAAATTTGGGAGTATTATACAAAAATCCCCATCTCATTGCAAGAGATAAGATGGAGAAATTCGCAATTTTTGAGGAAAAATCCGTGCCGCTTTTGGTATGCAAAAAAATGCTCTTCCCGAAGGAAGAGCATAGGCGCGATCATAGGAAAGCATATTTTTGCAGAAAATCCCGAATGAGATCCAGACACTCCTCATGATGCATCAGGGAGCTTTTTGCGTGAGGGACATCCTCAAAGATATGCAGCTCTTTGGGACCTTTCTTGGCAGAGAAAAGGCGATGAACGCATTCCGTAGGAACAAAGCGGTCAACACCGCCGTGAATGAAAAGCATGGGTTGAGGGATATGGGGAACACTTTCAATGGGTTTTACCCAGTCTGCGCTAAAATGATAGTGAAAGCGGAGGAGAATGCTGCTGATAAAGGTGAGCGGCTCTCCCGGGAGGTTCATCTTATAGCCCAGGCTGGCCCGGCATTCCTCCCGCATGGTAGCATAGCCGCAGTCCTCAATGACAAAGGAGAGCCAGGGAAGCTTCGGAGCGGCCATCATGATGGTAGCGGCTCCCATGGATTCGCCCATGATGCCCCAAACTGTATCCTTAGGGAAGCGTTCCCGCAGGAAATTCGCAAGCTCGGCACAGTCCATATGTTCATAATAGCCCATGGAGCAGAAAGGTCCCTCGCTCTCTCCGTGGAAGGGCTGGTCGTAAATGGCCACATGAAAGCCCAGCCTATGGAAGATTTCAGCATAGGAGAGCATGGTGTAGCGGTTTGCGGTATAGCCGTGGGCCAGGAGGATTGCTCTTTGCCGTCCGTCCGGGAAAGAGACATCGGGAGCTGCCGGAAGGATCTCTCCCTGCAGGGTATACCCCCGGGAACTCTGGAAGGTAAACGGCTCTTTTGGGATGGACAGATAGAAAGGTTTAAAGTCAAAGCCAAAGGTTGGGAGAAAATCAAATTCATGATCCTTGCTCATCACCTTGGGTTTGATCATCATATGCAGAAAAATTTCGCCTGCGATGATCAAAACCAGCAGGAGAAAAAGAATTATTCCGAGGATCCACAACATTTTGCTGCCTCCTTTGCAGGAAATGTTCACTTCTTACTACTAGGATACTATCTTTTTCAAAGAAAATCAATGGAATCATAATGAAATCCCCATTTTTCACGTTTTTTGGCTTTGTTGCAGATTTTTCTTCCTGTTTTTAGAGAAAACTGCGTCAAAAAAGAACTTGAGAACGGTGAACATATTGGTTATGATTACAATATGAGAGTTTGAGACCTTTTCGGGGGTGTCTATATGAAAAAGCGCATTTTCTGCATGCTGATATTGACCCTAATCCTAATTTCCCTTTTTGCCATTGGTGCAAGCGCGGACTATTATAGTAATCCGATTGCCGTAACATATACGATGCCGACTGCAGGGGTATCCACGGAGGGCTTTCGGAATAATTTTTTTCTGGCGACAGAGAACAGCGGGATAGAGATCAAAACTGTTTATATTACGGACAAAAACGGGAAAATTGTGCCCATATTTGT
>JAZUFG010000031.1:0-21051 GCA_045640565.1 Oscillospiraceae bacterium | reverse complement strand
GGACTGAATCCGCTGCAATAACGTTTCAAACCCTTCCCGGTTGTTGGCAATGGTAAACACATCGGCGAGAATCTCACCCTCCGAGCTGAGAATGAAGCAATCGTGCTTATCCTTTGCCACATCGATTCCAACGCAAACCATAATGATACCTCCAATAAAGATGATTTGTGATGCTGCATCCACAGAGCACTTTGCCTTGTAACCTTGTTCCACATAAACCGTCCGGCGGTATCTAACTGATTAACAAATCTGCAAAGGGCTGTGGTTGGAGCCTTTGTTTAACCGTCTTGCGGTAGGAGGAATTTACCAATCCACAGCATCCCTTACAGTGTAGCACATGACCTTGAAAGGGTCATTAGAAACTACGTCTTAATAATACAAGGAGAAAAGCAGATGACCTTCTGCTTTTCTCCTTTTTTATCTCCCGAAAAACGGGACAGATCATTTTATCAGCGGGAAGGACAGACTGGCTTTAAAGAGGTCACCGTCCACAGACAGTGTCAGACTTCCTCCCTGCAACTCTGCCATGCTCTTTGCAATGGCAAGTCCCAGGCCGTTTCCTTCTGTATTCCGGGATGAATCCCCTCTTGTGAAGCGCTCCATGAGCTCTTCCTCCGTCATATCCAGGGGTTCTCTGGAGGTGTTTTTAAAACAAATCAGGGCATGGCCTTCCCGCTCCTCCAGACTGAGGTAAACCCGGGTGCCGGGCTGCGCGTATTTATAAATATTATTCATCAGATTATCAAAAATACGCCACATGCGGCGCCCATCCGCCAGGATCTTCAGTTCCTTTTCCGGCTCTTTTGTAATCAGCGTGAGTCCGGCACTCTGCAGTCTCTCTTCATACTCTCCCCCGGCCTGGGTCAAGAAAGTTGCTGCATCGCAGGGCGCCAGAAGGACCTCCATATTCCCGGTGGACGCTTTTGATGCCTCCACCAGATCTTCAATCAGGCGCTTCAGCTTTTCCGACTGGCGGACCAGGACTTCCGAATAGTCCCGGATCTTCGGATTTTCGCAGGGTTCATCCCCAATCAGGGACGCATAGTTGATGATAGAGGTCAAGGGCGTTTTGATGTCGTGGGATACATTGGTGATCAGCTCCGTCTTCATCCTCTCACTTTTTGTGCGCTCCTCCACAGCAAGGGCCATTCCCTCCGCAATGCTATTTAAGTTTTCTCCATGCTTTTTGAAATCCCAGAACATGCCCTTGGTATCTGTGTGGTAGGACAAGTCCCCTCCGGCAAGGGTAATTCCGCTTTTTTGCAGCCTGCGGAGGATCAAAGCAATATAAATAACAGCCGCAATCAGAAGCAGTTTCTCCAGAAACCAAAGCACGCTCCAGGCATCGGAGTCTTCCCAGGCCAGGGCAGAAATACCGAGCTCAAGCAGAGTGATCCCCAGCGTGATAAGGCCTGTTTTCCATACGAAAGGCAGTCCCCGGAGAAGGGCCATATTGAAAGCATGGAGCTTCTTCAGCAGAGACCAGATTGCCTTTAGCAGCCTCCAGCCCAGCCTCAAAACCCTGTATATCAGAGTGTTTTTCAGAAGACTGCGCTGCTTGATCCTGCTCGCGGCGCCCATGCAGAGGCCAAGGCCCATATTCAAGCCAACCAGGCAGAGCAGCAGGGCAAGAAGAATATCCGCAGGGTCTCCTACCCGATAGGACAGCTCATCCGCCAACCAAAGAAGGACAATTCCCAGCGCAGCGCAGAGAAGAAAAAGCAAATCAAAGGGAAGCTTATGGAGAGAGCCGGGAAACAGTTCCTCTGAATCCGGCCTGCGGCCGACTGCATAGAGCAAGGCAATGAAAGAAGCAATTGCCGCCAGGAGGGCAGCCAGGGCGATCCCATAGACTGCATAACGAAGAGCATAGGCGGTATGAAGAAGCCAAGATAAAAATGCCATCTCCATTGCCTTTTCCGTTCCCTCTCTCAAAATTAAGGAAACTGTATAATAGGCCAGATTTTCTGCTGATTCCTTTGGGGCAACACTGTAGAAAGTCAAGGGCGTTTCTATCCACTCCTTGAAATCCTCAGCCTGAAGTTCCGGCGTATAGCCATAGTTCCAAACCTCGGAAATTTCTCCTGTCTCCGGATTTTTCATGACGCCGTAAGAAAAGGCATAAATCATGCCCTTTAATTCTCTAAAGTCCTCTGACTCTGACACGATCTGGCCGTTTTCATCTTGAATTCGATAGGCAAAATCCGAAAGCATCCTTGCATTACCATTGATTTCATTGTAGAGAATCCAATAGCCGAATGATCTGAATTGTCTGTTCACCAAGAGCTCATCCACCAAAGCATCTTCGGACTTTCGATAAAAGCTCCCGCCATTCTGCCAATAGAGAACGATCCCGGCGACGCTTGCCGCCAAAACGCAGAGAGAAAGGATACACACCAGGAAAAGCACCGTTTTCCCTGCCAGGGTCCGAATCCACCGTTTCATCTTTTTCTTCCTCCTTCCAATTTGTATCCCTGCCCGAAAATCACTTTGATATAGCGCGGTTCCGCGGGATTGATTTCCAGCTTTTCCCGAAGATGGCGGATATGGACCGCAACGGTATTATCCGTTCCGAGAGGAGCTTCTTTCCAAACTTCTCTGTATATCTCTTTGGGAGAGAAAACCCGATCCGGGTTTGCAAGCAAAAGCTTCAGAATTTCATACTCCTTGGGGGTGAGGGAAACCGGGTCCCCGTCCAGGAGGACTTCCTTGGTTCTGTCATTCAAAGAAATGGCGCCGATGCAATACTCCTCCTTGGGGACCGCCGCACTGCCCAGCCTCAGGTAACGGCGAAGCTGGGAGCGCACCCGGGCTGTCACCTCTAAGGGATTGAAGGGTTTGGTGATGTAATCATCTGCCCCCAGGTTTAAGCCCAGAATCTTATCCGTATCCTCGCTCTTTGCCGTCAGCACAATGATCGGCAGATTGCTTTTCTCCCGAATCTTCGCCATGGCTGTCATTCCGTCCATCACCGGCATCATCAGATCCAAAAGGAGCAGGTGGATTTCCCTGGAATCCAGAATGTCCAGGGCCTCTTGGCCGTTATATGCCTCAAAAAGGGTATATTCCGGATCAGCAAGATATATTTTTAAAGCATTGACAATATCCTTTTCATCGTCACAAATCAAAATATTCGGCATTCTCTTTCCCTCCCTTGCAAAAATATTATACTCTGCCCCATCTTAAGAAAAAAGGGGGAAAGCGATTAAGATTTCATGAAGAAAACAGCAAAGAGCACTCTTTTGGGAAATCGGGAGCCATTCTCTGCCGCCAATCCAGCCGCTTTTCCCCCGGAAAATTTGACAAAATGCGAAAAAACGAGTATAATACACAAGATATAGTGGATGAATATGCGGTTCTATCGCAAAATATGAGAATCCGGATTTCCGGAGATAGGAATTTGAATCTATGGCAAAGAAAGAAAACTACGGAAATGAATCCATAACCTCCCTGAAGGGCGCAGACCGCGTTCGGAAGCGCCCCGCCGTTATTTTCGGCTCCGATGGCTTGGAGGGCTGCGAGCACGCGGCATTTGAGATCATGTCCAACGCCATTGACGAAGCCCGGCAGGGTTACGGCAAGGAGATCATCGTAACGCTCTTCAAGGACCACTCCATTCAGGTTGAAGACTTCGGCAGAGGCTGCCCCGTGGACTATAACGAAAAGGAGCAGCGCTACAACTGGGAATTGGTCTTCTGTGAGCTCTATGCCGGCGGAAAATACGACAACAACTCCGGCAAAAACTACGAGTTTTCTCTGGGAACCAACGGTTTGGGTTCCTGCGCGACCCAGTATTCTTCCCGTTTCTTTGATGCCATTATTCGCCGGGACGGGTATAAATATACGCTTCATTTTGAAAAGGGGTCCATTGTGGGTGAGCTCCAAAAGGAACCCACGGACAGAAAAGCTACCGGCTCCGTTTTCCACTGGCTGCCGGATCTGGAAGTCTTTGCCGATATCCGGATTCCCAAGGAATATTTTGAAGACATCATGCGGCGGCAGTCCGTTGCAAACAAGGGAATCAGTTTCCGTTTTCGCTATCAGGGCCCGGACGGAAAATTCACGGAATCCGTTTACCTCTATGAGGACGGCATTCGCCAGTATGTGGACGAGATTGCCGGAGATAAGGCCGTGACCTCTGTTCAGTTTTGGCAGGCCGAACGAAAGGGGCGGGACCGGGAAGATCTGGACGACTACAAGGTGCTTATTTCCTCTGCTTTCTGCTTCTCCCCCAGTGTGAGCCGTCTGGAGTATTACCACAACTCCTCCTGGCTGGAATACGGCGGCGCTCCGGACAAGGCTGTCCGCAACGCTTTTGTCTATGCCATTGATGCCTATCTGAAACAGACGAACAAGTATACAAAGAATGAGCAGAAAATCACCTTCCAGGATGTGCAGGACTGCCTTGTTCTCGTCACAAACTGCTTCTCCACCACAGCTTCCTACGAAAACCAAACCAAAAAAGCCATCAACAACAAGTTTATTCAGGAAGCCATGACGGAATTCTTCCGCTCCAAGCTCCAGGTTTATTTCATTGAAAACAAGGAAGAGGCGGACAAAATCGCCGCACAAGTCCTGCTGAACAAGAGGAGCCGTGAAACAGCCGAACGCACCCGGATCACCGTGAAAAAGAAGCTCTCGGGTTCCATGGATATCACCAACAGAGTGGAAAAATTCGTGGACTGCAGGAGCAAGGATGCCGAGCTCCGGGAGCTCTATATCGTTGAGGGCGACAGTGCTATGGGCAGTGTCAAACAGTCCCGAGATGCGGAATTCCAGGGTATCATGCCTGTTCGCGGCAAAATTCTCAACTGCCTCAAGGCAGATTATGCCAGGATTTTCAAATCCGAAATCATTACGGATCTCATCCGTGTCCTGGGCTGCGGCGTGGAAGTGAAGGACAAGCATGTGAAGGATCTTGCCAACTTTGACCTGAGCAACCTCCGCTGGAATAAGGTCGTTATTTGTACCGATGCGGATGTGGACGGTTACCAAATCCGCACACTGATCCTCACCATGCTCTACCGCCTGACCCCCAGCTTGATTGAAAACGGATTCGTGTATATTGCGGAATCCCCTCTCTTTGAAATCAACACAAAGGACTCTACCTATTTTGCCTATACTGAAGCCGAAAAGAGTGAGATCCTTCAAAAGCTTGACGGAAAAAAGGTCAATATTGCCCGTTCCAAGGGCCTTGGCGAGAACGATCCCGAAATGATGTGGATGACCACCATGAACCCGGAAACCCGAAGGCTCATCAAGGTCCGTCCGGAGGATGCCGAGCGCACAGCCTACTATTTTGATCTTCTGGAAGGCGATGACCTGAATGGAAGAAAGCTCCATATTCAGGAACATGGCAGTGAATTCCTGGACCTGGCAGACCTGAGCTAAGGAGAAGAATATGGCAAGAAAAACAAAAAAAGAAAATGATCTGCAGCGTCCTGTGGATCCCAGAGTCAAGGGCCTGAAGGGCAGTGTCACCGAGCAGGATATCACCCATATTCTGGAATACAATTTCATGCCCTATGCCATGAGTGTCATTGTCTCCCGAGCGATCCCTGAAATCGACGGTTTCAAACCTTCCCACAGAAAGCTTCTCTGGACCATGTATAAAATGGGCCTTCTGAACGGAGCTAAGGTCAAATCCGCCAACATTGTGGGACAGACCATGCAGTATAATCCCCACGGCGATGCGGCTATCTATGAGACTATGGTGCGTCTATCCAAGGGAAATGAAGCGCTGCTCCATCCCTTTGTGGACTCTAAGGGCAACTTCGGCAAGGTCTACTCCCGGGATATGGCCTATGCAGCCTCCCGCTATACAGAAGCCAAGCTTGACCCCATCTGTCAGGAGCTTTTCCGGGATATTGACTGTGACGCCGTGGACCTGGTGGATAATTACGATTCCACAAAAAAAGAACCCAGTCTGCTGCCAACCAGTTTCCCAAATGTACTCGTCAGTGCAAACATGGGTATTGCCGTCGGTATGGCATCCAACATCTGCGGTTTTAACCTTCGGGAAATCTGCGATACCACAGTCGCTTTGATCAAGGATCCGGATGCGGATCTTCTGCAGACCCTGCCTGCTCCGGATTTTCCTACCGGTGCGGAAATCCTTTATAACCCCTCTGAAATGCTGGAAATCTACAGAAGCGGCAGGGGTTCCGTAAGGCTGCGCAGCCGCTGGCGCTATGTTAAGGAAGGAAATCTCATTGAAATCTATGAGATCCCCTACTCCACATCTCTGGAGCTCATTTTGGAAAAAGTGAATGAGCTTATGAAAGCCGGCAAGCTGAAGGAAATCGCCGACATGCGCGACGAAAGCGATCTAAACGGTCTGAAGCTGACTATTGATTTGCGCCGGGGCACGGATCCGGACCGGCTGATGCAGAAGCTCTTCAAATCCACTCCCCTGCAGGACAGCTTTTCCTGCAATTTCAATATTCTGATTGCCGGAACTCCTCAGGTTTTGGGTGTCCGGGAAATCCTGCAGGAATGGATCGCCTGGAGAATGGAATGCATCAGGCGAAGAGTTTATTTCCAGAAAAGCCAAAAGGAAGAAAAGCTCCATCTGCTCCTGGGCCTGAAGAAAATACTGCTGGATATTGATAAGGCCATTGCCATTATCCGGGAAACGGAATCCGACGATGAGGTCGTTCCCAACCTGATGATCGGCTTCGGCATTGACGAGGTCCAGGCAGAGTTCGTTGCGGAAATCAAACTCCGCAATATCAACAAAGAATACATTCTCAAGCGAACCGAAGAGACCAGCCGCCTGCAGGAAGAAATTGAGGACCTGGACAAGACCCTCAAGAGCAACAGCAAAGTACGGGCCATTATTATTAAGGAGCTGGAAGAGGTCTCCAAAAAATACGGCAAGGACAGAAAGACAGGCATGATCTATGAGGCCGAGCTTCAACTGGAAGAGGAAGAGGAATCGGCTCCGGACTATCCCGTTACGCTCTTCCTCAGCAGAGAGGGCTACCTCAAAAAAATCACGCCCCAATCTCTGAGAATGTCCGGTGAACAAAAATTCAAGGAGGGTGACGGACTGCTCACTTCCCTGGAGACCAGCAACAATACGGAATACCTGCTCTTTACGAATCAGGCGCAGGCATATAAATTCCGCCTCAACGAATTTGAAGACTCCAAAGCCTCCGTTTTGGGCGAGTATCTCCCGGCTAAATTCGGCATGAATGAGGGTGAGATTCCCATTGCTTTGGGGGCTCCCGGGGATTACAAGGGTTTCCTCCTCTTCTTCTTTGAAAACGGAAAAACTGCCAGAATACCCCTGGAGCAATACGCCACCAAATCCAACCGCAGAAAACTGACGGGCGCCTATTCCGATAAGAACCCCATCCGAAGTATTCTCTTCCTTACGGAAGAAAAACAAATCGCCGTCTATTCCACAGAGGGCCGCGTTCTTGTTTTCTCCAGTGCCCAGCTTCAAAGCAAGGCTACCAGAGGCAGTCAGGGCGTTCAGGTCCTGCAATTGAAGAAGAAGTTCAAACTGGAAAAAGCCGCCGAACTGGACATCTGCGGAATCCAGAATGTCTCCCGCTACCGCACGAAGAATCTTCCCGCTGCCGGTGCCCTCCTAAAGGCCGAAGATGCCGGCATGGTACAACTCAGTATGGACAGCTTATAAGCCGGAGGAGCCATGAAACGAGTTTTTCTTCTCCTGTTCCCGGTGCTTTTCCTCTTTCTCTCTGCCTGTTCCCTGCCTGATGATCTCTACGGAAGGTTTTCTCCGGTCAGCTACAGTGTGGAGCACGAGCATGAAAGTACCAGTCAGGAAATCCGCCTGGATGATCTGACAGCCAACAACTACGAGGAGCTCTGCGATTCCGTCCGAAAAATCACGGAACTGCATCAAACCGAGGGACATATTCAGGTTCCCACGAACTATGAAGGGAATCTCTATGAAGACAGCAATCTTGCTGTCTCGGAGGTATGGAAAAATAATCCCCTTGCCTCTTATTCCGTGGATTATATTTCCGCCGAATGTGATCAGCTTCTCAAATACTATGAGGTCACTGTCAGCGTGACCTACCGAAAATCTCTCTCCGAGATAAATTCCATAAAAAACGCCAACTCCGCTTACATGGCCCGGAAACTCATTCAGGAAGCTCTCAGCCAACAAAAAAGTCAGCTTACCCTCCGTCTCCCCAATTACCGGGATGACATGAACTGCCAGAAGATCGTATCCGACTACTGTTCAAACAATCCTGAAAGCATCATGGAAGAGCCGGTGCTCACCCTGAAAACCTATCCGGACAACGGAATTGACCGCATCCTGGAAATGGACCTAAGCTATTCCCGCTCCCACGAAGAACTGAACAATATGCGTTCCGCTGTCTCCGGTGTGCTATCCTCTGCTGCCGGCTACGTTCGCTACCGAAAGGAAGCCCCTGCCAAGGCGAACCTGCTCTACAGCTATCTTGAAGACCGTTTTGACTATACCCTTGGTGAATCGGATACACCCATGTATTCCTTCCTCTGTGAAGGTGTTCTGAACCCCAAAACTGCGGCGCAGACCATGCAGATCCTCCTGGAACGCGTGGAAATCCCCTGCAAGCTGGTCAGCGGCTATCTGGAGGGTGAGCCCTATTACTGGATCATTCTTACCCTGGATGGCAGCAGTTTTCATGCTGACCCTTTCCGGGATATTCTGGAAAAGCACACGGATCTGCACCTGCTTTATGACGAGGATATGACCGGTTTCAGTTGGGACTCTTCTTCCTATCCCTCCTGCCCTGCCCCCCGCGAGGAAAAGGAGGAAGCCCATCCTGAAGAGGTGGCAAAGACAGAGGAAAAAGTACCTCCCAAGGACGAAACGGCGCCTCAGTCCAATGCAAATGCGGAAGGAGGAAAAACATGAACCTTTATTTGCAGCTCTTTCTTACTTTTGCCAAGGTCGGCGTCATGACCTTTGGCGGCGGTGTTGCCATGCTCCCCATTCTCCAGCGTGAAATCGTGGATAACAAGGGCTGGGCCACCGAAAATGAAATGACAGATTACTATGCCATCGGTCAATGTACGCCAGGCATCATAGCCGTCAATGTTTCCACCTTTGTCGGACAAAAACTCAAAGGGATCTCCGGCGGAATCGTGGCAACCTTAGGCATGGTTTTCCCCTCTTTGGTCATTATTTCCATATTAGCCGGCGTTATCTCCGCCTTTTCATCGCTTACATGGATCCAGCATGCCTTTGCAGGCATTCGAGTCTGCGTATGTGTTCTTGTTTTTAACACCATGCTGAAACTTGTGAAGAAGGCCGTTATAGACAAAGCAACCGCTGTCATCTTCGCTCTCGTGCTCCTCGGGGCCAGCTTTATCAATGTCACACCGGCCCTCTTTGTTATCCTGGCAGCTCTCGCCGGAATTCTGCTCAAGAATCTGGAAGCTCACAAAAAATAAAACCCATAGACAAAGAAACCTGCTGAAAAGGATTTCTCCTTCTCAGCAGGTTTCTTTTCACAAAAGCCGCCTTATTGACCCGTTTGTTTCGGGCAGCAGACTTCTTTTCTATTCAGCAGATCACAGGTATTTGCGAACGCCCTCAGGCGCGGTCTCCGGATCGCCGGAGATAGCAATGGTAAAGCTGACGCCGTTCTTTTCGCCGAAAGCTTCACACCAGGCAAGGAATCCCTCTACGGACTCGCCTGCACTGAGATTGCAGACCTTGCAAAGGTTGTCAATGAAGATATGAGAAATATCGTAGTTGCCGCCGTGCAGACCGGCAAGGAACCCCTGCAGGAAGGAAATGCCTTCCATGCCATAATCACTTGCGTTAATGAGGCGGACACGGTAGTCCACATCATAAGTCAGGTCCGAGCCTTTTTCTATGCAAACAAGACTTCCATTTTCTGCAGCGACGGCCTCGCTGATGCAGTTCATCAATTCCTTTGTGTTTCCAGAGCCCTTGACTCCCAAAATAACACGAATCATTGACAGTACCTCCTGATAATTGTTCAATCAAGGAGAAAATCCCCTCGCCTATATAGTAGCCCAAAGCAATCCATAATTCAAGGGTAAAATATAAAAGGAGCGGGAATTTCTTCCCGCTCCTGAAAGAAGACGAAATTATCTGATCTTCCAACGGTCGTAACGAGCGTCGTAAGCCTTCTCTTCTTCAGTAAACTTGGGCAGAGTGTTGATGACCTTGCCGTCGTTGTAAAGACGAGAGCCAACATCCTCAGTGGTACCCATAACGGTAACATTGAGCTGACGATGACGGGCACGGACATGGTCCCAGTCAATGAAGTAGACATGAGCGAATTCGCCGCCGTCCAGCTTGCCATCCTTAACGGTCATGGTTTCGCTTCTGCCGAAGAAGACGGAACGCAGGTGGCCGTCGGTGTTCATGGAGGTGAAGTTGCCGGGCTCGTCAACATAGCGGCCGAACTGTGCATGGAGAGGACCGGGATGACGATACTGATGCTCATCGGCGAAGTCGGGGATCAGCTTCCGCATGATGTCGAGCAGGTCATGCTGCAGGTACTCAAGATCGAAAGTATCGAAGTCATGAGAGCACTCCTGAACCATGACGGAGCAGGTGGTGTGGTGGGAAGCGATGCAGCAGGTGCCGTTCTTGATGCCGGACTCCTCAACGATCTTCATGATATCGATGGAGACATCATGGAAGGTGGGGATCCAACCGCGGGACTGGAGCTCGAGCTCTTTCTGATAAACTTTGAATTCCATTATAATTTCCTCCTAAGAGTTTTAATAAACAAATTAAGCCTTGTGGCGGGCATCCCAAGCTTCACGGACGGCACGGATCATATCGTCGACCATAGCATACTGGGCTTCCTTGGTGGGCAGACCGACAATACCGCTGGAAGAACCGGTTGCATCCGCACCGGCAAAAATGTTGCGGTAAACGTCATCATAGCAATGGATACCGGCACCCTGAAGGACCTGGATCTCCGGATTGACTTCCTTAACGCAGCGGGTGGAGGCTTCCACATATTCCTTGTCGCTGGCCTTGCCGGTTCCGATCAGTTCCGTGGGCTCGGCAACGATGATATTGGGGTTCAAATGTGCAATGGCAGAAGCTTCGGCAATGGAGTCAGCGCAAACGATGGTGGCAAGACCAACCTCGTCCGCACGGGCAATGCGAGCCTTCAGCTCAGCAAGAGTCAGGGGCTTTTCGCAATGGTTCAGCATAACGCCCTCTGCGCCGGCAGCCTTCAGAGACTCAGGCAGAATATCCGCCAGGCCACGGCCGGGCTTCAAGGCGTCCATATGAGGAGCGAAAACATGAATTTTGCTGGTAGCTTCCTTCACGCGGCGAAGCTCAATAATGGGGCAGGTGAAGATGATGTCAACATCATATTTCTTGGAAGCTGCGTCCGCAACCTTGGCAAGCTCCAAAACATCATCGCCATAAAGGTAGGATTTGGGTCCAATCTCAAAAAACGGGGCTTTGATAGTGCAATTCGGATACATAGGGTGCCTCCCGATCAATATTTTGAAAAGAACACGGACAAAGCTGCAAAGAGCAGAAGTCCGCTGATTTCCTCGTATATTATAGTGAGAAGACTTGGAAAAGTCAACAGAAAGTAGACGCAATTCCTATTGATTTTCCGTCATGAAGGGTTTATAATCTCCGAAGAAAAACAATGCGTCCATGACGCGGTAAAATGGAGGAAATATTATGACAAATGCTGCAATGGAGCAGGCAAAAGCGGCCTATAAGATCGAAGCCGAATGCCTGCAAGAGGCTGAAAAGTATTTTGACGACGAGCAGTTTGCAAAAGCTGTTGACCTTCTGGCAAAAGCTCCCCGTATTGGCTCTGCCGGCTGCGGTCACAGCGGCATTGCCTGCCAGCACTTCTCCCATCTGATGTGCTGCATTGAGCGGCCTTCCCGCTTCATCTCCCCCGCTGAGGCTGTTCACGGCGCCACCGGCTTCCTGCAGGAAGGCGATGTCATGCTCTTTGCTTCCCGCGGCGGAAAAACCAAGGAGCTTCTTCCCATCGTAGATATCTGCAAGGCAAAGGGCGTCAAGATCATCACGGTTACCGAAAACCTGGAATCCCCTCTCGCCAAGAGCGCAGATGTCGTTCTGAAGCAGTATGTAAACAAGGAAACCGATAAATACAACAGCCAGGGTACCACTAGCACCACTTCCCTGATCGTCATCTTCCACGCTCTGCAGGCCGCCCTGATCGAAGAGACCGGCTATAAGAACGAGCAGTTCGCCCTGATTCATCCGGGCGGCGCTGTGGGTGAGCGTCTGAATAACGGCAAGACCCTCTGAATTCAAAAAAGATCTCCTCTCGGAAAATACTTCGGGCTGATACGGAAGTAATTTGAGAATACAGCCAAAGGCATAAGAATAGCGCTCAGAAAGGCATGGAAATGCTTTTCTGAGCGTTTTCTTATTATTCTGTTATAAGTTGTGCTTATAGTTTATCCGAAAAAATGGCCGAAAATTATGTTATTATGCCAAATCCCATTCATTTGATTGTTATAAATGAAAGCGGGACGATGTGGGCATCGTCCCATACGGTTTCAAAAAACAAGAGGTTTTTTTATTCTTTCAGGTCTTCGGGAGGACGGCAGTACTGCTCCGGCAATTCTCCGTCCCCGGCCATCATAACCGTCAGCTCTTCCATACGCTCGATGGGAAAGGGCGGATTTGCCACAGGCCGCATGGCAATGGACATGAGCTTCATGGGGTTGTCATCCGCCGCAACCCGGTTAGAGCTGAGGACACCGCAGCGCTTGCAGCGGTGAACCAGAGCCCACTCTCCGTTATTACGGACCCATACTGCAATGGGCTCCATAATTCCGCCGCAGTCCGCCGCACGGTCCCCGGGCTCAATGTCCAAATGGAGAGAGGAAAGGCAGTTGGGGCAGTGATTGCGGTGCTCGCTGGCTGCACCCTCCGGAACTACCAGACGGCCGCAAACCTTGCAAGTGAAAGCATCTGTGCAGGCGTGGGTCTTATAATAGCCTTTTTCGTAGGATCTTTTTTTGTTTTCCCGGTTCATTTGCTTACTCTCTTTCCCTGGTAGTGCCCCGCAGAAGCGGGCGCCGTCAATGCAGCAAGATAAGTCATGACCAAAGAAGCTATAAGCAGGAGAGACCCGATGATATCCGTAAACCAGTGAATACCGGAGGCAACTCTGCTTAAAATCAATGCAATACCAAAGAAGGTGCAGAGAGCATTTGCAAGCTTCTGCAGATTCTCTTTTTTCAGCAGCACATGTATATTCAGGACCGCTGTGTAGAAAGAGGCAACTGCCAGCACCGTATGGGATGAGGGATAGGAAGACTCCAATCCGCCTTCCGACTCTAAAATCACGGGACGGTAGTTGATAACGATCTTTGTACAGGCGAAATAGATGATCACCACAACCGTATAAAAGAACATGAGGAAGAGAAGATTATGGTCCACTGCCCAAAGCTTTCTCCGGGAAATCCACTGTGAAAGAGCTATCAATGCGAAGGTGCCGTCCAAAAGGATGGCAAGGTAGCCCAAATAATCCGAAATCTTATGGAAAAAGGGGCGATAAGGAAAAGCCTTTGCGACCCATTGGTTCAGGCTTGCGAAACCAACCGAAGAAGCCTCCGGACCGATCGGGCGCACATCCACAAACATGACCAACGCGGTGAAAAGGAAAAAAATCAGCCATTCCAGAATCACTGCAGCCCAACGAACAGGGTGCTTTTTAATAATCTCCATAGAAACTGCCTTTCTGCCCCAAGGGCTATACATTCCCGCCCAACGATTCCTGAGGGCGCTCGATCTTTTTGATATTCTTTTCTGCCTTCGCCCGGGGCAAGAGAACTTCATGTCCGCAGCCCTGACATTTCAGGCGAAAATCCATTCCCGTCCGCATCACAAGCCACCGGTCAGAACCGCAGGGATGCTGCTTTTTCATCACCAAAATATCCTGCAAACGAACATCCATAACTAGTTCTTCCTCGCCTGGGATTTGATCTCATCCCAATAATGTTTCGCAGCCTGCTCTGTCTTATTATCGCCGTAGCGGTAATACTCTCTTCCCAGAAGTTCATCCGGAAGATACTGCTGAGCTACCCAATGGCCGGGGAAATTGTGGGGATAAAGATAGCCCTGCTCCCGCTCAAAACCTGCCCCATCCGCATGGACATTCTGAAGTTCCCGGGGCAAAGCTCCCGTGATTCCCTTCCGTACATCCGCCATGGCCGCATCAATGGCCATAACACCGGAATTGGACTTGGGCGCAGTCGCCAAAAGAATACAGGCTTCCGCCAGAGGCAGCCTTCCCTCCGGAAGTCCCAACTGCAGTGCAGAATCCACACAGGCTTTTACGATGGGAACCGCCATCGGCCAGGCAAGGCCGATATCCTCACTGGCAGAGCAAAGGATCCTGCGGCAGGCACCGGAGAGATCCCCCGCCTCCAAAAGGCGGGCTAAATAATGGAGGGCCGCATCCGGATCGGAACCCCGAAGGGATTTCATCAGAGCGGAAAGCACATCAAAATGCTGGTCCCCCTCCCGGTCGTAGCGCATAGAGGATTTCTGCGCGATCTGCTCGGCATCTGCTTTTCTCAAATAGACCTTGCCATCCTTCATGGGAGAGGCCGTAAACAGAAGTTCCACACTATTGAGCGCTTTGCGGATATCACCCCCGCAGGCCCGGGCAATGCTTGCCTCCGTTCCCTCTTCTTCCTCCACCTGCAGGCTAAGCTTATTACCCATATAGCTGACGGCCCGGGAAACGGCCTTTTGAACATCCTCCGGTTCAATGGGCTTAAACTCAAAAACCGTGGAGCGGCTCAAAATCGCATTATAAATATAAAAATAGGGATTTTCTGTGGTGGAAGCAATCAGTGTGATCCTCCCGTTTTCAATGTGTTCCAGGAGGGACTGCTGCTGGCGCTTGTTGAAATACTGAATCTCGTCCAAATAGAGAAGAATGCCCTCAGGTGCCAGGAAGGTATCCAACTGGGCAACAATATCTTTGATATCACCGGAGGAAGCCGTTGTGGCATTGAGCCTGCAGAGCTTCCGATTGGTTTTTTTTGCGATGATATTGGCAACTGTGGTCTTTCCAACGCCGCTGGGACCGTAAAAAATCATATTGGGAATGGAGCCGGATTCAATAATCCGACGAAGAAGCGCCCCTTCACCCAAAATATGCTGCTGACCGTAGACTTCATCAATGGATTCCGGACGAATCTCGTCCGCTAAAGGCTGATACATGAGCGTTCCTCCTTTCCCCCAATCTGATTCTATTTATGGAATAACGCGGCAAACCGCCAAGCGGTTTATTCAGTAGGCATCATTATAGACGATGCCCCCATTTTTTGCAAGCAAAAAGGGAACAGCATGGCTGTTCCCAAAGAAAAATATCCCTTATATCAGGCTGAGACTGATAGCAATGGCCAATTGGCCGAGATAATAGAGCGTCAGGTTCGTCATTCTGAGGTAGAATTTGCTTTCCTTGCCGAAAGTATTCAAAATCAGAACAATATCACTCACCAGGAAGCTGACGGCTCCGGCAGCAAAAACCGCTGTGTGCGCTCCCGGCATTGCAAGCAGATTTCCAAAAGCCACGCATGCCATCATCATCACAGCACCGATATAGAAAACGCCGAAGACCTTGAAGGCAGGCTTGGCCGTGATCTTGGCGAAGATCCAGAACATGACAAGGACAGTTAAAATGGCACCGACGGCCAGCCAAAGCCATGGATTGGGCGAACGGGGCAAGAGCGCCGCCAAATAGAAAATATGGCCTGCAAGGAATACAGCCGTCCCGCCCAAGAAAAAGACGGAGCCGATTTTCACGAAGACAAAACGGAGATTTAAAAGCACATCCGCTATGGCACCTAAAATCAGCCCGGTCATGACAGACCCGGCAAGAGAAGGATCCGAACAAAAGCGTTTAGCCAAAAAGCCTAGGATCACGAAACATAATGAGGCAGTCCCCTTGAGAAAAACCGAAAGAGCAAAGCGGCCTCTGCGCTCCTCCATAACAAAAATAACCATAAGGGCAAGGCACTCTGCGCAGAGAACGGGCCAGAAAAACTTCATACTCGCACCCTCCAAAAAAAGACTGATTCCCTTATAACACATCCTGACATTTTTGTCAAATTATTCACTATGCACAAAGAAAAATACCAAAATCTGCCAAATTTAATCGTATTCAATAGTTGCATTATAAAAATTTATATGTTATATTAAAAATAGTAATTCATGGTACCTATTAAAATTTTTAATAAGAAGGAAGTCCTGAAAATATGCATCCGTATTTGAGTGATGTTCTTGAAAACACAAGGAAAAAGCACGGAACCGAGCCGGAATTCGTCCAGGCCGTGGAAGAAGTTCTCCATAATCTCAGCCCTGTTCTTGAGCGGCATCCGGAATATATTCAGGCAGATCTGCTTAACCGGATGACGGAACCTGAGCGGATGTTTACTTTCCGGGTGGTTTGGATGGATGACAACGGCAATTATCACACCAATCGAGGATGGCGCTGCCAGTTCAACGGTGCTTTGGGTCCCTACAAGGGCGGCATTCGCTTCCAGAAGGATGTCAACGAAAGCGTTATCAAATTTTTAGGATTTGAGCAGACCTTCAAGGACGCCCTCACAGGTCTTCCCATCGGCGGAGGAAAAGGCGGTTCCGATTTTGACCCTACGGGAAAATCGGACAGTGAAGTCATGCGTTTCTGCCAAAGCTATATCTCCGCTCTTTACCGCTACATCGGCGCTGACATTGATGTCCCGGCCGGAGATATGGGTGTGGGAAGCCGGGAAATCGGCTATATGTTCGGCCAGTACCGGCGCCTGAAGGGCTCCTTTGAAAACGGTTCCTTCACCGGAAAAGGGCAGAGCTACGGCGGAAGCCTGATCCGTCCGGAAGCGACAGGTTACGGAGCTATTTACTTTCTGACAGAGATCCTGAAACACGAAGGCGACACACTGGAAGGGAAACGGATTGCCATGTCCGGTTACGGCAATGTCGGCTGGGGCATCATGAAAAAGGCTGCCCAGTTGGGTGCAAAGGTAACCTATTTTGCAGGGCCGGATGGCTATATCCATGACCCGGATGGCGTATGCAGTGATGAAAAACTCGATTTCATTCTGGAAATGCGGGCAAAGGACCCCCTTCATTGCAGACCCTACGCCGAAAAATTCGGCTGTGAATTTGTGGCCGGGCAAAAATGTTGGGGCGTCCGGGATGTGGATATTTATATGCCGGCAGCGACGCAGAACGATGTGGATCTGGAATCTGCCCGCAAAATAGTCTCCTCCGGGGTAAAATACTATATTGAAGTGGCCAATATGCCCACAACAAACGAGGCACTTGCCTATCTGCGGACCCGGAAAGACATTTTGGTCGCTCCTTCCAAGGCTGCCAATGCCGGCGGTGTTGGCGTTTCCGCTCTGGAAATGAGCCAGAATTCCGAGCGGCTCAGTTGGACCGCAGAGGAGGTTGACAGTCAGCTGCAAAAAATGATGGTGAATATCCACAAAATCAGCGCCGAAGCTGCAGAGGAATACGGATTTGGCTACGATCTGGTGACCGGCGCCAATCTGGCCGGCTTCCTCCGAGTGGCTGAGGCCATGATGGCTCAGGGTATTTTCTGAAACTGAAAAATAGAATTAATATACGCCGAGTGTCCCAAGCGGGGCACCCGGCGCTTTGTTATTATCAGTATTTCGGGATATCCTCTCCAAACTGTTCCATCATCGCCCGATAGCAGTGATGGGTCAGCCTGGCATCTGAAAGTGCCCGGTGGGCACACTCGTTCTTCAGGCAGAAAAGACGCTCCAAATCCGAAAGCCTATGGTGCGGTTCCCAGGGAATCAGCTTTCTTGCGAGGCGAAGGGTATCAATATAGTCATTGGGCAAATCTCTGCCCAGGTAGTGCCGACAGGCAAAACGAAGAAAGCCCAGGTCAAAACAGACATTGTGACCGAGAATGACATCATCCCCCAGGAAATCCAGAAACTCCGGAAGAACTGCCGTTATAGGCGGAGCCTTTTCCACCATGGCATTACTGATCCCCGTGAGGTTTGTGATAGCGGCGGGAATCCAGGCATCCGGCTTCACCAACGTGGAAAACCTGACCACAGGCTTTCCTCCCCGGACACGAAGAGCGCCGATATCGATAATCTCATGATAGTTTGGGTTCAAGCCCGTAGTCTCCAGGTCCAGGCAGACATAGTCTTCCATATTCACCATCAGACTCTTTCCCTTATCTTCGCTCACGGCGCTCCCTCCTTCCCGATCGGCTGCGGGTATTCTAGCACGATTTCACCAAAATAGAAAGGAAAATCTCTCTTTCCCATCAAGCGCAAATAGGAAAAGAAATTCCGAATTGTTTTTCTTCTGCAGTATTTCACTAGTATTTTCCCCGAGAAAATGTTATACTTTCCCTGACAGTAATCCCCTGAAACGGATGTCCGGAGGTTCCCATGAAAAAGAATGATAAGGTGAGTGAAATCATATCCCGGCTGAAAGGGCTCTACCCTGACCCGGTGTGTGCGCTTCATTATAAGAAAGACTATGAGCTGATGATTTCCGTCCGGCTCAGTGCCCAATGCACCGATGCCCGGGTGAACGAAATCACCCCCGCTCTCTTTGCCCGCTATCCGAGCCTGCACGACTTTGCCACGGCCGATGTCAGCGAGGTGGAGAACTATGTTCGCTCCTGCGGATTTTATCATCACAAGGCACAGGACATCGTGGAAGCCTGCAAGGCTTTAGAGGAACGGCATGGCGGAAAAGTCCCGGCCAGCATGGAGGAGCTTCTTGCCCTGCCCGGTGTGGGACGAAAGACCGCAAACCTTCTTTTGGGTGACCTCTACGGACAGCCTGCTGTTGTCTGCGATACCCACTGCATCCGCATCAGCAACCGCCTGGGCTTGGCAAAAGGCAAGGAACCCGAAAAGGTTGAGACCCAGCTTCGGGCAATTCTGCCTCCTGAGGAAAGCTCTGACTTTTGCCATAGACTCGTGATGTTCGGCCGAGCCGTTTGTGATGCCAGAAAGCCGGACTGCGAAAACTGTATTCTGAAGGACCTTTGTTCTTTTTATGAGGATAAAAGAAAATGATTCTGGAAAAGCCGAGTTATTATGACCGTTTTTCCTGCCTTTGCGGCGCATGTCCGGACACCTGCTGCAGCTGTTGGGAAATCAGCGTGGATCCGGAGCACCTTGACTATTATCAAAAGTTGGAAGGCAAATTAGGTGAAAGTGTCCGCAAACTTCTGCAGCGGGATGCGGATGGGGAGATGATACTCTCCTTTCCGCAGGGAAATTGCCCCATGCTGACGGAAGAAGGCCTCTGCAGTCTGCAAAAAAACTTAGGAGAAAGCGCCCTCACCCGGGTATGCGCATTTTATCCTCGCTTCCGATATGAATTCGGAAGCCGTACCCAACTGGGCCTCAGCATTTCCTGCCCTGAGGTGGCAAGGCTGGTGCTCTCCGAGGATTTTGCCATCACAGAAGAGCAAAATACGGACCCGCCTTCCCTCAATGATATCGATGCGGACTGTTATTTTGCCATTCTGAAAGGGAAAGCAAAAGTTCTGCAAATTCTTTCTGACAGACAAACTCCCCTTTCCGAAAGAATCTCAACGATTCTTTTATACTCTGAGGGACTGGAGCGAACTCTGGACCCGGAATTTTCTCCGGCTGCCGTTCCCTGCGGTAAAGCAAAAAAGGATGATCTCTCCCGCCTTCTTTCCGTTTTTCAGCGAATGGAATTCCTGCGGGAAGAAGACCGGGCTATCGTAAATTCTCCGGCAGCAGCCCTTCGCTGGGACGAAACTGCCGCAGAGCGGCTTTTCTCCTATTATATCAACAAATATTTCCTGCAGGCAGCTTATGACGGGAAAGTCCTTTGGAGAGCTGCGTTTTCCGTGGCTTCTCTTCTTGCCATTTTTTCCTGCTCCCAGGGGGAAAGTGACCTGATTTCCACTGCCGAACGCTTCAGCCGGGAGACAGAGCATTCTGAGGAAAACCTCTCCCTTTTTGCCCGAGTCTTTACCCGCAAAAAAATAAGCCTTCTTCTTCGCCTGCTATCCGAAATTCAGGCTTGAAAGAAGAAGCATAACAGCCAATAATTAGAAAAAACACCTTGGAGGTAATTTTGATGAACAGAAAAGAACTTAAAGCAAGAGCCCGGGAACAGTTGGGCAATGAAATCTTCGGGAATTCCTGGCTCATGGCCCTGGGTGTCTGCGCCGTGGCAGGTCTCCTGACTGCCGCTGCGGGAACCGTAGTCCCCGGCCTGGGGGCCATTATTATCGTCGGGCCTATTACCTTTGCCCTCTCGGCCATGTTCCTCAAAGGAGCCAGAGACGACAAATCCATGGAATTCGGAGAGCTATTTCAGGGATTCGGAAAGGATTTCGACCAGAATTTCCTTATCGGTCTTATGACGGCCATATACACCTTCCTTTGGGGTCTTCTTCTGATCATCCCCGGTATTATCAAATACTATGCCTACTCCATGGCCTATTACATCAAGGCAGACCATCCCGACTATGACTGGCGCCGGTGTATTGACGAAAGCATGGAAATGATGCGGGGCCACAAGTGGCAGCTTTTTGTTCTGGATCTCAGCTTCATCGGCTGGTATATTGTGGGCGCTCTCTGCCTGGGAGTCGGGACCCTTTGGGTCGTTCCCTATGAATCCGCCGCAAAAGCGCAGTTCTACGAGAGCATCAAAAACTGATTTTCAACTGCAAAAAGATCACCGTCCGAACGGGCGTGCGCCTTAGGGAGAGAGGGACCGCGAGATTGCGGGATTTTGGCTCTGTCGGCGTACATGGGTACGCTAAGAGCCGAAATCATGCAAGTCACAACCTCCGGCTAAGCCGGAGGCTTGAATAAGCCCTGGAAGGGCATAATACAGGCCACACCCCTAAAGGGGCTCCGAAAAGGTTCGCCACCCGCATTACTTCTTCGGGCTACCCCTAAAGGGGTGTCTTGTTTTGCCTACTTCGTCTTGCTACCCGTAAACGGGTCTACATATTCTTGGATGCTTATTTGATCTGCCATCTCATCTTCTTGCAACTGATTCCTTATGTATTC
>JAZUFG010000030.1:0-4370 GCA_045640565.1 Oscillospiraceae bacterium | reverse complement strand
CAACAAAATCAAAACTCTCCGGCGTAAGGGATACGGCTATCCAGACGACGATTACTTCTTCCTGAAGCTGTTCGATGTCAGCCGGAAGCCCTACATCAGAAATCCTTCATCCCACAACTTTTATGATTGACCCAAAATTTTGCTCCCGTTTGGGAGAGACTTTGGTGGAGTCCATGGCTGCAATTTTGGTCTTTACCATGGCTTCCGTGTTGCTTTTCACCATGGTGACCTCACCAAGCAGGATGAATAAGCTGGCGAAGGAATCCGATGAGGCGATTTCCGCGGAACTTCAGTTTGCGGAAAAGAAGAGCGTATCTCAGCTGCGCTCAGGGGACAAAGGCAAATCTTTGGAATTAAAAATCGGAGATAGCGAAGCGGTCAGTTACCGGGTGGATCTCTACCGTTCCGGGGATGGCGCGCTATATTCCTATTCCCGTTCTGCTTCAGAGTGATTGTTTGCCACGGTTCCCGTTTTTTGGGAACCGTGGGTTCGGCATATTTTCAGCCCGCTGTTTGGGGCTTCAGTTTTTCCTTCGGAGGTTGATTCTATGAAAACATTTTTGGGCTCCCGCATGAACCGCAAAGGCTTTACCTTGATTGAGATTCTTGCAACAGTCATCATTTTGGTCCTTTTGGTTGCCGCTATAGGGACAATTATGACTTCTGCCATGAAGGTCTATGATGAATCTGTTTTTGAATCGGATGCGGCGGTCCTTTCGGATATTTTGGATACCTCTTTGGGCGATTTGCTGCGCTATTCCCGTAGTGTTACCACCGGCGAAAACGCAAGTGCCCCGTATACTTTGAGCGCCAAGGTGTCCCCCTACGAGGACGAAGAACTGAAAGCAAATGCCTTCTGCTTCACCAATTTGGATTACAGTGTGAAGAACGGCTATTTGACCTTGAATGAGAAGGGACAGGTTTGCCTGAACTCCGGCGAATCCGATCCGGTGTCCATGCTGGTAAACGAAGGCGCCTATGCGGGAAGGCTCTGTGTAGATGAGCTGACGGTCAATTACTATCCTCTTGGCGCCTCTACAGCTGCAGGCAGCGCGGAGTCTGCCGATGACTTGGGTTATTTCCAGGTTAACTATACGATTTCCAGTACCGGTGAAAACTCGAATAGGAAAATGGAACGGAGCATGGTTGTCCGTCCCATCAATGCGGATGTGGCCAGCAATATGTCCTCCGGTGAGCGTGTGGAAATGGACTACGGTGACCACGATGTTGGAGAAGGCACCCAAAATCATATCGTTTACTACTATGCTCATAAAAATGGTGATAGCTATAGCGGCGCCACGATGGCAATGAATGGCGAGGATTCCATCACCCTTGAGTATTCCGGCAGTCGGGAGATTACCCTCCTCGGCAAAGATTCTGCTGTCTTGAAGGGTTATATTCTTGCCGGTTGGACGGATGATTTTGATAATTTCTACGCTTTGGGAAGCAGACAGAGATTCTCCAGTGTTGTTACCCTTTATGGCGTTTGGACGGTTGACCCCAACTGTTTGACGGTATCTTTGAAGCGGGGAGCCGATCTTGTCCTCTCGGGAACAAGCGGAGATGCCGGAAAATTTGAGGTTACTGCAAGCACTATCGGAGCAGATGGCATTCAAATTGATGCAGGCGTAGATGTTAGATACAGTTTCATTTATGAAGATGATGGCAGCCATCCCGCTCCAAAGGTTTATCTGATGCAGGGAACGGAACTGATTACTGCCCTGACGGGCCAGTCCGGTACCTTTAAGATGCCCGTAGGTTCTGCGACTTTGGAAGCCTATCTGCCCTATCAAGTCACCTGGTCTTTGGGCGATGCTGCCGCATCCGGAGCAAAATGGGAATCCGGTTCCGGCGAGAACTTTACATCCCTTTATTACAAAGAGTCGCTTACGGTTCCTACTGTTTCCTATCCCGGCCACAGTGTTGAGTCCTGGCTCTCCGACAGTGCAGAGGCCGCCGGCCCCATGAGAGGCGCCAAGAATTACGAGCCCACGGCTTCTGTTACTTTGACGGCGCAGTTTGAGAATAATAAGGTTCGTTTCTTCGGGGATCCCAGAGAGGAAGCTGGTTTTAACACCCCCGTTGGCAGTGTTGAGAGATACTTTGACGACTTAACAACCTCGGATTTGAGCATTTCCATTGAGGGCTGGGAATTCCTTGGCTGGTTTGATTCCACCGGTAATCGCTATCCGAATTTGGAATCCATTCAGGCCGGCTCTGCCAACGGAAGTTTGGATCTCTTTGCTCATTGGGTCAGGTTGGAAAGTACGGAGACTCTGTCTGCAGGTTTGGATAGCTTTACCTTGAAGAATATTGAGGTTAAACCTGCGGCGGAAAATGTTAAATTCCTTGGTTGGTATTCGGAAGATAATCTCTTCTTGGGCTATGACAGCGTGAATACAAACGGCTGGTCTTGGAAGACGGTCATCTATGCCCGCACGGTGACCTTTGAAAAGGTGGAGAATGAAAGCATTGACTATTCCACTGCAACTGTAGACGAGAGCACCGGCAAACTCAAGCTTCCCACGGCAAGCTATCCCGGAACGGATCTTTTCTTCCTGGGTTGGTGGGATGCCAAGGACTACGGAAGCTTCCGCGGCGTTGCGGCAGCGGAAATCAATGCAGAGAAGGATCTGACTCTCTATCCCCGTTGGCTCACACTGAAAACCGATACCGAGGGTGTGGCTTTCAAGAATCCCGCGATTGACGTAGATGAGGAGGAAGGAACCTTTACGGTTTCTAAGGGAGCTTCCGACCAGCCCTTCCCCGGCTATACCTTCTTGGGTTGGTACCGTGTGGAGAACGAAGTCTCTTCCCTTATTTCCAATAGCTTTACTTCCGACCTTACTCCCCGTTTGGGCTTGACGGTCTACTCGGCATCTTTGCAGGAGAACAAGGTTTACCTGCAGTATTTGGCTGAGAGCGGCGGCAGTTTAAGCCTAAAGGATGACAGCAGCCCCATTCCTCTTACCGGTCCCCAGTTCGCTATTCCTATTGGCGCTGTTACCGGCACTGCTCCCGAGGTTACTGCGGTTCCCGATGACGGCTATCTCTATGCGGGCTGGTATGAGAGAGTAAGAGATGCGCTGGGCAATTATTCCGACACGGAGATTACCGACGCCGAGGCAACTTTGGAAGTACCGAAGACCGAAGAGGGGATTTATGCCGCGGCCTCCTATGTCGCGAAGTTTGAGAGAAATCTGGCAAAGATTACGGTTCTTGCCGGCGACCATGCCCAGGTTATGGACGGTTCCGGTGAGGTCCTCGGAAGAACGGCAAAGCTGGAAAAGAAAGTCGGCACGGTTTTGACGCCCGGTTTATCCACTTTTGAACTCCGGGATGATCAGAGTACGACAACGGTCGGCATTGTTCCCGATTTCGGCTACAAGGTTACCGGATTGGTCATATCCGGTGAGGGTATTCCCGAAAACCTGGATAGCTATCCTTTGACCGGCGTTCCTCTGACTGTTACCGCAAAGGTGGAGCCTGTCAGCTATACGGTCACTTATAACTATTACAATTCCTCTGATATCAACTCTTCCGTGTCCGAGACCTACAAATACGGAGACGATTTCGAGCTTTGGGTTCCCGACAGTGACGATTCCAACTTCCTCGGTTGGATTGTGGGTTCGGATATTTCGAGTCCCACAGCTTCCGGCCTGGAAGAGGGCATTGACTATGTCACCGGTGTCCATGACTATCTTTGGGAATGCGGAAAAGTCCTGACGGCTGCGCCCACGGATGAGGACGGCTATACCTACGGCAGCGTTTCTTTGACAGCCAAGTGGGAAGAAAAAACCTGCGATGTCACGGTGCATATGTCTGAGCAGAAGGTTAATGTTTACAGGTCTGCCAGCTATGTCATTGTTAAGTGGCAGGATGGCAGCGGAAAAGCGGATGAGGAGCATAAAGAACTTGGCGAGAATAATAGAGAATCCTCTTTTACGCTGAAAGATATCCCCTATGGCGCGACTATTTCTTATGATAAGGATTCCAAGAAAGTAGTTATTGATAAGAATGGCCCTATCTGCGAGATCGAGTGCTATCCCGGGCAGCGTGGCGCCACATACATTACCAGAAGGGTAAATGTGACTTATTCTTCAACAATTACAGCGGATGAAAAGACGCATACCATTGACATTGAATTTGAGAAAAACGATGAGTATCCTAGGATTACCTTTACCCACGGTGACCACGGTAATGTTTCCGGTGAAACACCTTGGAGCACATTCTCCGGGTCAACTACATTTGGCGGAAGCGCTGCTTCCGGTGTTGAAAACGGCACGGTGTTTGTCCTGTCAGGAAATACAATAACCTATAAGACAGACACTCTCGGCAGAACTAGGACTATTTCCGCCAGCGCCGATTCC
>JAZUFG010000029.1:0-47792 GCA_045640565.1 Oscillospiraceae bacterium | reverse complement strand
GTTTTGCAGCTTGCAATGAGTATCCGTCTGATTCTGCCGCACAGATTTCTGTGGCTTTTATATGTTTCTTCATCAATGCTCTTTGTGTTGAACAATAACTTCAGCCAGCCTTCTGTTTCACTGCATTCCTTAAGGGCAATTTCAAATTTGGAAAGCATATCAGGTTTGCTCTGTCCGTAATTTGTTTCACGAATGTTGGCATAAACGCTGCTTGAACTTTTACGAATCTGGAAAAGCGTATTGGATGGTGCTTTGATATTCCGGCAAAGCATTTCTATCTCTGCTGCAAGCTGCTCGGAATATTCAAATAGATAATTTTTTGCCATTAAACCACCCCTTTTGAAAACAGCCTATCATATTTCGGTAAGCAAATCAAGGCGAAGCCTTGCATATCATCACGACGAAGTCGTGGATATCATCAGCCCGCAAGGGCTGTATCTCATCAAGCCGCAGAAAAGAAAATGCACGGTTGGCACCGTGATGATATGCAAAGGCGGCAAGCCGCCTTTGATGATATACACGCTAACGCGTGATGATATACCAAGCCTGCGGCTTGGATAAACAAAGAACACACTTTTGGTAGACAAAAGTGTGTTCTTTGTTGGTGCCGCTGACCGGACTCGAACCGGTACGGTATTGCTACCGGCGGATTTTAAGTCCGCATTGTCTACCTATTCCAACACAGCGGCGAGCACGCATATCATAGCACTATTGTATGACTTCGTCAAGAATCCCCTTCTTACTTTCTTTAAACTTTCTTTTTTTCCCTATTGACAAAAATCATAAAAAACAATATAATATCCGAGCAAATGCGGGTTTAGCTCATCTGGTAGAGCGCCACCTTGCCAAGGTGGAGGTAGCGAGTTCGAGCCTCGTAACCCGCTCCATACGGTGCTGTGGCCAAGTGGTAAGGCAAAGGTCTGCAAAACCTTTATTCACCCGTTCAAATCGGGTCAGCACCTCCAATATCACCTCGCTCCGGCGAGGTGATTTTTATTTCAATACTTGTAATGAATCCCAATATTTGTTATACTGACCAGAGAAACTGAAAAAGAGGTAAAAAAATGAAACTCGGTATTGTTGGATTGCCTAATGTCGGCAAGTCCACCCTTTTTAATGCCATCACAAATGCAGGAGTCCCTGCCGATAACTATGCTTTCTGCACGATCGATCCCAATGTGGGCGTTGTAAGCGTGCCTGACAGCCGTCTGGAATGGCTCCGAGACCAGCATCAACCCAAAAAATTCACTCCGGCTGTCATTGAATTCGTGGATATTGCCGGTTTGGTCAAAGGCGCATCGCGAGGCGAAGGTCTTGGCAATAAATTCCTTGCAAACATTCGAAACACAGATGCTATCGTCCATGTTGTTCGCTGTTTTGATAACAGCAACATTACCCATGTGGAGGGCTCTACCGACCCGATCCGCGATATTGAAATCATCAACCTTGAGCTTGTAATGGCGGACATTGAAATGGTTGAACGGAGGATCGATAAAGCTCAGAAAGCTGCCAAAGGCGGAGATAAGCGCTTTAATCATGAGGTTGAAGTCTTCTCTGCCCTTCTTGAACACCTGAATGCCGGAAAACTGGCAAGAACATTTGAGTGCAGCACGGATGATTATGCTTTGATTTCCACCTCTGATCTGCTTACACTGAAGAAAACCATATATGCCGCAAATATGGATGAAGACTCCGTGGGCGATCCGGAGTCCGTGGAATATTTTAAAAAAGTCAAGGCATTGGCTGAATCTGAAGACTGCCTCGCGCTGCCGATTTGTGCCAAACTGGAGGCAGACATTGCCGAGCTGGAGGATCCAGAAGAAAAAGCGATGTTTATGGAGGAGCTCGGACTGGAGCATTCCGGCTTAGACCGCCTCATTCAGGCCTCCTATTCCCTTTTGGGCCTCATTTCCTTCCTTACCGCAGGAAGTGACGAGTGCCGCGCCTGGACCATTAAAAAAGGAACCAAGGCCCCACAGGCCGCAGGAAAAATACACACGGATTTTGAGCGTGGATTCATTCGTGCGGAGGTCATTGCATTTGAGGACCTGAAAAACTGCGGAACACTTGTCAATGCCAAATCCAAGGGTCTTCTTCGCAGTGAGGGAAAGGAATATGTCATGCAGGATGGCGATGTCGTCAACTTCCTCTTTAATGTGTAAAGACAGATAATCTGCAGGCCTATTTCACCGAATTTCCGTCTTGCAGATAATTTTGCCGCAGAAAAAAAACTGAAGATCGGATAAAAGAAAAGCGAGAGGGCATCATGTCCTCTCGCTTTTTCATTTGCAGAATGTCGGCGTTTAGCGTAGCTATCTGCTGCCGATTATTCCATTAAGCTTCAGGCTCAGTCAGAACCATAGGATCCAGAATCTTATCCAACTGTTCCTTATCCATGATACCGTGGCGGATGATCAACTCTTTGATGGGAACATTGGTCTTCAAGGCTTCCTTTGCAAGCTCTGCTGATTTTTTATAGCCAATATAGGGACAGAGTGCCGTTACGATACCGACACTGCGATTCAAATGCTCTTCACAAATGTCTTTATTAGCCGTCAAACCGTCAATGCAGTTAACACGAAGAGTCTCCATGCAGTGTGTCAGACATTCCAAAGATTCAAAGAGCTTATAGAAAATGACGGGCTCAAAAGCATTCAGTTCCATCTGGCCGCCCTCAGCGCCCATGGCGATGGTCATATCATTGCCAATGACTGCAAATGCGACCTGAGAAACGACTTCGGGAATAACGGGATTTACCTTACCGGGCATGATAGAGGAACCGTTCTGCATAGCAGGAAGATTCAGTTCCATAATACCGGTGCGAGGACCGCTTCCCAGAAGACGGAGGTCATTGCTCATCTTGGAAAGGCTGATTGCCAGAGCTTTCAAAGCGCCGGAAACACAGGCGAAGGAATCCACATTCTGCGTTGCATCAATTAAATTCTCCGCATGGAAAAGTTCATATCCGGAAACCTTTGAGAGTTCCTCACAGATATGATCCAGATAATAGCGCTTTACATTAATAGCCGTACCAATGGCAGTGCCGCCGATATTCAGGGCACGCATCTCTTCATTATTCTTCAGGATGCGGGCCTTGCCGCGCTCCAAAGCAGAGGCATAGGCGGAGAATTCCTGACCGAGACGAATAGGAACAGCATCTTCCAACTGTGTACGGCCCATCTTCAAAATGCCGTCAAACTCTATGGCTTTTTTCTTCAGAGAAGCAATCAAAAGGTCCAGCTCACGAATCAGTTCATCTGTCATTTCCAGAACAGTCAGCTTTCCTGCGGAGGGAATGACATCATTGGTTGACTGAGCGTTATTCACATGGTCATTCGGATGGCAGAGATATTCGCCTTTTTTGCCCCCGAGAATTTCTGTGGCACGGTTGGCAATCACTTCGTTGACATTCATATTTGCGGAAGTGCCGGCACCGCCCTGAATAGCGTCGGTAATAAAGGCAGAATCAAACTTTCCTTCCAAAGCTTCGTCACAAGCCTGCACGATGGCTTTGGAACGGTCCTCGGGAATTGCGCCGCAAGCAAGGTTAACAATTGCGGCAGCCTTTTTGATTTTGACTACATTATGCATAAAACGGTAATTTGAGGGATGACCGGTTATGGGAAAATTCCGATAAGCACGGAGGCTCTGAACACCGTAATAAGCATCTGCAGGCACATCTAAAGTGCCGATGGAATCGCTTTCTCTTCTGAACTCTTCAGCCATAATTAATACCTAACCTTTCTGTAGATGCCGAAGCAATCATATTTACTTTCTCATTCTATCAAAGGGAGAAATAAAGTCCAATTCATAGAAATGATAGAAATCATGAAAAAAACAGCGGCCTTAATAGGCCGCTGAAAAATTATAGGGCAGAGAGTCTTTCTTTGGAATCCTGCAGCTGTGCATAAAGGGCTTTTGCTTTTTCCAGTTTTTCCTTCTCACCCTGAACGACAGCTTCGGGCGCCCGGGAAACAAAGTTTGCATTGGAAAGCTTACCTTCAAGCATGGAGATGTCTTTCTCGACTTTGGAAAGCTCTTTTGCAATCCTCTCCATTTCTTTCTCTTTATCAATAAGCTGATCCATAGGCATATATATTGCTGCTCCGGAGGTAACGCAGGAAACCATTTTGCTGTGTTCTTCCGGCTCAGTGGAACAGAGAGTAACTTCGTCCGAATATGCCAAACGTTTCAAGAAAGGAATACCTGCCGTAAAGGTCTCGGTTTGATCAGTAACCACGAAGAGAGAGCAGCGCTTGGAGGGCGCCACATTCATTTCCGCACGGCGGTTCCGGATGCTGCGAATGGCTTCCATAATGGCTTCCATTTCTTCAGCTTCTTTGACGAAGTTCATCTCTTCTTTATAAACGGGCCACTCTGCAACGATCAGAGCCTCTTCCTTGTGAGGCAAAGCCTGGAAGATTTCTTCGGAGAGGAAAGGCATAAAGGGATGGAGCAAGCGGAGGAACGCATCCAGGACATAAAGAAGGACCTGCTGAGCAGTAGCCTTGCTTTCCGCATCCTCGCCGTAAAGCCTTGCCTTGGTCAGCTCGATATACCAATCGCAGTAGTCATCCCAAATGAAATCATAGACTTTAGAAACGGCAACACCAAGCTCATAGCTTTCCAGGTTTTCCGTGACTTCGGCTATGGTCTTATTCAGCTTGGAAAGAATCCACTTATCTGAGATTTCCAGCTTATCCGAAGCAGGGAGGCAAACCTCGCCGCCAGCCATATTCATCATAACATAACGGCTGGCATTCCAAATCTTGTTTGCAAAGTTCCGCATGGCTTCGCAGCGCTCCACATAAAAACGCATGTCGTTTCCGGGAGAGTTATTGGAAATCATGTTCATACGGAGAGCATCCGAGCCAAACTTATCCACCATATCCAGGGGATCGATACCGTTGCCCAGGGACTTGGACATTTTTCTGCCCTGACTATCCCGGACAAGGCCGTGGATCAAGACCGTATGGAAGGGTTCCTTACCGGTATGCTCAATCGCAGAGAATATCATTCTGGAAACCCAGAAAGTAATGATATCATAGCCCGTAACCAAGACATCCGTCGGATAGAAGTATTTATAATCTTCCGCGTTGGTATCCGGCCAACCAAGAACCTCAAAGGGCCAAAGAGCAGAAGAGAACCATGTATCAAGAACATCTTCATCCCGTGTAATATTCTTGCTGCCGCATTTTTCACAGCAGTCCGGATCCTCATAAGGAACGGTTACATGGCCGCAGTCAGCGCAATACCAGGCAGGAATCTGATGGCCCCACCAGAGCTGGCGGGAAATACACCAATCGTGGAGATTTTCCATCCAATTGATATAATTCTTGGTAAAGCGGGCAGGAACAAATTTCGTTCTCCCCTCTTTGACCGCAGCGATCGCCGGCTCGGCCAAAGGCTTCATGCGAACAAACCACTGGGCGGAGATAATCGGCTCCACATCATTGTGACAGCGATAGCAAGTTCCCACATTATGAGAATAATCCTCTGCCGAAATGAGATAGCCCTGTTCTTCTAAATCCTTTATGACGGCTTCACGGGCCTCATAGCGGTCCATACCGACATACTTTCCGCCGTTTTCGTTGACTTTGCCGTTATCATCCAAAACACGAATGACTTCCAAATTATGACGAAGACCGACATCAAAGTCATTGGGATCATGGGCAGGAGTCATCTTAACGCAGCCGGTTCCGAAATCCAGCTCCACATAGTCATCGGCTACAATGGGTATTTCCCGATTCATCAAGGGCAAAATGCAAGTTTTGCCGATCAAATGCTGATAACGCTCATCAGCAGGATTTACAGCAACACCGGTATCGCCCATCATGGTTTCGGGACGGGTAGTAGCAACAACAATATCCCCACTTCCGTCAGACAGGGGGTAACGAATATTCCAAAGATGGCCCGGCTTATCCGTGTACTCAACCTCAGCATCGGAAAGCGCAGTGACGCAATGGGGGCACCAGTTGATAATGCGGCTTCCTTTGTAAATCAAATCTTTTTTGTAAAGATCAACGAAGACCTTGCGAACTGCTGATGAGCAGGTTTCATCCATGGTAAAAGCATGCCGATTCCAATCACAGGAGGATCCAAGAAGCTTTTGCTGCTCAACGATTCTGTTACCAAAACGCTTTTTCCAGTCCCAAACCCGTTCCAGGAATTTTTCTCTTCCCAAATCATAGCGGGTGAGACCTTCTTTTCGAAGTTCTTCTTCTACCTTAATCTGTGTTGCAATTCCGGCATGGTCAACACCGGGAACCCAAAGAGCGGCATAACCCTGCATACGCTTAAAGCGAATCAGTACATCCTGAAGGGAGGCATCCATTGCATGTCCCAGGTGCAGCTGGCCTGTAACATTCGGTGGAGGCATAACGATGGTAAAGGGTTTCTTATTCAGATCTCTTTCCGTATGGAAATATCCTTTATCCATCCAAAACTGATATATTTTTCCTTCGACCTCTTTCGGGTCATAGGTTTTCGGCAATTCAGTCATCTTTTTTCTCCTCCGTATCGCTTTGTTTTAAAATCTGGTTGAACTGTTCTTTTGCAGAACTGACGCCGTTGAGAGCATCCTGAACGGATTTTTCTGTTTTTTCCAGAGCAGACAGCATATAGCTGAGAGAACTCGTTTTCAAATCTTTTAAACGCTTTTCCGTAACAGCAGTCATGCGGGCACAGCGCTCATTTGCATCTTTCAACATGTTTTCCGCTTCCTGCGCAGCCTGCACATGAACAGCGTCCTGAAGAATCATCTCACGAGCCTTCGCTTCCGCTTGCGCCATGATGGCTTCAGCTTCCTTCTTGGCACTGCCGATGATATCGTTTCTGGCATCCACAACCGTCTTTGCCTGCTTGAATTCCGCAGGAAGCTGATTATTGACTTCATCCAAAATGTCCAGAACTTTTTCCCGCTCAAGAACGCATTTGTCGGCTCCAAGGGGAAGACTCCAGGCATCCTGGACCATCTGATAAAGGTTGCTCAGGAGTTCATCTACGGTCCCGGTAATATTACTCATTTATCCATTCTCCTTAATTCTATGATTTTTTCAGTGAAATCCGGAATGATGTCTTCCGGTAAGAAGTCAGAAAGTTCCACATCATAAGAACCGAGTTCTTTAACAATAGAGGAGCTCAGATACATATACTGGTGCTCGGAGGTAAGGAACATCGTATCCAGATCCGGATTTATCTTTCTGTTGATCAACGCCATCTGGAACTCGCTCTCAAAATCAGAAACGGCCCGAAGGCCTTTTACAATGACGGAACTGCCCTGCTTTCTTGCATATTCGGCCAAAAGTTCCGAAGAAAAGTCCACAGAAACATTGGGCAGATCCTTTGTTACTCTGCGAAGCATGTCAACACGTTCTTCCAAAGAGAACATCGGCGCTTTTTTGCCGGCATTCACCATAACGCATACTATGAGGTTGTCAAAAATCTCAGAAGCTCTGCGAATGATACTCAAATGACCATTCGTAACGGGATCAAAGCTGCCCGGATAAATCGCAGTTTTCATTACTCACTTTCCTTCCGGAATACCGTTACGGAAGCCTGACCGAAACCGTACTCCCTTGACGGAATCAGACCCAAAGAGTCAACGCTCTTTCCCTTTGGATACTCGGCAATTATTATACCATTTGGAGACAAAATGTCAAACTCTATAATGGCTTTCATGGAATCTTCCAACAGGTCGGTCTGATACGGCGGATCCAGAAAAATCAGATTGAATTTTTGATGACAGGTTCTCAAAAATGACAATGCTTCCCCGCGAAAAACATTTGCCTTTTGAGCAAAACCGGCTTTCTTTATATTCCCTTCTATGAGCTTAACGACCTGCGCATCCGCATCCACAAAAACAGCATCTTCCGCTCCGCGGCTCAAAGCTTCCAGTCCTAATTGACCGGAGCCGGCAAACAGATCCAAAACATGTCTGCCCGCGAGCTCAAATTGAATTGCACTGAATAACGCTTCCTTTACTCTTTCCGTGGTAGGACGAGTCCCAATCCCTTCCGGAGTTTTTAAGGGAACCCCGCGGGCCGTTCCCGCAATAATCCTCATTGAGAAGTATCTCCTTCATGATAGTATTTATATACTTTTTCGGCAGCCGAGGCCGGTAAAACATCCTTCAACTTTTCCAGAGAGGCCTTTTTCACTGCATTTTCCGAATGAAAATGCTTCAGAAGGCATTCGCCTCTGACCTTTCCGATTCCCGGAATATCCATAAGAGCAGATTTGCTCGCTTTCTTTTCCCGAAGGCTTCTGTGATAGGCAATGGCAACACGGTGTACCTCTTCCTGAACAGAACCTATCAGTGCAAACACCCTTTGATTGGCTGCAATATTGATTTCCTTTGAACCCGCATCCACAAGCGCTCTGGTCCTGTGATGCCCGTCTTTTACCATGCCAAAAACGGGAATCTCCAAATTCAGGGAAAGAAGGACCTCCTCCGCAATGGCTGCATGCATACTGCCGCCGTCGATCAGCAGCAAATCGGGTCTGGTTTCAAAGCCCTTCTTTGCATCCAAAAAATCCCGGAATCTTCTTGTCAAAACCTGCCGCATGGAAGCATAATCGTCCTGGTTTTCCATATCCTGCAGACGAAAACGCTTGTAATCTCTTCTTCTAAATGCTCCGTCTGCATAGACGATCATTCCGCCAACGATGTCCGACCCGGCAGTATGAGAAATATCATAGGCCTCTATCCTCTTTAAATCAGAAAGTCCGGTCATATCTTCCAGAAGCCGCAGAGAGGATTCTCCTCTGTCTTTTGCCGACCTCGTGCGTTCTGTTTCTTCTTCGGCATTCTTTGCTGCAAGTTCCAAAAGAGTAACCGCTTCCCCTCGCCGGGGCAAAATTATTTTAACAGAAGAACCTCTTTTCTCCGTAAGCGCCTGCTGAAGAAGTTCCCGGTCTTCTATCTCTTCCGGTATGAATATTTGTTTTGGAAGATATTCCCTTCCCAGATAATACTGACGGAGAACGGAAGAAAAGAAGTCCTCCACACACACATCTTCTAAGAGTTCAAAATCCTTATCCAACAGAACGCCGCCGATGTAATGAAGGACGCAGAAGCATGCTCTTCCTTCCGTGCGATAAATACCAATGGCATCCGTATCCAGCATTCTTCCGGCGGAAATCATCTGCCTATCCTTTAAAGCCAGAATTGCATTTCTTCTATCCCGAAGTTCTGCTGCCTGCTCAAAATTAAGAGCATCGGAGGCTGCTTCCATCTGTTTTCTCAAATCTTCGGCCAAAGAAAAAAACTGCCCTTTTAGTATTTGACGAACCTGTGCAATTCGATCTGAATATTGCTCCTCCGTCATACATGCACGGCACCAGCCGTCACACGCAGCGAGATGAAAATTCAAACACGGTCTCTCTTTTCCGATATCCCGGGGAAACACTCGTCCACAGTCCGGCAGCTTAAATGTACGCATCAGGGTCGTAATGAGATTGTTCGTCAAATATCTTCCGCCAAAAGGCCCATAAAACTCCCCAAAGCCCTCTTTACGGTTGGCAAGTTCCAAACGCGGATATGGCAGTGATGTATTAAGGTTCACATAAGGGTATGCCTTATCATCTTTCAGAAGAATATTATATTTCGGCTTGTGCTGTTTTATTAAAGTACATTCCAATATGAGCGCTTCCATTTCCGTTCTGGTAATGAAAACCTCAAAATAGTCCACATTGGAAATCATTTTTTGCGTCTTATAATCCCTGTCCGCCCGCTGCTGAAAATACTGCGAGACACGGTTTCTGAGCTTGACAGCTTTACCGATATAAATAATAATCCCCTTGCTGTTATACATCAAATATACACCCGGAACCAGGGGCAATTCCGAAGCTTTTTTCAGTAATTCTTGAATCGTCATACAATAAAAATATCACCCCAATGGCAAAATCCATTGAGGTGATGAGATCATAAATCAGAAAATATCACGGACGAGCATTTCAGACAGAGTATCAACCGCCTCAACCTCATCTGCACCCTCTGCAATCAAATTCACATTCGTCCCGGCAGTAATCCCCATGGACAAAACACCCAGCAGGCTTTTCGCATTAATTCTGCGGTTTTCAACTTCAATCCAAATCGTGGAACGGAAATCATTAGCCTTTTGAATAAAATAGGTGGCCTGCTTATTATGGAGTCCGGACTCACACTGAACAACGGTTTCTTTCATGTACATAGAGAAATCACTCCTTCTCGCTTGTTAGCAACGCTAATAATAGCCAAGGCAATTCCATTTGTCAACTTATATCAAAAATTTTTGTCAAGATATCCTAAAAAATAGTCAAGGAAGCCGGAAAAAATCCCGGAAATTGGAAGATTCCATTAAAACTCGGCGATTGTGACCCCGTCTTCCCCTTCTCCATAGGTTCCGAGGCGGAAGTTCCTGACCAAACGGTTGCTTTTTAATTCATCATGAACAAGCTGCCGCAAAACGCCCGTACCCTTACCGTGGATGATCCGAACGGACGGAAGACGGGACATTACCGCATTATCCACAAACTGTGCAAGAACGATGGATGCCTCTCCGGCCGTCATCCCGCGCAGATCCAATTCCGCAACACCGGGCGCAGTGCGGAATTCCTTCGTGAAACTGTTCGGCGTTTTCTTCAAATGAACCTTCGGAATATAATCCAAAAGATAGATCTCGTTCTCCTTAGCTGTTACTTTCATGATGCCTGCCTGAAGCGTATAGACCCCGTCTTTTGACACGGAAAGAACTTCCGCATTTGTATGATACTTCAACAGTTCAACGGTATCACCGGGCACAGGTTTCCGGGAAGAAACTTTCAAAGCAGCAGCTTCCTCCGTTCCGTGAATTCGGGCTTCGGCATCATTCAGACTCTTGCGAATTTGGGCTTGTTTTTCATTTAAGCCCTGAGGATTGGCAGAATCCCGAAGTTGTTTTCGAAGCTGCTTGATCTCTTCTGAGGCAGAAATCGCGGTTCTGCGTGCATCATCCAGAATCAGCTGAGCGTCTTTTCGAGCCTTTTGGAGCGCTTTTTCCCTTTCAGCCTTCATCTCCAGGTAATAAATCTCCGATTTCTCTTTCAGCTTAGAGGTTTCTGCTTTCAGACGCTCCGCTTCCTCTTTTGCCGCTTCCATTTCGCTTCTCTGAATATGCAGCTGATTGATCACATCCTCAAAATCCTGATCCGAACGGGACATGAGATTACCGGCTTCTGAAATGATGCCGGACGGCAGGCCAAGCTTTTCGGCGATTGCAAATGCATTGGATTTTCCGGGGATCCCCATCAAAAGACGGTAGGTCGGCTGTAAGGTGTTTACATCAAATTCGCAGCTTGCATTCACGACGCCGCCGGTCCGCAAAGCATAAAGCTTCAGCTCTGCATAATGGGTGGTGGCAATCACTTTTGCCCCTGCTCTGCGGCAGAACTGCAGAATGGAAATTGCAAGCGCAGCACCCTCCGCCGGATCCGTCCCGGCTCCCAGTTCATCAAAGAGGACAAGGGAATCCTTATCGCAAAGTCCGACCACTTCAACAATGGACTTCATGTGAGAAGAAAACGTGGATAGAGACTGTTCAATGGACTGCTCATCCCCGATGTCAGCATAGACAGTCTCAAACAGATTCACGGAACTGCCGATTTTTGCCGGGATCCAAAGGCCGCATTCCGCCATAAGCGTCAATAAGCCGGCAGTTTTCAGGCTGACGGTTTTTCCTCCCGTATTAGGTCCGGTGATAATAATGGTATCATAATCCTGACCCAGTGAGATAGAAATCGGCACAACTTTGGATTTCTCAATCAAAGGATGGCGGGCAGAAATCAAAGAAAAAGACCCGTTAGTATGCAATTCCGGCTCCGTGGCATCCATGGAAAGAGCAAGCTTTGCGCGCGCAAATATAAAATCCAGAGAAAGAATGAGCCGATAGTTTTCTGCAATTTGCCGCCTATGGGAAGACACTTCAGATGACAGCTCCGCAAGAATTCTTTCAATTTCCTGTTTTTCAGCCAAACAAAGCTCACGCAGGGCGTTATTGGCGTTCACAACGGACATAGGCTCAATAAAAAAAGTGCTTCCGGTTGAAGAAACATCATGAACCATGCCGGGAATCTCATTCTTATATTCACTTTTAACCGGAACCACATAACGGTCCGAACGAAGCGTGATGATCGGTTCCTGCAAATATTTAGAATATGCTGAGGAACTGATGATTTTCTGCAAAGAATCGCGGACCTTCGCACTTTGAAGGCGCATATGCCTTCTGATGTCAGACAGTTCTGAACTGGCGCTGTCCGATATTTCATCTTCCGCAATTATGGACCCGGAAATACGCTCTTCCAAATATTTATTTGTCTGAATGGAAGCAAAGTATTCGCGAAGAACAGAATCCTGCGTCAAAGCGTCACCGTAGGCTTTTACGTTTGCACTGCATCGAAGAACGGAAGCAATCCTCAAAAGTTCCTTTGGGCTGAGGCAGGCTCCACGCTCGGCACGCAGCAAGGAATCCCCTATTGCATCCATCGCAAAAAATGCGGGGTTCCCCTTTTCCAATATCAACGCATGGGCTTCCGATGTTTCTTTCTGCAGATGAAGGACCTCGTCATAATCAAATGAAGGAACGATTTTTCTGCAGTTATCCTTTGACTCTTCACAAACGGCGTAGGAAGAAAGCAAGGAAAGGATAGCAGGTAATTCCAATGCATTGGCTGAATGTGCAGACAAATTGGTCATAAACTTGACTCCGAAAAGGAATAATTCAGAGATTTATAAAAATCCAGAGAAGAGAAGCCGTGCTCTAACTGGGAAAGCAGATAAGCTTCCGTAACACAGGAAAGAGCGGAATAATCCTCGCCTTCCAGGGAAAAAGCCAAAAGTTTCTTATCCGAAGCAGCAGAGAGAAAACGAAGCGCAGAAAGCATCGCGGAATCTATGGGCATCCGGATCCCGTTATCATCGTCCCCCATACATTGGGAGCAAATCAAGGAGCCTTGGTTAACAAGAAGACGATCCGGATTCCTGTTTCCGCAAGCAGAACAGGCGGAAAGATCTGCCTCATATCCTGCCAAAACGGATGCGCGCCACTCAAAAGCGGCTTTCACTTTCTCCATTGGGTCGGATAAATTTGAGAGCGCATAAAGGGAATTCAGCAGGAGACGCAAAACGGATGTGGAAGGGGCATCTTCCTGCGCAATCAGCTCGGTAACCTGCGCAAAATACATAGCAAGACTCAATTTTTCAATCTCACTGCGGAGACCGAGAAAATTTTCAAGACAACTCGCTTCTGAAAGCGTGAAAAAGCCGTTATAATCCCGGAAAGTGAATTCTGACCAGGATAAAAGTACGCAGGCCCTCCGATACAAAAACTTGCTCCTACGGAACCCGCGAACCTTCAAAGTCAAGAGTCCGAAATCTTCCGATAAAACAGTCAAAAGGCGGTCTGTTTCTTTATAATCCGTTTCCCGCAAAACAATTCCCCGTGTTTTTCGGTCGCTCATTCTGAATACCCAAAATTCCGAAGCATCCCGGAACTGTCTCTCCAGTTCTCTTTTACCTTGACCCAGGTCGTCATATAAACCTGAGTACCCATATATTTTTCAAAATCCTGGCGGGCAAGCGTGCTGATTTTTTTCAGCATAGCACCCTGTTTTCCGATAATGATTCCCTTGTGGCTGGCCTTTTCGCAATATATCACAGCATCCACATCCACGATTCCGTTGTCTCGCTCCGTAAATCTTGTAATCTCAACCGCTGTACCGTGAGGAACTTCTTTATCCAAACACCAAAGAAGCTTTTCACGGATCAGTTCCGCACAAATCTGCTTCTCCGGCTGATCGGATGTTATATCATCCGGGAAAAGCATGGGACCTTCCGAAGCATAGTTCTTCGCAGCCTCAATAATCAGTTCGATCCCATCCCCCTTTTTTGCGGAAATAGGAATAATATCATCAAAATCATAGGCCTTGCGGTATAAATCAATCACGGGAAGAATTGCTTCCGGCAGAACGGAATCAATCTTGTTAATAATCAGAACAGCCGGAATGCCGTTTTCACGAAGGGAGGCTATCAAGCTTTCCTCCTGGGGGCCAATATTCGGAATCGGTTCAACCAGAAGAAAAACTGCGTCCACATCCGAAACGGACTCTAAAACAGTTTCGGACATATATTTATCCAAACGGTTCCTGGACTTATGAAATCCGGGCGTATCTGCAAAAATGAGCTGATAATCTCCCCGGTTAACAATCCCGCAGATGCGATTTCTTGTGGTTTGCGGTTTATTGGATACAATGGAAACCTTTTCACCTACAAGGGCATTTGTCAGTGTCGATTTCCCCACATTGGGCCGACCGGCAATGGTAATCATAGCAGTTTGACAGCGAATCATGTTTTAACCTCTCTTCAGGTGAAGTTCTTTCAGAATGATTTCTTCCCTTTCACGCATCTGCGCTTTCATCGGCCCCTCATCCAAATGATCATAGCCCAACAGATGAAGGACGGAATGAACGACCAAATAGCCGACTTCCCTATTTTGACTATGCCCGAATTCCAAAGCCTGTGCTTTTACATGATCCAAAGAAATGGTCATGTCGCCCAGAGGAATCAAGCCGGTCTCAGGATCGGACAATTCAGAAGGATCTTCCGGGAGAATACCGGGTGTCAGCGTAAACATGGGAAAAGAAAGAACATCTGTGGCCTTGTCAATTCCTCTCCCGGCCTTGTTGATTGCCCGGATCGTAAGATCATCCGTGACAAGAACATTGATCTCCACCGGGAAATCCACTTTCTGCATGCGCAGAGCTGTTGCGATATATTTTCGGATTTTCAAGCGAAGAACAGCATTCTGAAGATTGCTGTCCGTAAAAGAAATACGAATTTTATTTCTCATGGTATTTGCCTTTCTTTTGTGGAGCCGTGTTCTTTTCTTTTTTGCTGCCTTCGTAGCTGTCATAAGCGGCGACAATCTGCTGAACCAAACGATGACGAACGACATCCTGTGCTGTCAGTTTCCTTATGGAAATATCTTCAACATTCTGCAAAACATCCATAGCCTCAATCAAGCCACTCACCTGATCACGGGGCAGGTCAATTTGGGTAATATCTCCGGTTATAACGATTTTGGAACCAAAGCCAAGGCGGGTGAGGAACATTTTCATCTGTTCCCTGGTAGTATTCTGCGCTTCATCCAGAATAATGAAACTTTCATCCAAGGTTCTGCCGCGCATATATGCCAGCGGAGCGACCTCAATATCACCGCGCTCTGAAAGTTTTTGAAAGCTTTCCGCGCCAAACATGTCATATAGCGCATCATAAAGCGGACGCAAATAGGGATCAACTTTATTCTGCAGGTCGCCCGGAAGAAAACCCAGCCGTTCTCCCGCTTCTACCGCGGGCCTTGTCAGGATGATCCTGCTGACCTGTTTTTCCCGATATGCAGTAACAGCCGCAGCAACGGCAAGATAGGTTTTTCCGGTTCCTGCGGGACCGACTCCAATGGTAACCGTATTCCGGGAAATGGCACGAATGTAACGGGACTGGCCAAGGGTCTTCGGACGAATGGGCTTTCCCTTCGCATTTACGCAAATAACATCCCGGTCCAAGGAGGACATTTCATTTTCTTTACCTTCCGAAACCATATCCAGGATATACCCGGTTTTTAAAGAATCACAGTCCATGCCGCGTGAGGCGGAATCCAGCAATGTCCGGATTGCACGGGAAGCCAAATTACAGGCTTCTTCCTCTCCGGAAATTTTAATTTGAGAATCCCTTATGGAAACCTCAACTCCATACTTGCGGCAAAGTGCCTGAAGGTTTTCATCCATTGTACCGAAAGCTGTTGAGAGCGCATCCGTATCTTCAATTTGCAGAAATTCTTCAGCCATAATAACACTTCCTTTTCCCGAAGTATTCTATCATAATTTCAAGAGAGCTTCAATCCCCGCAGCCGCATAAATAAAAAGGAGATGCAACCAGTGCATCCCCTTTTTATTGAGAAGAATCAGGCCTCAGCCTTCATCTTTGCAAAGCAATCGGAGCAGTAAACAGGACGGTCAGACTTGGGCTCAAAAGGAACCTTTGCTTCGCCACCGCAAGCAGCGCAAGTAGCAGTGAAGTACTCTCTGGGTCCACGGGCAGCGTTCTTGCGGGCATCGCGGCAAGCCTTGCAGCGCTGAGGCTGATTCTGGAAACCACGCTCTGCATAGAACTCCTGCTCACCGGCAGTGAAAACGAACTCGTTGCCGCATTCTTTGCAAGTTAATGTGATGTCTTCGTACATTTGGATTTTACCTCTCTCTTAGAAATGGATGCCCTGAAAATTGCTGTCACTGCATGTGGTCAAAAGACAGGGTTCATAAATAATATATGTGAACGGTTGCCCGATACACATCAAAATGAATATCCTACAAGTATATTCTAGCGGAATTATAACACAATTCAGTGTTTTGTCAATGTGATTTTATGAATTTTACCGGGATATTTTACTATTTTTTTATCCAAATGCCATTTGACCGTCAGGACTTTCCAAATGCAGGTGGTTATAAGCTGCCGGAGTGGCACAGCGGCCGCGAGGCGTGCGCGTTAAAAAACCGATCTGCATCAGGTAAGGCTCATAAACATCTTCCAAGGTAACGGATTCCTCACCAATGGAAGAGGCCAGGGTTTCAAGCCCAACAGGGCCTCCGCCATACTGCTTGATCACGGTTTCCAACATACGGCGATCAACCCGGTCCAAGCCCAGCTTATCAATTTCCAAACGGCAGAGAGCATCGTCCGCTGCCTCAGCCGTTACCACCCCATCATAGTAGATTTCTGCGAAATCTCTTACCCTGCGAAGAAGCCTGTTTGCAATACGCGGAGTTCCGCGGGAACGGGAGGCAATCTCCAACGCTCCCTTTGCATCGATCTCCATCCCAAGCAAGGAAGCGGAACGCATGACGATTTTTTGAAGCTCTTCATCTGAATATAGCTCCAGGTGAAGCGATACACCAAAACGGTCTCTCAGGGGCGCAGACAGCTGCCCCGCACGGGTGGTCGCCCCGATCAAGGTAAACTTCGGAAGATCCAGGCGGATGGAGTTTGCCGAAGGACCTTTGCCGATAATAATATCAATCGCATAATCCTCCATGGCCGGGTAAAGGATTTCCTCAACAGCCCGATTCATCCGGTGAATCTCATCAATGAAAAGAACATCCCCAGGAGCAAGGTTCGTCAAAAGAGCGGCCAAGTCCCCTGCTTTCTCTATTGCCGGCCCGGAGGTAATACGAATTCCCGCACCCATTTCATTGGCAATTATTCCGGCTAAAGTCGTTTTTCCCAGTCCGGGAGGTCCGTAGAGAAGAACATGGTCCAAAGGTTCATTTCTTCTTCTGGCAGCTTCTATGTATACAGATAAGTTAGCCTTGGCCTTTTCCTGACCCAAATAATCATCCAGGAATTTTGGCCTGAGAGAGAATTCTCCCTCGTCCTGAGGAGTGAGGCTGCTTGTGACCAGAGAAGCACTCTCTCCGTTATAATCAATACTCATAGCTTATCCTTTCATCATCATGGAACGAAGAGCGAAGCGGACAAGATCCGAAACATTCGTCAAATCCTTCGGAGCTTTTTTCAAAGCAGCGGAAATCTCGCTCTGGCTGTAGCCAAGCTGAGAAAGAGCCTCTGCTGCTTCCCGTTCCATTGCGGAATCACCGCCCTTAATTACAAGCGCGTCGCCGAAATCCGATGAATCCGGCGTAATCTTATCTCTCAGCTCCAGCAGAATCCTTTGGGCTAATTTTTTGCCGATGCCCGGGGCGGCAGTCAATGCCTTTTCATCCCCGGATGCAATGGCTAACCGGAAGGCAGAGGGATTTGCAGCGGAAAGAATGGCAATGGCCGCTTTCGGGCCAACCCCATTTACGGAAATCAGCTTTTCAAAGCAGCTGCGCTCGTCCTTACTCTCAAATCCAAAGAGGTCAAAGGCATCCTCCCGGATGCTGCAGTATGTATAGAGCTTGGCAGGTTCCCCGATTTTCAGGCGGGAAATCGTATAGCTTGTGGCTGCGCACTCAAAGGCAACGCCGCTGCAGTCCAAAACGACAGTATTGGGGAGGATCTCCGATACAATTCCGGATAAAAAATAAATAAACATTTTTAACTCTCCGATTTCATCAGAAGGGATGTGGCTGCTCTCGCATGACAAATCGCCATAGCAAGGGCATCCGCAGCATCATCAGGCCGAGGAATCTTATCTAAGTGAAGAATACGCCTTGTCATATCCATCACCTGAAGCTTTGTAGCTTTCCCGTAACCGACAACAGACTGTTTGACCTGCATAGGTGTATATTCATAAAGAGGAATACCATACTGTTCAATGGCGAGAACGATCACACCTCTTCCGTGTGCAACATCAATGCCCGTTGTAATGTTCCGCCCGAAGAAAAGTTCCTCGATCGACACGGCATCCGGCTTTGTCGTCTCCAGAAGTTCCTTCATATCCTGAAAGATCACATTCAGGCGTGCAGGAAAGGAGGACTCTGGCGAAGTCGTTATCGCGCCGTAATTCAGCATACGGACGGATGCGCCGACGGCTTCAACAAGACCGAATCCTATTGTTGCATAACCCGGATCAATCCCTAAAATTCTCATAGCTGCGGAACCATCTCCCAATAACAGAAACAGCCAATCCCAATGAGAAGAATCGCCAATAAGACCCAGGCCATAATACGGTGCCATCGAGGCCTCTCGCTATAAACCTCTTTACATTCTTTTTGGAATTCTAAACGAGAGATTTCTTCCAGATCTTCGGAGGTAAGCTCCCGATTTTGATTCTCTTCCATGAAAAAACTCCTTGCATATAGTCAACGTTATACTATCACAGAATCTGAAATCTGACAAATCTTTTCTTGAAAATAGCTTTCATTCTTTCATTAATCCGCCTCTATCAACAGGAAATCCTGTAAAGTTACAAAAAATTACAATATTTTAACAGAATTAACAAGGTTTTCCACAGGAATATGACTATTAGCTTTTGAGGATCAGGAGAAATCTCTAATAAAAACCTGAGAATAAATGCCCTTCAATTTCAACGGATTCCAATAAATCTAAAAAACATAAAAAAAAGAAAAATAAAGGTTGATTTTATGATTCTTTCTCGCTATAATATGTGACTGCATGATATTGGATTCTTATCCGGTTCATATATGTAACGCTATTGGAGGAGGTGTAACCTGTGCCCAACATTAAATCCGCTAAGAAGAGAGTTCTGCTTTCCAAGGCCGCTGCTGAAAGAAATAAGCAGGACAAGTCCGAGCTGAAGACCGCTATTAAGAAGTTTGAAGCTGCTGTCACAGCCGGTGACAAAGCGAATGCCGATAGCGCCTATAAGGCAGCTGTTCAGTCCATTGATAAGGCTGTTACAAAGGGTATTCTGCACAAGAACACTGCTGCGCGTAAAAAGAGCAGCTGTGCAAGAAAAATGAACGGAATTGCCTGATTCCATAGTTTATTAAGAACACCGAATGAGATTTCATTCGGTGTTCTTTTTTTAACGATTTGTGAACATTAAAAATTGCTGTTGACATTTATCTTTCTCTGTACTATGATGTGGCCAAAAGAATTAGCACTCGTGCGTATAGAGTGCTAAAGCCGTGAATTCAGAAAGGAGAATGCAATTATGAATCAGGAACATTTTACGAATGCCAGCGCGGAAGCAATTCGAAGCGCACAGGCAATTGCCGAAGAAAAAAATCAGCAGCAGATTACGGAAATGCATCTCTTCTGCGGAATGATGCATTCTGAAAACGGACTGATCCCCTCTCTGCTTTCCAAAGCAGGATACAATTCTGACAGTTTAAGAGCCTATGCCAATCAGAAGTTGTCTTCGTACCCCTCAGTCACCGGAGGCGATAATATCTATTGGGATAAAAATGCATACCAAGCCCTGAACCATGCGGAAGAGATCGCAGCACAAATGCACGATGAATATATCAGTCTGGAGCACATCCTGCTTGCTATTTTGGATCTCCCCGACGCAGATATGAATGGGATGATCCGGGAATACCGTATCCAGAAGGAAGAGATTTTAAAAGCTTTACAGGATATCCGGCACAATCGAAGAGTTACTTCCGAGTCTCCGGAGGAAACTTATGAAGCATTAAAAAAATACGGAAAAGATCTTGTTGCCGAAGCCAGAAAGAAAATCACGGATCCCGTCATCGGGCGTGATGATGAAATCCGGAACGTCATCCGCATTCTTTCCCGGAAAACAAAAAACAATCCTTGTCTGATCGGTGAGCCGGGTGTCGGAAAAACCGCAATCGCAGAAGGTCTTGCTCAGAGAATCGTCAAGGGCGAGGTTCCCAAAAATCTGCAGGAAAAAACCATCATTTCTTTGGATATGGGCGCCCTAATCGCAGGGGCAAAATACCGCGGCGAATTTGAGGAAAGACTCAAGGCCGTTCTGAACGAAGTTAAAGAATCCGAAGGCTCCGTAATTCTTTTTATTGATGAACTTCATACTATCGTGGGAGCAGGCAAGAGTGACGGTGCTATGGATGCCGGAAACTTATTGAAGCCCATGCTGGCAAGAGGCGAGCTTCATTGCATCGGCGCAACCACGCTGGATGAATACCGGCTCTATATTGAAAAAGATCCCGCTTTGGAACGCCGTTTCCAGACGGTTTTGGTGGAAGAACCAACGGTTGAGGATACGGTTTCCATCCTGAGAGGGTTAAAGGAGCGTTATGAGCTCTTCCACGGCGTCAAAATCACTGACCCCGCAATCATTGCTGCAGCATGCCTCTCTGACCGGTACATTACTGACCGTTTTCTCCCGGACAAAGCCATTGACCTCATTGACGAAGCCTGCGCCTTAATCCGCACGGAAATGGATTCCATGCCGACAGAGCTGGATATTATCAACAGAAAAATCATCCAGCTTGAAATTGAAGAGGAAGCATTGAAAAATCAGGAAGACAGCCTATCCCAGGAAAGGCTGAAAGAGCTGCGCAAAGAACTTGCAGAACAGAAAGAGGAATTTGCTTCCATGAAAGCCCGTTGGGAAAAAGAAAAATCCTCTATCAATCGGGTTCAGGAGCTTCGTTCACAGTTGGAAGCCTGCAATGCGGAAATCGAACAGGCAGAAGAAAACTACAACCTTGCAAAAGCTGCCGAACTGAAATACGGCAAAGTCCCGGAAATTCAAAAAGCCCTCCAGGAAGCTGAAAACGAAGTTCTGAAGAAGAAAGAAAGCAATCTCCTTCGTGACCGCGTCACAGAGGAAGAAATTGCAAAAATCGTTGAACGCTGGACGGGAATACCCGTCAAGAAGCTCGTTCAAGGTGAAAAGGATAAGCTTCTCGGTCTGGAAGAAGAGCTGCATAAGCGTGTGATCGGCCAAAACAATGCCGTTCACGCTGTTTCAGAAGCAATCCTTCGTTCCAGAGCCGGGATCCGAAACCAAAACCGACCTATCGGCTCCTTCCTTTTCCTTGGACCAACCGGAGTCGGCAAAACGGAACTGGCTAAGGCCCTGGCAGAATCGCTCTTTGACGATGAAAAGAGCATGATCCGCATTGACATGAGCGAGTATATGGAGAAATACTCTGTTTCCCGTCTGGTCGGAGCCCCTCCCGGATATGTCGGCTACGAAGAAGGGGGCCAGCTTACAGAAGCAGTTCGCAGAAAACCTTACAGCGTTGTTCTCTTCGACGAAATTGAAAAAGCCCACCCGGATGTCTTTAATATTCTCCTGCAGGTACTGGATGACGGCAGAATTACGGACTCCCAGGGCAGAACAATCGATTTCAAGAACACCGTCATTATCCTCACTTCTAATTTGGGTTCTCAGATCCTTTTGGAAGGCATCGAGGAAAACGGGGAAATTTCCGCGGAAGCAGAAAATGCCGTTCAGGAAATATTGAAGCAGAGCTTCCGGCCGGAATTCATCAACCGTCTGGATGAAATCGTCCTCTATAAGCCCCTCTCCTCTCAGAACATGAAAGAGATCATTGACCTGATGATTTCGGGCCTGAATGAAAGACTAAAAGAACAGCAGCTGAGCTGTGAACTAACGGATCAAGCAAAGGATTTTATTATCTCGGAGGCTTATGACCCTAAATTCGGGGCAAGACCGATCCGCAGATATATCCAAAAGCATGTTGAAAGCGCAGTTGCACACGAGATCCTTCAAAAAGATATTCGCCGGGGAGACCGCTTTCATATTGATGTCAATCAAGGCGAATTTTTAATCTCCATGAACTAAGAGGCCATCCAACAAAAAATCAAAGGGCAAAGATGCAAGAATATTGACAGCATCTCCGCTGAAAGATATAATTGTAAGGTAAAATCAATATTATTCTCTGAAACGGAGATTTTGTTTATGCGAAAAAAAAGATGGGCCGGTGTCATTATTCTGCTGTCCGTTCTTATCGTTCTTTCCCTGCTGTTTTGGTTCTTCTTCATTTTCAATACAGCGCTCCCGGCACGTCTCTGGGAGAAAGCCGGTAATTTCTACAGTGAACACGGTTTTTCCAAATCCGCAGCCAACGCCTTCAGCAGATCTATAAAAAATGATCCGGAGTGTGATATATCCATCTACTATAAGGCCTCGGATGCCAATCATGCCTGCGGAAATTATACAAAGGCGGAATACTATCTTTCCTCTGCCATACAGACCTATCCTCAGGAATTAGACTCCTATATCCGCCTTTCCAGACTCTATGTAGAAGAAGACAAGCTGCTGGATGCTGCAAAACTTACGGAACGGGTTTCTTCCTCCGTATCCTCATCGCTTATGTCTCTTCGTCCTGCTGCCCCCATTATTCAGCCGGAAGAAAGGTCAAGTCAGGATCCCATTCCTGTTACCCTCTCTTTTAATGGCGGGACTGCCTATTATAGCTTCGGGGAGGACTTTCCCTCCGTTGAAAACAGATATGAAAATCCTTTGGATCTCGATTACGGCATCACAAAGGTTACTGCCGTCGTCGTCGGGGACAGCGGGCTTGTCAGTTCTGTCTCTGAGGCTGTCTATACCGTTCGCGGAGACGTTTCGCCTCTAGAGATCGAAGATGCGAAAATGGATGAATGTATTCGGGAAGCCATTTCCGTCGGCCGTTATGACGATTTGACAACGGATATGCTCTGGGATATTACGGAACTGGTTCTTCCTGAGGGTGCAGAAGATTATTCTGTTCTGCAGAACTGTCTTTCTCTTCAGAAACTGAAGGTTCAAGGCGCTGAATTTGATTTTGCCCTTTTGCAAAGCATGAAAGAGCTTCGCTCTTTGGATCTTTCCGGGCTGACATTGGACCAGGATGCGCTTTCTCAGATTTCCCTCGTCTCTGCCCTGCAGGAGCTCAATCTTTCCTCCTGCGGTCTGACGGACATCTCCTCTCTTGCAGCTCTTTCCAATCTTGAGATTCTGGATCTTTCATCCAACCAGATAGAGGACCTGGCTCCTCTATCCGGCATGGTTTCGCTTCAGCATCTGAACATCAGTGAAAACCGGATCAACTCTCTTTCCATTCTGACAGCGATTCCCGGCATCAGCTATTTTGACGGCCATGGAAACCGCTTTGGAAACCTTGGCGCATTCTCCTCCAACACGGTGCTTGAATATCTCAATGTTGCGAATTGCGGTGTTTCCGACCTTTCTCCCCTGGAGAACAATTCCGTGCTGAAGGAGCTTCACGCAGAAAACAATGCCATTTCTTCTGTGAAATCCCTTGCAAAATGCAGTTCTCTCACGGTATTGAACCTATCCCGCAACAGAATTACAGAAGCAGATTCTATTTCTAAGCTCTCCAATCTATCAGAACTTTACCTGAATGGAAATAAGCTTGAAGAACTTCCCTCTTTCTCCGGAATAAGCGATCTTTTGATTTTGGATATCTCAGATAACGAAATAGAAGATCTGAGCGTTTTGAAGGGTCTGAATAAACTCCACACGCTATCTATGAATTCCACCTTGGTCACGGAGTTATCCACAGTTGCAGACCTTCCGAATCTTGTAACCATCAATGCAGAAGAATGTGAAATTCACGATCCGGAATCGGCAACAAAGCGCAGTATTATCCTCAATTACGATCCGGACTTTGAACTGCCCGAAAAAGAAGAGGACGAAGAAAGCGATTCCGAAGAATAAAAAATACCGCAAAAGACAGGAACGGAGCCGGATATGATGCCCGTTCCTGTTTTTTTGAAGAAAAAAAGCAGGAAAACAATTGCCTTTTGCATTGCGATATGCTATGATACGAAAGTTAAAAAAAGTACTATAGGAGGTATTTTATTTTGGCAAGACAATTTAAGACCATGGATGGCAATACCGCTGCTGCTCACGTCTCTTATGCGTTTACAGAAGCTGCTGCCATCTACCCCATCACTCCTTCTTCTCCCATGGCTGACCTGGTTGACCAGTGGTCCGCCAATGGCCTGAAGAACATTTTCGGAAGCCGTGTCAAGGTTGTTGAAATGCAGTCCGAAGCCGGTGCAGCCGGTGCTGTTCACGGTTCCCTGGGTGCCGGTGCTCTCACCACGACCTACACCGCATCTCAAGGTCTCCTGCTGATGATCCCCAATATGTACAAAATCGCAGGCGAACTTCTCCCCACCGTATTCCATGTCTCCGCAAGAACCGTTTCCACCCATGCACTGAACATCTTTGGTGACCACAGCGACGTCATGGCTTGCCGCCAGACTGGTTTTGCTATGTTGGCTGAAGGCAATGTTCAGGAAGTTATGGACCTGGGTCCTGTAGCCCATCTGGCTGCAATTGAAGGCAAGGTTCCTTTCATTAACTTCTTTGACGGTTTCCGTACCTCCCATGAAATCCAGAAGATTGCTGTTTGGGATTACGAAGATCTGAAGGAAATGTGCAACATGGAAGCCGTTAAGGAATTCCGTGAGCACGCTCTGAATCCGAACCATCCCGCTGCCCGCGGTTCCCATGAAAACGGCGATACCTTCTTCCAGCACCGTGAAGCCTGCAACAGCTACTATGACAAGCTTCCCGCAGTTGTTGAGAAGTATATGGCTAAAGTCAACGCCAAGCTGGGCACCAACTATCAGCTCTTCAACTACTATGGCGCTGCCGATGCTGACCGCGTTATCATCGCAATGGGTTCTATCTGCGATGTGGCTGAAGAAGTCATCGATTACCTCAATGCGCATGGCGAAAAAGTCGGCCTGATCAAGTGCCGTCTCTACCGTCCCTTCGATGCGGACAAGCTCATTGCTGCTATTCCCGCAAGCTGCAAGAAGATCGCTGTTCTGGACCGCACCAAGGAACCCGGTTCCCAGGGCGAACCCCTCTATCTGGATGTTGTTACCGCTCTTGCCAACGCCGGCAAGAATGATATCAAGGTCATCGGCGGCCGTTACGGTCTCGGTTCCAAGGATACGCCTCCTGCTTCCGTCTTCGCAGTTTATGACGAGCTGAAGAAGGATGACATGAAGCGTCAGTTCACCATCGGAATCAACGACGATGTTACCCACCTGAGCCTTGAAGAGAAAGAAGCTCCCAACACCGCAGCAGAAGGCACCATTGAGTGCAAGTTCTGGGGTCTTGGCGGCGACGGCACTGTCGGCGCAAACAAGAACTCCATCAAGATCATCGGCGACCATACCGACAAGTACGTTCAGGCTTACTTCCAGTATGACTCCAAGAAGACCGGCGGCGTAACCATCAGCCACCTTCGCTTCGGCGACAAGCCCATTAAGAGCCCCTATTACATCAATAAGGCTGACTTCGTGGCCTGCCACAACCCCAGCTATGTCATCAAGGGCTTCAAGATGGTCCAGGATGTCAAGCCCGGCGGCGTTTATATGATCAACTGCCAGTGGTCTCCCGCAGAGTTGGAAGAGCATTTGGATGCTGCATCCAAGCGCTATATCGCAAAGAACAACATTCAGCTCTATACCATCAACGCTATTGACCTGGCCATCAAGGTCGGCATGGGCAAGCGTACCAATACCATCCTCCAGTCCGCGTTCTTCAAGCTCGCCGCAGTTATGCCCGAAGCTGAAGCTATTGAGGCCATGAAGGAGAAAGCAAAGGCATCCTACCTGAAGAAGGGCATGGATGTTGTTGAAAAGAACTGGGCTGCAATCGACGCAGGTGCCACCGCATTCCAGAAGATCGATGTTCCCGCTTCCTGGGCAAATGCCGAAGACAAGGCTGACGCTGCCGTTCTGGAAGGCAAGCCCGAGCTTGTCAAGCAGGTCAAGAACATCCTCTTCCCCATCGGCAAGATGGATGGCGATTCCCTGGCAGTTTCCGATTTCATGCCTCATGTTGACGGCCAGTTTGAACTGGGCGCTTCCGCTTATGAAAAGCGCGGCGTTGCTGTTTCTGTTCCTGAATGGAACGCTGAAAAGTGCATCCAGTGCAACAACTGTGCTTATGTCTGCCCCCATGCTACCATCCGTCCCTTCGCTTTGACTGTTGACGAAGAGGCTAAGCTCCCCGAGGGTGCCAAGGTCGTTCCCTTCAAGGCCGGCAAGGGCAAGGGCGTTTACAACTACACCCTGGCTATTTCTCCTCTGGACTGTATGGGCTGCGGCGTCTGCGTTACCGTTTGCCCCACTCAGTCTCTCACCATGGTTGCTCAGGAGAGCCAGCTCGGACAGCAGAAGGTCTTTGACTATGCTGTTAAGAACATCAGCGAAAAGAAGGAAATTGAAGACGTTTCCGTTAAGGGCAGCCAGTTCAAGCAGCCCATGCTTGAATTCTCCGGCTCCTGCGCAGGCTGCGCCGAGACTTCCTATGCTCGCCTGATCACTCAGCTCTTCGGCGACAGAATGTTTATCTCCAACGCTACCGGCTGTTCCTCCATCTGGGGCAACCCCGGAGCAACTTCCCCCTTCTGCACCAACAAAGAAGGTCAGGGCCCTGCATGGTGCAACTCCCTCTTTGAGGATAATGCAGAGCATGGCTACGGCATGTTCGTTGCGCAGGATACCATCCGCAGCAACACCGCTGCCCTCGTAAAAGAAGTCATTGAAAAGACCTCTGACGAAGAGCGCAAGGCTGTTTGCCAGGCTTGGCTTGACACCTACAACGACGGCGACGCTAACCAGGCTGCAAGCAAGGCATTGATCGCAAATCTGGAAGCAGATGTTTGCTGTGACACCGTGAAGGAAATTCTTGCAAACAAGGATTACCTGAACAAGAAGTCCGTTTGGATCTTCGGCGGTGACGGTTGGGCATACGATATCGGCTTCGGCGGTGTTGACCATGTTCTTGCCTCCAACAAGGATGTCAACATTTTCGTCTTTGATACCGAAGTTTACTCCAACACCGGCGGCCAGGCTTCTAAGTCCTCCAACCTCGGCCAGGTTGCGCAGTTTGCTGCAGCCGGCAAGGATGTCAAGAAGAAGAGCCTTGCTGAAATCGCTATGAGCTACGGTTATGTTTATGTTGCCCAGATCGCCATGGGTGCTAATCCCGCCCAGACCATCAAGGCCATCAAGGAAGCCGAAGCTTACAACGGTCCTTCCATCATCATCGGCTACGCTCCCTGCGAAATGCACAGCATTAAGGGCGGCATGATGAACTGCCAGTCCGAGATGAAGAAGGCTGTTGAGTGCGGATATTGGAACCTCTTCCGTTTCAACCCCGCTGCTGAGGCAGGCAAGAAGTTCGTTCTTGATTCCAAGGCTCCTGCCGGCGGATATCAGGAATTCCTGATGAACGAAGCCCGTTACAGCCGTTTGACCCGTGAATTCCCCGACCGCGCCACTGAGCTCTTTGAGCGCAACGAAAGCGCAGCCAAGGAGCGCTACGAGCACCTGGTCAAACTCATCGAACTCTACAAGTAATTTCCCAAAACTTTGGGGCATGCCATATGGCATGCCCCATTTTTCATATAGTATTCTCCTGAGTAAGACAAAACGAGAAGACAGACTGTCCTCTCGTTTTGTTCTTTATGACTCAAGATTATTCTGAAATAAAACAATCATGAAAGACATTGCATCCCGTCTAAATCCAAGTCTTCCAAATTTCCGGAGCATCACCCGCTGCTGCCTGCTTTCCATTTCGAACAATGGGCGTTTTTATCAGCTCAGGATGGTCCCAGAGCTTATCTTCTTTTTCTCTTTCGGAAGATAAATACCGGTAAAGATCATATTCCGGAGACTTGGAACTTGTGTTTACCATGGAATCAGGGCCTCCCAGAGCCTTTAAAACGGAATCAAACTCCCTGGGAGAAAAACCGATCTCCACAATGTCCACATACTGCACTTTGATCCCGCGCTCCTTAAAGAAGCGCAGCGCTTTCTTGGTATCAAAGCACTTAGATTTTCCGAAAACCTGAATCCCCATTATGCAGCCTTATTCGCGTAGGTGAGACAAATCCAGCGATTATCAGCAATTTTGCCCCAAGTATATCCGTCAGCTTTTTTGGTATCCGTTACATTGACATAGGTTCCTTTGGAAACACCGCTGACAACCGCAGCCACGATAGACGGCGCAGACCTGACATTAACATAGGAACCGGTAACCTGATATTTCGTGCCGACTCCGCTGGGTGTGGACCCGGAATTCGTCAAAGTAACATAGGTCATGCAGATCCAACCATTGGAGATCTTCCCCCATTTGACGCCGTTCACTGTCTTTGTTTCCGTAATAGAGACAGCAGAATGATATGGCAGCGTACCCACAACTACTGAAGAAGTCCCTGCCTCTTTTCTGATGTTCAGAAGAGACGCCGTAACATAGCCGGATTCTGCAGTCGGTTTATCCCCAGGTTTATCCTCAGGTTTATCCTCGGGATTATCTTCCGGCTCCTCGGCAGGTTTATCTGATTCCTGCTTCTTGATTTCCGCTAAAGCGGACTGATAATCGGTATATTCCGTAGAAATCCACATAGAATTACCGATCTTACCCCATAAAATTCCGGAAACGGATTTTGTCTCCGTAACCTTAACGGAAGATCCGTTAGAAAGGCAGTTCACAATAGAAGCAGACAAGGATGGAGCAGAACGAACATTTAACGCAGAAGCCGTAATTTTACAGGGAACTTCGTAGTTCTTTTCCTTCTCTTTATCCTTTTCTTCACCCTGCTCAGCGTTCTCGGAACCGGGCTTATAGGTCGTATAGGCCAGGCAAATCCATCCCTTTCCGGAAATTTCACCCCAAAACTCATTTCCGACCTGCTTAACAGAACTGATGGTAACGACAGCACCCTTGCCAAGACCGGAAGTAACAAGACTAGCCGTTCCGGGACCCTTGCGAACATTTAACTGACTGGCAGTAACGGTAACTTTAAGCTCTTTTTTTGTTTCGCCCTCTGTTCCCGGATTCTCTTTGGGATCGTCTTTCGGCTTTTCTTCGGGATCATCACTCTCCGGCTTATAGTCTGTATGGGTCAGGCAGATCCATTTGCCATCCGCATACTTTCCCCAATACTCACCGCTATCCAGCTTTTTAACCTCGGTGACAGAAACCTTTGTACCCCGGGAAATGCAGGTTACCACCGGGAAAGAAGCTCCCGCGCCGCTGCGAACATTCAAAAAATCAACTGTTACGGTAACTTCCACAGCAGGTTTTTCTTCTACATAGGGCTCGGTGTCGCTCAGCAGCACCCATAGCCCCATATCCAGCTTCCCCCAAGCTTTTCCGCCCGCATCCGTGCCCTTGGCAACGACATGAAGAACGCTACCCTTGGAAACAGAGCAGGATGCTTCGGCGGACAGAGAAGAATTCGCATATAAAAAGGTTCCAGCTGAAGAAACGGCAACAAGCTCATCACAGGATGCAGTTTCAATATCTTTGATTTCTCCGCCCTCTTCTCCGGACTCCAATTCAGCCCAACGGGCAATCAAAGTAGCTTTGTTCAGAGTAGAATCCAGCACATAAACAGGCTCTCCACCCTCTTTGGAAGTAAACCAACCGACGAAACGGAAACCTTCCTTTGTGGGAACAGGAAGAATGCTGATCTGCGAATTGCTGAAAAAGGCAATGATATCGGTAATACAATCGCCGCCGTTCCAATCAAAAATGACATATTTATAATTGGAAGGAGCATCATAGGAATAAACACCGTTCAGATAGATATTGGCTTCACAAAGTCTTCTGTTGATAAGGCTGTTAAGGATTTTCCCCCCGGCAGAGCACCAGGAAACCAGTGCCGTCAGGAAATTCTCATCCGTCTGTTTATTCAGAACAGCCTGATAAATTGCCTCGGAAGTTCTTGACATCCAGGCAGGGCCGCAGTTATAGGTGAATAAAAGCAGCGCATCAAATTCCTGCTGCGTAAAGGGGCGGGACTTATCTGCAGAAAATTTATTCAGAGCCTGTTCGAAATATTCCACATGCTGGCGAAGAAGTTCTTCTGCTTCTTCCTCTGAAATACCGGTTTCCATCAGACGCTTTGCGTCCTCATCCGAAATGGAAGTACCGTAACCGATGGTATATTGGCCGTAATCCTCCATCGGTTTCTCAATAAAACCTTCAAAAGATTTGAGAAGAGCAATGCAGTCATCGCTTGCCTTTAATTCATTTTCGGCATGAGCGTCGTGAGGAAGCGCCGCTGTCAGCGTTCCCAGGAGCAGAACTGCGCTCAAAAGCAGGCAAAACACCCGTTTTTTCATTAATAAACCTCCTAAGTCAATTTGGCACGATTCAAAAAAACTATTTCTGATTTAAAGACCAAATATCCCAAAGACCCTGCAAAAGGATATCTTTATCATAGCTGGCAGGGTGCTTCATTAAGGGATGAACAAACTTTCCGATTCCGCCTGTGATGATCAGATGAATAGGCTCCCCCAGTTCTTCTTCCATGCGGTCAACAATTCCGTCGATCATGGCCGCAGCGCCGAACATGATTCCGGACTGCATACAGTCAATGGTATTTTTTCCGATCGCACGCTTGGGTGTATCCAGGCTGATTCCGGGAAGAAGCGTCGTCCGTGATGTCAAAGCATCCATGGATATCTTAACGCCGGGACAGATGCTTCCTCCGATAAATGCGCCGCTTTTATCCAAAACGAAAATAGTAGTTGCCGTTCCCATATCCACAATCGCCGCAGGAAGCGGATAGCGATGCAGGGCAGCAACGGAACCGGCAACCAAATCGCTTCCTGTCTGAGCCGGGAAATCCGTCTTAATATTCAAGCCCGTTTTAATCCCGGGACCAACGATCAAAGGATATTCTCCCGTCAGCTTACGAATGGCAGTTTTGAAAGAATTTAAAACCGGTGGGACCACGGAAGCAATAATCGAACCTTCAATTTTTGCAATATCCACATGAAAGAGGAGCAAAATATTGTAGAGTTCAGCCGTGTACTGATCAGATGTTTTCACCCGGTCTGTAGCCATCCGAGCCTCAAAGGTAATAGCCCCGGCATCAATTCCGCCAATCACAATATTGGTATTGCCGATATCTACAGCCAAAATCAAAAGAAACACCAGCCTTTTTGAGTGTAAATGAGAAAGTCAACCGAAAAAGTTCCGGAATCCAAGGAAAGCAAGGCGCATCTCGGAAGACTGCCGCTGCAGGCGCCCGGATTCAAAAAAGCAGGCATGCCCTTCTCAAAGGTCTGAATATGCGTATGTCCGAAAAGGCAGAGATCTGCCTTCTCCTCCATTCCCGCAAAAGAAAGGGCCGTCAGATCGCTTTTGACACCGTAGCGATGCCCATGGCAGGCCAGAATACGAACGCCTTCCAATTCATCCACATAACGTTCCGGCAAGTCTGAACCGTAATCACAGTTTCCTTTCAAACGAACAACGGGAAGATGAAAACAGTGATGGGAAAGGCACTCGGAATCCTCCACAATATCACCTAAATGAATGATTCCATCCGGATGAACGAAATCCGCAGCGGCGCAAAGGAGATCATCACACCCGTGAGAATCCGAAAGAACAAGGATTTTTTTCATTATTGCGCAACAAATCCGACTTTCTTATAAACCTTGCGAAGAGTCTTATTTGCAAGATACTGAGCCTTCTCGGCACCCTCTTTATAGATGCTCTCCAAATAAGCCTTATCCTTCAAGAGCTTTTCTGTTTCCTCACGAATGGGACGCATGAGCTCCACAACGGCCTCTCCCACAGCGGGCTTGAAAATACCATAGCCGCCGTCTGCAAATTCTGCCTCCGCTTCGGCAAGGGATTTTCCGCTGGCAGCGCAGTAAATCGTCAGAAGATTGGAAATACCGGGCTTTGCCTTGGGATCAAAACGAACGATGCTTTCGCAATCCGTTACCGCACGCTTAAACTTCCGCATAATATCCTCGGGCTTATCCAGAAGATATACACATCCCTCCGGATCAGACTTGGACATTTTATTTTCAGGGTTACCAAGACTCATAATTCTGGCGCCCATCTTTGGAATAAAGGGCTCCGGCAGCGTAAAGGTATCGCTGTATAAGAAATTGAAGCGCTGTGCAATATCCCGGCAAAGCTCCACATGCTGCTTCTGGTCCTCTCCTACGGGAACCAAATCTGCCTGGTAGAGAAGAATATCCGCAGCCATCAGAACGGGATAGGTGAAAAGTCCGGCTGTGATATTATCTGCATGCTTTGCAGACTTATCCTTAAACTGCGTCATTCTTCCCAATTCACCGAATTGTGTAAAGCATCCAAGGACCCAGCTCAATTCTGCATGCTGAGGAACATGACTCTGGATAAACATTATATTTTTCTGCGGATCCAGACCGCAGGCAATATATTGGGCAAGCTGCTCCAAAGTTCTGCGCCGCAGGTCGGCAGGGACCTGACGGACAGTAATCGCATGCATATCCACGATGCAATAAAGGCAGTCATACTCATCCTGCAGGGCAACCCAATTCTTGATTGCCCCCATGTAGGAACCTAAAGTTAAATCACCGCTGGGCTGAATACCGCTGAATATTTTCTTTTTTTCTTCCATTTGGAATCCCTTCTTTACCGGATAGCTACAATCCGCATATTTTAACATATACTATCACAAAACGAAAAATGATTCAATCTGTAATTGACAAAAAGGCCGAAAAAATATAAAATCTACCCAAAGATCAAGAATACTTTTTTCTTCATCATTAAGTTCACAAGAAATCGAGGAGCATAATCATGAATTTCTTTGAAGAAAACGAAGCAAAAATTCCCCACGGAACAGTCCGGACCCGTTTTGCCCCCAGCCCTACCGGATACATGCATGTCGGCAATCTCCGGACTGCCTTATACACCTGGCTGATCGCACGCAATGCCGGCGGAACCTTCATTCTTCGCATTGAAGATACCGATCAGGGCAGACTTGTGGAAGGTGCCGTGGATGTTATTTATAAAACACTGCTGGAATGCGGATTGGATCATGATGAAGGCCCGGATGTGGGCGGTCCCACAGGCCCCTATATCCAGACAGAGCGAAGAGGGCTTTACGGAAAATATGCAGAATTGCTTGCTGAAAAAGGCAGCGCCTATTACTGCTTCTGCGAAAAGACAGAGTCCGAGGAGGACAGCGGCGACTTCAACCGTGCCGCCGATCCCTGCCGCAGCCTGAGCCTGGAAGAAGCTCTCGCCAAAAAGAATGCAGGCCTCCCCTATGTCATCCGCCAGAAGATTCCCGAGGAAGGCTTCACCACCTTCCATGATGCCAGCTTTGGAGACATCACCGTGGAAAACAAGGCCCTGGATGACCAGGTCCTCCTGAAGCGGGACGGACTACCCACTTACAATTTTGCTAATGTCATCGATGATCACCTCATGGGTATCAGCCATGTTGTCCGCGGCTCTGAATACCTCAGCTCTGCCCCGAAATATAACCTGCTTTATCAGGCATTCGGATGGGAGATTCCTACCTATGTTCATTGCTCCCCCGTCATGCGGGATGCGCAGCACAAGATGTCCAAAAGACACGGAGATCCCAGCTATGAAGATCTCATCAATCAGGGTTTCCTGACGGAAGCTGTTTTGAACTATGTGGCACTTCTTGGCTGGTCCCCCAAGGGAGAATACAGCGAGCAGGAATTCTTTACTCTTCCCGAATTGGCCAAAATATTTGATATCTCCGGAATTTCCAAGTCCCCTGCCGTATTTGACATTGAAAAACTGAAATGGATGAACAGCGAGTATATCAAAAAGCTGGACTCCGAAGCATTCTTTAAAAAGGCAGAACCTTGGCTCCGGAAGGCCATTAAGAATCCTGATATAGACCTACGAGCTGTTGCTGCTCTCTGTCAAGGCCGCTGCGAAATTCTTTCTGACCTTGCAGAGAAAGTGGATTTCCTGGATGCGGTTCCCGAGTACGAAAATGAGCTTTATGTTCACAAGAAGAGCAAGAGCAGCGCAGAATCCTCTCTCGCTGCATTGAAAGAAGCACTTCCCGTCCTGGAAGGCCTGGAAACATGGACCAATGAAGCCCTCTATGAGTGCCTCCTGAAGGTTGTGGAGAAGCTGGAAGTCAAGAACAGTGTCGTCCTTTGGCCTATCCGTGTTGCCGTTTCCGGCAAACAGTCTACCCCCGGCGGTGCCACTGAGCTCTGCGCCCTCCTTGGGAAAGAGGAATCCCTCAAGAGAATCCGCGCAGCCATCCAAAAGCTGTCATAAGCTTGCTAAGAAGCGTGAACAATTCTCACTGCCATAAGCTATCACGATATGCAAAGCAGCACCACAAGATTATCTTTGTGGTGCTGCTTTTTGCCGACTTAATGTAATAAAATATAATTACATGGTTTTATGGATGTAAATCCATTTTTCTAAACTCTTTCAGCAAAGACTCCATATCATTGGGACAGGACATGGGTTCTCCGCAGAAACGAATGGCATTGGCCACATCCTTGAGGCCGTTTCCTGTAACAACGGAAACCACTCTATCACTTTCAGAAAGAAGGCCCTGCTCCGCCAGCTTCTTCACACCGGCAGTTCCGGTCACACCGGCGGGTTCACCGAAGACACCGCAGAATCTTCCCAGGAGACTTTGCGCTGCCATGATTTCTTCATCTGTCACGTTGACAACAAGTCCATTGGATTCCCGTATTGCCATCAATGCTTTATCGGCATTGCGAGGCACGCCGACAGCGATGGAATCCGCCAGGGTGTTTTCTTCCATGGGATACCAGGGTTTTCCTTCCGCAATTGCACGGTTCAGAGGATGACAGCCCTCTGCCTGAGCTGAAATCAACCTAGGCAGATGATCAATAAAGCCGATTGCATAAAGGTCCTTCAAGCCCTTCCAGAGGCCTGCAATGGTACAGCCGTCACCGACAGAGATCGCAATATAATCCGGAACTTCCCAATTCAGCTGCTCCATGATTTCCAATGCAACTGTCTTCTTGCCCTCGGAAAGGTAGGGATTAATGGCCGCATTCCTGTTATACCAGCCGAATTTTTCAATGGCAGCCTTGGAAAGCTCAAAGGTCTCCTCATAATTTCCCTGAACGGAAATCACATGGGCACCGAAAGTCATGAGCTGTGCAACTTTGCCCTTTGGCGCTCTGCTCGGAACAAAAATATAGGTCTCAATACCTGCTGCAGCTGCATTACCGGCCAAGGATGACGCAGCATTACCCGTGGAGGAACAGGCAATCGTTTTAGCCCCGGCTTCCCGGGCCTTTGCCACCGCCATAGCGGAAGCACGGTCTTTCAAGGAAGCGGTTGGGTTCTGCCCGTCGTCCTTTACCCAAAGTCTCCCGATTCCCAATTTTTCCGCAAACTCGGGTTCTTCGTACAAAGGGGACCATCCAACACGCAGGGGCGTATCCGGAGTGCTTTCTTCCACTGGAAGAAGTTCCCTATATCGCCACATCGTCCGATTATCCCGTTTCTTTAAATCCTCTTTCGTAAAATCCTTACGGATCCGGTCATAGTCATAAACAATATCCAAAATACCGCCGCACGCACATGTGGTCAAATCCGGAACAGCCTCATAACGCTTTCCGCACTTTACACATTGAGCATATTTTACATATTTCATGAAATAATTCCTTTCAAAAAAGGGCAGGTCATCCTGCCCTTTTCTTTGTTACAGTGTTTTCAGAATGCCCACTTCATCGTTAAAGGCATTGATCAGCTCATCCAATTCCTTGGCCTGCTTATGAACAGCATCCCAGGTTCCTTCCGTATCATACCAGAGAGAATCCAGCGCCTCTGCAGTCATGCCCTGCTGCTCGACCCAGGTATAATACTTCAGGTTATGAATTCTCTTCCGATCCACATAACTAAGTTCCAGAAGATTATCCGTCTTAAGCGCCAAAACATGAAGGGCATGGTCTTTGGCTGCCTCTGCCTCGGAATAAGCTCCATAGGCTTCGTTCAGTTCTTCAATTCTGGACTGATACATAACAGAAGAATCCGTCAAAACCGTTACAAGAACATCATTCTCATCAAACTCATAGTATTTTGCCATCTTGATGCAGCAAAGAACATTCGCGATGCCCGAAATACCCATCCAGGTAAACTTTTCAATCTGCTCGTCCGTCATCCCGATTGACTTCAGATAGTTCTTTCCTTCTTTGCAGTTGAAAAGGCGAAGAAGGCGCTGAGAATCTTCGTCATCAATGGCAATTGCCATATCGGTATTCTTAACATTATGAATCCAGGGAATGTGCTTATCTCCGATGCCTTCAATTCTATGGCCGCCAAATCCGTTATTCACAATGGTGGGACACTGAAGAGCCTCACCAACGCCTAACTTCAGGCGAGGATAACGTTCCTTCAAAAGATCACCGGCAGACATGGTCCCGGCAGAGCCGGAGGTGAAACAGGCACCGGATAATCTCTGCCCGGGCTTCTTTACGTTCTCAAAAAGATCGCTCAAAGCATAACCTGTGACATTGTAGTGCCAAAGAGGATTCCCCATTTCTGCGAACTGATTGAAAATCATCATTTCGGGATCCTGCTTCAACTCCCAGGTTTTATCGAAAATCTCTTTGACGTTGGATTCGCAGCCGGGAGTGGCAATGATTCTGCCGGCAATGCTTTTCAGCCAATCAAAGCGTTCTTTAGACATACTCTCCGGAAGGATGGCAACAGAATCCACACCGAGAAGCTTAGAATTAAACGCGCCGCCGCGACAATAATTCCCGGTGGAGGGCCAAACAGCGTGATGATAGGTTGCATCGAACTGGCCGGTCACGAGACGAGGAGCAAGACAGCCAAAGGAGGCGCCGACCTTATGGCAGCCCGTGGGGAACCACTTGCCTGCCATGGCAAGAATACGACAGGGAACTCCGGAAATCTCAGAGGGAATCTCCACATAATTGGGGCATTTCTGATAGAGACCGCCAAAATCTTTTGCTTCATTGTGCCAGTTGATTCTAAAAAGGTTCACCGGATTCACATCCCACAGGCCGGTCTTTTTCAGTTCCGCTTTGATTTTTTCGGGAATCTGATCCGGATCCTGCATTTGGGCAATCGTGGGAATAATGACCCTGTTTTCTCTGGCCTTTTGAATGTTATGTGCAAGGCCTTCCTTATTTACGGTAAAATCAATCATGAGCGGATTCCTCCTGCTTTTCATCTAAATAGGAATAAAGTGTGTATTTGGAAATACCGAAAAACTTTGAAATAATATCCCCGGATTTCGTAACCAGCAAAGCGCCGTTTTGATTCAGGAAGCGAATTGCCCGCACCTTATCGGCCTTTGTCATAAGCGAAACGGGCTTTCCGACCAATTTGACGCTTCTATCTATCAAATCTTCCAACAAATCCGAAACATTCCGCACAATAGCAGGGGCCTCTTCCTTGGACTCCTGAGAAGAAATCAGTTCGGATACAGCATCGGATACCATAGACAGACGGGAAATATCGTAATTAATGCTGAAAATTGCCTGAACTTTCCCCAAAGCGTCTTTCAAATAAACCGTGGATGATTTCAATATCTTTCCATCCGGTGTCTTGGTGAAATAGTTAAGGCGATCATCCGGCGAGTCTCCGGACTTCAACTGTTCCAAAACCACGCCTGAGGGTCCGTCACCGATCTTTCTGCCGGTAACATGACCGTTTTCAATCGCAACAATGGAATGATTTAAGCTGTCGTCCCCTATCGCATGAATCAGGACTTCACAATCGGAACCAAACTGAGCAGCAAGGGCTTTGGCCAGGCGAGAATAGTTTTCAAGTTCTGTCTCGTTCAGCACAATTCCACAACCTTTCCTGAAAAATACAGGGTTATTTTACACTATATATCGGGCAGAAATCAATAGAAATCATCTGTATCCGGCGGAAAATTTATATAATTGTTTTCAGGCTGATTCACTTTAGATAATTTGGCAAATTATTCAAAGATTTTATTTGTCATTTTGACAGTTGTCACAATTCCGAATCCATATTATAATGTGACTGCAGAATTATTGATTTGTTGGCAAAAAATATTTTTCAGGCAGAATGAAATTATTTCCATTTTTATGATTCGAGAAAAGAGGAACGGAAATGAATTATAACAGAATTTTTAATTTTTCCGCAGGTCCTGCAATGATGCCGGAAGCGGTTTTGGAAGAAATCCGAGATGAAATGATGAATTACCGCGGAAGCGGCATGTGCGTCATGGAGATGAGTCACCGCTCTAAAATCTTCCAGCAGATCATCGATGAAGCAGAGCAGGACCTTCGGGATTTAATGGGAATTCCCGAGAATTACAAGGTTCTTTTTATCCAAGGCGGCGCTACCCTGCAGTTTTCCATGATTCCTATGAACCTCATGAAAAACGGAAAGGCAGCCTATATTGAAACCGGAGCCTGGTCCCATAAGGCCATTGCGGAAGCAAAAAAGGTCGGTGATGTCATCGTTGCGGCATCTTCCAAGGATAAAAATTACAGTTATATTCCCGACTGCTCTGACTTGGATATCCCGGAAGACTGCGACTATGTCTACATCTGCGAAAATGAAACAATCCACGGACTAACCTATCACAAACTTCCGAATACAAAGGGACACATTCTCGTTTCCGACCAGTCCTCCATGTTCCTCTCCCGTCCCTGCAAGGTTTCGGATTACGGAATGATCTATGCCGGTGTTCAGAAGAATGTCGGCCCTGCCGGAATGGTAATCGCCATCATTCGCGAAGACCTCCTTCGCGATGATCTTACAAACTTACCCATCTATCTGCAATACAAGACTCATGCGGACAACGGTTCTATGTATAACACTCCCAACTGCTGGGATATTTACTGCTGCGGAAAAGTATTTAAATACCTCAAGTCCATCGGCGGGCTTGAGGAAATGCAAAGAAGAAATGAAGAAAAGGCAGCAGTTCTTTACGATTTTCTGGACAGCAGCAAGTTTTTCAGAGGCAGCGTTGTGAAAGAAGACAGAAGCCTTATGAATGTCCCCTTTGTGACGGAAAGCGCCGAAAAAGATGCTGCCGTTGTTGCGGCAGCCAAGGCAGCAGGCTTTGAAAACCTGAAGGGTCATAAATCCGTCGGCGGGCTTCGAGCCTCCATTTATAATGCCATGCCCAAGGAAGGCGTTGAAGCTTTGGTTTCCTTCCTGAAAGAATACGAATCAACACACTGAGCTCAAAAGATTATATTACGGACACAGAAACACCCCACAGCAGCCCATATTTTGGCCGCTGTGGGGTGTTTCCGATGAAAACAGTTATTTACTCATAAGATAAAGAATTGCCGCAGCAAACATTTCGCAGGCGTGAGGCAAGTCTTCCTCCTGCAGATCAAAGTGCACGGAATGGGCAGCCGCTGGATATTCGGACAGAGTCCGGAACATCAGGGACTTTCCTCCGTGTTCCTGCACCCTCTGCGCCATGTAAACATAATCCTCTGAAGTTGAGGATGCTTTCGGATCGATCGTGATGAAGCCCAGAGACTTAGCAAGATCATTCAGCTCGTCCACGAACTCCGGAACATCTACATCTGCGCAGGGTGTTGCCCCCATCTCCACGATTTCCGCCGTGCAGCCGTGCATCGCCGCAGCATGCTCAATTACTCTTCTGGCATAAGGAACCATGTACTCAAGAGCATCCTGAGTCAGTCCACGGAGTTCCATCATGATTTTGGAGCTGTCGCAAACCACATTTCTTCCCGATCCTGCCTCGACAACACCGACATTTATTCTGGAATCACCGACGGAGGAATGCGGAATCCCATATATCCCCTGAATGATCGCCGCTGTAGCCAGCATAGCATTGTTTCCGTTCTCGGGAGCAGAAGCGTGGCAGGCCTTGCCGTGAACAAAAACATCCCACTTTGCGTTCGCTACACATTTCGCATAGCAGAATTTCAAATCTGCATTGGAGTCCTTCGGCCTTGCTGTCATGTGATTCGCCAGCATGTAATCCACATCATCCAGAATTCCAGATTCCGCGATACAGCGGGCCCCGCGAACCCCTTCTTCTGAGGGCTGGAATATCACTTTCACAGTTCCGCATAAAGAATCCCTGTTCCGCAGAATTGCCTCTGCCAAATAAAGGCCAATGACAGCATGGGCATCATGTCCGCAGGCATGCATTTCTCCGGGGTGCAGAGATGCAAAACCCTCTTTAGCCGGACGGTGGTCCTGCTCCATAGATTCCACGACGCCCAAAGCGTCAATATCGCAGCGAACACCGATCACAGGACCGGGTTTTCCTGTTTCCAGAATTGCGCAGATCCCGGTAAAACCGCCGCGGAAATGCTCTGCATAAGGTAAAACAGCCCCCTCATTCAAAGCACGCTGATAGGCAGCCTCCAGATCCTCTTTCGTGGGAAGTCCCATCCGGGAGTCCGTGACCATGAAATCTTTGCCCATAAGGATCTTCTCATAGCCCATTTTATGAAGCTTATCAGCAAGGATAGAACAGGTCCGGATCTCCTTCCAGCCGCCTTCCGCGTGATGATGAAAATCCCGGCGAAGGATTCGCATCTCCCCTGTTTTTTTCTCAAAAAACTCCTTCATGGAGGAATACACATTCAGATCCATATCTCTATCCCCGAAACTCCTTTTCCAAAGATCGGGCCAAACGGCCCATTCGTTCCACAGTATTCAAAACATCGGATGTTTCCGTATTGCCATTAATGAAGCAAAGACGAAGAACGCGTTTTCCCTTCAAAACCGTGGTTACAATGTAGGCATAGCCATCCTTCAGAACAGCTTCCGAGATAGCGGCATTCAAATCATTATACCTTTCCGCAGGAACAGATTTGGGAACATAACGAACATTGATCGCGCCGCACATTGGCTTGCTGACAATCTCCCAGTCATCCATCTCCCGGAAAGATTTCTCTGCAGTCTTTGCATTGAAGAAGGCATAATCTACCAGATCGGCCATCAAATCCGTGCCCATGCACTGAAGGGTGTACCAAAACTTGATCGCGCGGGCAGGCCGGCTCATTTCAATGCCTAAATCCCAACCGTCATTATGCTCTTCATTCAGAATATCTGCAAGATATTCCGGATGTTCACTGAAAGCATTGAGCAGATCATGCTTATCCCTCACGATAACGCAGCTGCAGCTGTAGTCCTGAAGGGCCCATTTGTGCAAATCCCAGGAAAAGGAATCTGCCCGTTCCAAGCCCGCCAGAAGATGCTTATAAATCGGGGAGAGCAGGACACTTCCGCCGTAAGCTCCATCCACATGGAACCAGAGCTCATACTTTTCTGCAATATCCGCAAGGGAATCCAAAGGATCAATGGAGCCTGTATTCGTCGTTCCCATAGAGCCCACAAGCAGGAAGGGCTTTCTGCCTGCGTCCAGTTCCTTTTTTATGGCAGCCTCCAGCAAATCCACGCGCATTTTGTAATCATCATCCGTCTCCAAAATGATGATCTGGTCATTCCGAAGGCCCATCAAGCGCATCCCCTTCTTCACAGAGGAATGGGCCTGGTCCGAGCAAAAGGCAACCGCATTAGCAAGATCAAAGCGCCCGGGCAATTTCTTTTCTCTGGCAGCTATCATACCCGTCAAATTGGAAAGGGATCCTCCGGAAGTAAAAATACCGCCGCAGGCCTTCGGATCAAAGCCGGCAAGAGAACCCATCCAACGAATCAGATTTTCTTCGATCACGCCGCAAACCGGAGAAATAGAGAACCCGCAGGCATTCGGATTAAAAATATCCGTTAAAACAGAGCCTGCAACAGAATAAGGAGAAACCGCAGAAGCAACGAAACTGAAAAAGCGGGGATGCTGAAGGTTCATTGAATGGCTGAGAACCTCTTCCGCCAATTCGTTGCCAACAGCCTTAGGCTCTCTTCCTTTTTCCGGGATCGGCATTGTTGAGTACTTATGAATCAATTTCGGATCAGGCTCTGCAGAAACGGGCTGACTGCGAATTTCCGCATTTAATTTTATATAATAATCCAAATATTTGGAGAGTTCGGAGATTTGTTCTCTCCGCTGTTTGTCCATTTCAATATTGTATTGTTCCCGTTCCAGCATAGAAGGTCCTCCTAAATCCCTAACCGATCACAACCTCGCGGTCGCTTTTCGGCAGCTTTTTCATAACCAAACCATAGCAGACAAGATCAGCTGCTACGGAAAGCGTCCAACTAATGGGATAACCCCAAATCAAAAGTGTGTAGCTGCGTGTTGCGGCAAAAACCGTGTAAATCCATATAATACGGAAAACAACTGTACCGCAAAGAGTTACAATCATGGGAAGAATGGACTTGCCAAGCCCCCGAAGCATGGATGACATGACATCCATCCAGGAACCGGTAAAATAGCCGATAATGAAAACCATCATTCTGCTCATGGCAATCTCAATCACTTCGGGATCCGTGGAATAAAGTTGAAGGAAGGTGCGCCCGAAAAGCAAATAAATACCGGAAAGGCAGCCGCAAAGTCCCAAATCGGCAAGCATACAGGTCCTCCGGACCCTGTCGATCCTGGAGAACTTCCCTGCGCCGAGATTTGCACTGGTAAACGTAATTGCAGCACTGCTGATAGAACTGTAACAGGTGGAATAAAAACCTTCCACATTCTGAGCGGCAGCGTTACCTGCCATAACCAAAGAACCGAAAGAATTGACAGAGGATTGAATCAGAACATTGGAAATATTGAAAAATACGCTTTGCAGCCCGGCAGGAAAACCGATCGTTACGATTTGTCTTGCTGCCGCCCAATGAATCTTCAAATCATGAAGGCTCAGGTGCAAGCAGCCTTTTTCTTTCGTAAGCGCCCATAAAACCAAAATAGCTGAAAGGGCATTGGAAATACCCGTTGCCAAAGCAACACCGGCAACACCCATATCAAAGACAAGGACAAAGAAGAGATTTAAAAATACATTCAAAATGCCGGCGGCTGTTAAATAATAGAAGGGACGCTTCGTATCGCCAACGGAACGCAAAATTGCCGAGCCGAAATTATAGAGCATTGAAAAGGGAATACAGGCAAAATAATAGCGCAAATAAACAAGAGAAAGAGGAAGCACGTCATCCGGACTATCCATGAAAACCAAAAGCGGCCTTGCAGCAAACTCGCCCAAAAACACAAGGAAAAGGCCGCAGACAATTGCAAAAAGAACAGCGGTATGAACCGTTTCCGATACAGCTTTTTCATTTCGAGCGCCGAAATTTCTGGAAGCAACCACATTCACGCCAACAGAAAGACCAAGGAAAAAATTGACCACAAGATTAATCAGTGAGCCGGTTGAACCAACAGCAGCCAGGGCCTGAGGTCCTACAAAACGGCCGACAACAATCACATCGGCTGCATTAAATGCCAACTGCAAAAGGCCGCTGAGAGCAAGGGGGGCCGCGAAAGAGATAAGCTTTGGCAGCAAGCGCCCATTGAGCATATCCAAGTTATGGGTATTATTATTTGCCATATTTGAAACCTTCTAAGATTTTACTTGAGTAATAATCTTTCTCGCTATTATAACATTATTTAAAATATTATCAAGTATTCACGGCCGAGATAATCCTTCCCTGAGCAAAGGATATCCACTGCCGCTTTTATTCCGTCATAAAGAAATCTTCAGATTGACAAAAAAGTCAAAGAAGAATAAAATATGCAGCATAGAGCGCTTATTTCCAAAGAAATTATACGCTGAAATACTGCCGGATTCGGCTGATAAGGAAGTACAATTATGTATAAACTCTCTCCCTCTGTTCTTTCCGCTGATTTTACCTGCCTCGGTTCCGAAATGAAGGAACTGGAAAAAATCGCGGAATATGCTCATGTGGATATCATGGACGGGCATTTTGTTCCCAATATGTCCATGGGTTTCCCTGTTGTGAAGGCTCTTCGTAAGTCCTCCGAAATGGTTTTGGATGTCCATCTCATGATCGACACCCCTATCAAGTATGTTGAGCGCTTTTGTGATGCCGGTGCAGATATTCTGACCATCCATGTTGAAGCAGACACGGCTGAAAATACCAGAAAGGCCCTGGAAATGATCAAGGCCAAAGGCGTCAAACCTGCTATCTGCATTAAGCCCAAGACTCCTGCAGAAGCCATTCTCCCCTATCTGGATATCGTTGACCTCGTTTTGGTCATGACCGTTGAGCCCGGCTTTGGCGGCCAGTCCTTTATGGAAGACATGATGCCCAAGCTTAAGCAGTGCCGTGCCTACATAGACGAGAAGAATCCCGGCTGCGAGCTGGAAGTTGACGGCGGAATCAACGCCAAAACCGTGGAGGTCTGCAAAGAAAACGGTGCTAATGTATTTGTTGCCGGCAGTGCTTATTTCGGCGCCGCTGACCGGAAGGCATTTGCAGCAGCTATAAAGGCTTAATGAATAAGATTCATCTCAAGGAAATCCGGAAAAACGCCAAATATTCCGTCACGAATGCAGAATTTTCCCCCAAGGGCGTTACATTGGCTTTCTGCGGAATTCTTTATCTTCTCTACCTTCTTCCGGATATCGGTAATTATTTCATCTCTCAGATGGAATCCTCCGGAATATCCGGAACGATGCGAATTCAGGGCATTGCTTCCATTCTTGAGGGTCTGAATCCCATTATCCGCGTCTTCTCCATTATATGGACCGGCTGCTATGCAGGATATTGCGTAGAGCTCATCTGCGGCAGGAAAGCGGACTTCAGAAGCCTCGGCAGTCATTTGAACCGAGGCTGGGCATTCCTGGGAGTTGAAATCCTCAGAATTATTTATTTGACCGGTTTCGGAATCCTTTTTATGGTTCCCGCTTACCTGCTTTGCGGGCAGACCGTAAAGTATATGGAGATAACGGAAGATCTTCTCCAGGATTATGACAGCCTCTATACTGCTGTAGAGTCCGCCATAAGAAGCAGTAACCTTCTTCCGGGAATCATCTGCCTTATTGCACTGGCACTGATTGGCGTATTTGTTGTCTCCTACCGCTACCGCATTTCCGTCTATTATGCCCTATCTCCCCAGCACCGGGCACAGAGTGCCATTCAAGCCTCAAAAATGACCATGAAAGGGCGCGTCTTTGAACTCTTCAGGCTGGATCTCAGTCTTGTATGGTACCCCATATTAAACCTTGCGGTAAGCTATGGACTCTTGATTCTTGACGATTACCTCTCATTTACAGCCGGACAGTACTTGGCCTTTGAAGTCCTTGCCTATCTTATCCTAATTCTCTTTGATGTTCTTTTCATGCCATACGTTCAAAGCTGTTATGCCCTTTACGCCGGAAAAGTTATGAATCCGGAGGCTGTATTTGAAGCCAAGAGAATCGACAATGATTCCGCAGAATGAATTGCAAAATATCCCGGAGCTGCTTTTACAGTTCCGGGTTATTAAAACAATCACGCAGAATTTTTCCACGAAAACATAAAAAAGCGGCTCCGGATCGGTCTAAATGTCCAATCCGGAGCTGTTTTTCTTCAACAACAAGGAAAATTTCCTGCCTTATCCGGCAGATAAAACCATAGGATAAAAAGCGATTGATAAATCCATATCTTTATTCTATAATGTCCTCAATAAAATTGCTTAAGAAAGAAAGGCTCATAGCTATGAGAAAAAAAAGTGCTCTGCTGCTGACAATTCTTTTTTTGATTGTTCTGATTGGCTGCGAAAAAACAAAATTACCGATAACATCGGACGATATCCAGGCCGCGAGCGAGGTGGTTCAGGATGTTACGGTGGTAAGTGAGCTGAAAGAAGCCGAAAGTCTATCCGAAAACGGACAGCAGGTGTTCCTTAAATTGGAAAACACGCAATCGATCAATTCTTTCAAAATCCGAGGGGCATTCTATATGATCAGCAAGCTCACCCCCCAGCAGCGTGAAAAGGGTCTCTGCACCTGTTCGGCGGGCAATCATGCGCAGGGTGTAGGTCTGGCGGCAGACCGTTTGGGATGTCAGGCGACCATCTATGTGCCGTCTTCTACTCCTGAAATGAAGCTGGAACGGATCCGATCCTATAAAAATGTTACACTAAAGATCATAGACGGCGGCTTTGACGATGCGAAACAAGCCTGCTTGGAAGATGTGGAATCCAGTGGGAAAATCTATATTCCACCATACGATGACAAAGACGTGATTGCCGGTCAGGGCACCGTAGGATTGGAGATCATGAATCAGCTTCCGGACGCCGACGCAGTTGTGGTCCCGGTCGGTGGAGGCGGACTGGCATCCGGTATTGCGGTAGCGGTAAAATCTGTCAATCCGAATTGCCGCGTCTATGCGGTCGAACCCGAAAATGCAGCCTCCATGAAAGCGTCTGTAGAAGCGGGTAAGCCGGTCGAATTGGCAAGTGCAGATACTATTGCAGACGGAACTGCAGTCAAAAAGCCGGGAGATCTTACCTATCAAATCTGCAGTTCGCTCTGCGACGGATTTATCACAGTCTCTGAGGATGATATTAAATCTGCAATCGCCCATCTTTATCTTGAGGAAGGAATCACAGCAGAAGGAGCAGGAGCGCTTTCGACTGCGGCGGTCTTGACGGGACAAATCCCTTCGGATTGCAAGAAAGTAGTCTGCATTATTTCCGGTTCCAATATTGATCCGGATAAATTGCAGGAAATCGTGGATGAAGCAGACGGAATCAGGACGATCAGCACGGCCGATGCACCGGCCGCCGTAGGGCCATATTCTCAGGCAATCGTTGCCAACGATACCGTGTATCTGTCCGGGCAGATCGCGCTTAACCCCGATACGGGAGAAATCGTCGGGCATACGGCAGAAGAACAGGCAGAGCAGGTCTGCAAGAATATTGAGGCTGTCCTTGAAGCCGCCGGGACCGACATCGGCAAAGTCGTCAAAACGACCTGCTATTTGGCAAATATTGAAGATTTTTCCGCATTTAACGAGGTATATGCAAAACACTTTACCACTGCGCCCGCAAGATCCTGTGTAGCGGTTGCGGATATTCCAAAGGGTGCGTTGGTGGAGATCGATGTGATTGCCGTGAAATAACCGAAAAGACAGTTTCTGCTCCGGACTTCGTTCTCTGCTTATATTTCGATACCGTCCATACGGCACATTGATAATTGCAATACCTCTGCCGGCACTGCTTGATAAGCAAGAGGATAATCTCTCAGCTGTATTTCATGATTCATTTAGAAAACCAATCACAACGGATTTTTATGACTACTGAAAAATGAATAAGGAATAAAACAAAGAAAAACCTACCACTTGCGTGATAGGTTTTTGCTTTGCCTAATTTGCCCTAAACGGTGCGTAGATGTGGGTATTTGCCCCAAAAGTACACCAGCGCTTCACAGGTGTTGGTCATTCACATGGCCGAAATAAACGTGCCTCGGATGATGGCGCATGATCTCGTCCCAGTCCTCTTTCAACATGGAGTTTTCTTCATATGCATCAGCAAACTGTAACGGCTCCAAATCTCCGACGCAGCAGTCTCCGTCATCTGTGATCAATGCGATCCCGTCCGCGCTGTGGCTTTCGGTAGCAATGATCTCGCCAGCGATCCCGAGTCCCGCGAGGAATTGTCTGCTTTTATCGCAGCCTATTACTACCGCGTCATCCTCACAAATCGCCTTATAATTTAACCCTTTCTGCAAGTCGGATCGTAGCCATGTCGTTCTGTGAGCC
>JAZUFG010000028.1:0-31135 GCA_045640565.1 Oscillospiraceae bacterium | reverse complement strand
AAGGCGGCCTCCGGGAGTTTTTTTCCCCGGCCATCCGTTTTTTTATCATTAGGCATATCAAAGCTTTGCGGCGTCCCGTTCCCGGTCTAATTTTTTATTTCGGTAATACAAGATGGAATCAATGGTGACCATGATGAGATTGGGCCAATAGAACCAGAATGCCAGGCCGTAATCTCCCTTCATGAACTTGCTGGTGAGCCCGCAAATGTAACCGACAAGAATGAAATAGTTGAAAAGAATACTCTTGCCCTTGGCTGTCCGGGACCGATAGGAACGCATAACATTCAAAGGCCAGGAAATGCCGAAGAACAGAATCATGGCAGCTTCCAAAACGCTGGCAAGACCGATGGATTCAAGCATGAAAAACACCTCTAGTTATTTTGAATTTGGGGATTTTGTTCGGATTTTTCATTTTCAGATTTCCGCTGCTGTTCGCCTACGCCCTTATAGAGCTTCAGAACACCGGCAGAATTAAGATCCGTAATGATGGCTGCGGCAATGGGCAAACCGAAAAGGCCAAGACCGCCGAAAAGCTTGGTGCCGACAAACATGGCGGAAAGGGTGATAATGGGGCGGAGGCCGACCCGCTTGCCGACAATTTTCGGCTCAATGATTTGGCGGACGATGACAACGACCAAGTAGAGAATCAAAAGTCCGAGACCCTTCAGGAAGTCATAGGCAATCATTGTGATGATGGCCCAGGGTAGCAGGATCATGCCGGAACCCACAACGGGGAAGGCATCAAAGATGGCAATCATGAGAGCATAGAAAAGGGGCTTTTTTATTCCGATCAGCAGGAGACCGATAAAGATTTCCGTGGCCGTAATCAAGAAAATGAAAAAATAAGATTTGAGGAACTGCCAGACAATGGCAACCAGAGAGTCCTTGATTTCTCCCAGCATGGAAAGAGAACGCTGAGCAAGATTCAGGTGAACAAATTCTTTGAGAATATCAAAATCCAAAGAGATAAAAACCGTTGCAATGAGGCAAATCAGTCCGTTTAAAAGAGCGGCAGGAAGCTTGCCGGCCAGAGAGGAGACCCAAACAACGATTTTTCCGGAGACATTGGTCACTAGAGTTCCAAGAGAACTGAGGATGTTGGGAATCGCATCGGTGAGAACCTTTCCCAAAGGACCTTCAATGCCAATCCCGTTTTCCTCGAAGCGGAGGAGGAATTCCTCCAGAGCAGGCTGAATCGATTCTGAATAAACCTGAGGAATTGCGGAAAATGCTTCTACGATTTTCCCCACGGTGGGGACCGCGATCAGGGCTACAATTCCGAGAATGATCAGAAGAACGATGATGACTCCCAGAATGGCAGCAAAATTGTAGTTCAAAGGATGTTTACGGTTGATATAGAGGATGCTTCCGTCCTTGCATTTCTTGCGCCTGGTGGGGGAACTGAGGAAGAGACTGATGGGCCTTCCCAGAGCCGCGAGGATCAGGGCAATAAAGAAGGGCATGACCAAATTGAGAAAGTACTTGAAAACGAAATAGATAATGGCAAGAATGACTGCCAAATAGGCAACCGTGGTCAAAAATTTCACGCGTTTTTGCTGTGTTTCCATGGTCCCTCCTTATGGGGTGGTGGCGGGCTCCGTAATGCTGCCCACCAAGAGGCCGTTTCCGTTATATTCGCCGCAGAGGCCGGGACGCAGGCTGCTTCCCACGCACTCTGCAGAAATGCCGGTGACACAGGGGTTTTCACTATCCATCCAATCCAGGAAGAGACGAAGGTTTTCTTCGCTTTTTCCGTAAACCGTTCCCATCAGGGCTGCAGTGGAGAGAACGTCTGCATTTTCAAGGCCCCAGAAGGTTTTGCCCTCTTCACCTTCTGCCTGGAAGAGCTTGGAGATAAATACATTAGCAGAAGGAGCTCTTTCCTCTACGAGGAAAAGGTCAGCGTCTGCGGATCGGGATTCTGTCAGAGAAACAGAAATGGCTTCCGCACGAAGCTGGGATTGAATGGCTTTTGCAAGGGCTTCCAGCTCTTTTGGATAGCAGAGGGTCAGATTATCGGGCTTTTCTTCAGCTACTCCCGGTGCCCAGTCTTCTGCTGGGGCGGCGCCGGGGAAGCCGGGAGCGAAGAGCAGGTCCGTAGGAATTGCATTCTCTCCGGCAAGGGCTTCTCGATCTAAGGAAAAGAACACATAAGCGGGATTGTTCTCGGATGCGGGGTTTGCAAGGAGGAAGGTTTCCTTCCCGGTGAATGTGCGGAACACGGTGGCATTTTCTGCCCCGCCTGTGCAATCCCAGGCAAGGTCAATGCTCCCTTCCTGAAGCATTTTCAGCTGATTCTCAGGACTCACAGCGCAGAGAAGGGTAATCCTTTTCTGTAGATTGGCGGTACAGGGACAATCGCTTTGAGGACAGGCGGGATTTGCTTCCAAAAGCAGGGTGTTTCCGTCTTCTTTCGTGATGGAATAGGGACCATAATCCGCAAGATAGGTTTTGGAAAGCAGTTCTTCCAAAAGGAAGGCGTCCTCGGAAGAGGGAAGAACAACGACAGTTCCGTCCTCCTTCAGCTCACATTCACCCAGTCCTTCCTGCCCTTTCAAAAGGGCCGCCAGGTCTGCTCCCGTGAATCCGCTGATACCCTCCAAAATGCTGAGTTTCTGATAATTACCCCCCAGCCCGACGATCTGAATGACATGGCTGTGATAGCTTCCGTCTTTATAGGTCATCAAAGGAAGAGCAAGGTTTTGCGCGAATGCCGTTTCCATGAGTTCGGAGGGCTTTGCTGCAATTGCTACGAGAAGGCCGGGGTCAGTATCTTCCGGCTCGGCTTCCTCCAATGCTTCCGTACCGGGGTCCACAAAAACCTGCTCTGCTAAAGTGGTTTCATCCACATCTTTGCAGGCTGTAAGGGAAAGAAGAAGGGATAATAGCAGAAGAAAAAGAATCGTTTTTTTCATTTTGATCTCCTTAACCTTCACCGACGGTAACCCGGATATAGCGGTGGGCAGTTTCATAGGAGGAATCTGTCAGGTAGTACTCCACCCAGTAGACACCGGATTTGGAGCTGTCCACGGAGGTCCGGACTCGGACGCGGTCGGAAATATCGTTTCCGACAGAATCAACGCCCTTGACACCGCTGAAATAGGAGACTGTGCCGCCAACGGGGGTCCATTGGTCACTGACTCCGATGATTTCAGGTTCTCCGTTCAGCCAGGGATTTCCCGGTTCGGGGTCTGTGGGATCCCATCCGAGCGCGCCGGTGGTGTCAATCGCTTCCGGCAGCCCGAAGGGTCCGGGAGTTTCTGTATTATATTCCAGGAACACGGGGGAATATACCGGCGTGTTATCGTAGATCCACTTGGCATTCAGAACCTGAAGGCGGACACAGCCGCCGGAGCAGGTGGTGCCTAAAATGTTGTACCATTCTTCTTTCAGAGAATCATGCGTCCGCTGGAAGAAGGAAACAGAGTGGAAGAGGAAATTACCGCCGATCCAGCTTGTCCACATGCCCACAGAATCGTCAGCCAGGCCGTTCCAGGCATTATGGTTCAAAATCTGTGTATCATCAATGGGGGTCCGAAGTCCGGTGGAGCAGCGGAAACTGCGGATGGGAATGCTGTAGTCACCCTTTTCATCCATTTGATAAACGGTAACACAGTTAAAACTGCGGTTTACATACATTTTGTACGGGAATTCGCTGATTTCCCGTACCATGGAATTACCGGTGACTTCCACATAGATATGATCTTCTTTCGTTCCTACCCGTGCCGTTACATAGGTGGATCCGATCGTCATGCCCCGGGCAACGCCGTCTTCGTCAACGGTCAGAACACCCGTATCGCCGGAGGTCCAGAAGCAGTGGCTTAAATCCGGACTGACAGATATATATTTTGTCAGGTCAAGGCAAGTGCCTCTTTGGAAAGAGATCCGATCCTCAGAGAAAGATATTTCGGCATTCTCCAGATATTCAAGATCTTCAAACACGGAAGCGTCAACTTCCGTTATTCTGGGGATCTCATAGGCTTCATAATCACCGTCAGGACCGGGGTGGGAAGGCCATTTGGAAGCAGGATCGTCTTCATCCTCAATTTTGATTTCCCCGCTTTCGGAGCCGGGTTCTTCCTCGCCGCCTTCCGTGCCGCTCCCGGAGCCGGGTTCTTCCTCGCCGCCTTCCGTGCCGCTCTCAGAGCCGGGGGCACTTTCTCCGCCTTCGGGAGTCTCGCCGTGTCCGCCCTGACCTTCACCGCTCTGTCCCTGTTCGGCCGAAGCTTCACCATCGGCGTTCCCGCCGCCTTCATCCGGTTCTGCGAACACGGCAAAGCTAAAGAGGCTCAAAGCAAGAGCCAGACAAATCAGCAATGCGAGCAGTCGTCTTTTCATTCCGTTTCTCACTTTCTTATGAAAGAATTCACAAGTGTTTCTGCACAGCTTTTTCAACTTCACATTATAGAAAAAAACGGCCTTTTTGTCAATCTGCGGTAGGTCTATTTTTCCGCCGCTGCCGAAGAAAAATGCCATTTGCAAAGCAATTTATTGCCTTGATAAATTTGTGAAATGAAGGGGGACTATTGACGCATTATTCGGAAAATGCTATACTTTCTCAGGAAGATTTCCTTTTTCAGACAGGAGATGAAAAGCATGAAATTGTCAACACAAAAGCAGATTTTGGTTCTTCTATGTGCAGTTCTTGTCTTTGCAGTTCTGTGCCTTTGCCTTTGGGGGATTTCTTCCTCTGCCGGTGCTGAAAAGGACGATTCTCATGCCTTTGCTGTTTACTTTACGGAAATTCTTTCCTCTAATTCCGCCTATCCGGATCACAACGGAAATCTCCATGATTATGTGGAGCTCTGTAACGGTGCGGACGGAGCAGTGGATATCTCCGGCTTCCATTTGACGGATAACAAGAAAGAAATCAAATATACCTTCCCGGATAAAACATATTTGGAGCCCGGAGAATATATTCTCGTTTGGTGTGAGTCCGGCGGGAAAGATACGGCGGACTTTTCCATATCCAAGTCCGGCGGCGAAACCATTTACCTGATGAATCGGAAAAATGTGATTGTGGATTCCGTCGTAACGATCCCCACAAAGAAGAATCTTCCCATGGTTCGGGAAAACGGGGATAGCTGGACTCTTGCATCCTATGCCACTCCCGGCTTTCCAAACAGCAAGGAAGGACATAGCGCCTATCTTGCCTCCAGAACAGCTTCCGGCTTCCCGGTCGTCATCAGTGAGCTGATGGCCTCCAATGCCTCATATCCTTCTCCGGACGGAAATCCCTATGATTTTATTGAACTCCACAATCCTACGGAAGGAGAGGTGGATCTTTCCGGCTGTTGGATTTCCGACGATCCCGAAAAAATGAAGGATTCTTTACCCAAGGGGTCCGTTTTGGGGCCCGGGGAATATCTGCTTCTTTGGTGCGGGGGAGAAAACGGTCTCAGCTTTAAGCTGGCATCGGAGGGCGGCGAGACGGTATCCCTTCTCAGTCCCGGCGGTGATGTGATTGATTCTGTTACGACTCCTGCAATGAAAAAAGATTCCTCCCTCGCCAGAAAAGAGGATGGATCCAGGGAGATAACATTTGCGGTCACCCCCGGTTCCGCCAATGCTTTCGGAATGACCTCAGCCGATCCGGCTGGTGAGAGCCTGAATCTTTCAGAGCTTCCTCACAGTGAGAGTCCTACATTGGTCGTTTCAGAGCTTATGACGGATAACACAACGACCCTCTTTGCGGCCAATGCTTTTCCGGATTGGATTGAGATTGAAAACCGCGGAAAAAAGGCGGAGAGTCTGAAAGGCTATTTCCTTTCGGATGATCCCGCAAAGTTGGGCAAGTATCCATGCCCGGATCTCACCTTGAAACCGGGAGAGTTTGTGCTTTTCCTTTGTGACGGCTCCGGAGAATATGACGGAAGTTTTTACCATACAAATTTCTCTCTTTCCCGACATGGGGAGAGTTTGCTCTTCATAAACCCCTTGGGGGAGTTGGCATCCGGGTTTGCGATCCCAGAGTCACAGGAGGATCAGAGCTTTGTCTTTGAAGACGGAAAGCTGCAGGAGGCGAAGATGCCTACCCCCGGCTATCCGAACACGGACAAGGGCGAGAAAGCTTTCCGGGAAAGCCAGGCTGTCCCCATTGGCGTAATGCTGAGTGAGGTCATGACGGCAAATAATACTTTTCTTCAGCAGGCAGACGGCAAATATTATGACTGGGTTGAGCTCTATAATAACGGAAACGAGACAGTTGACCTTTCCGGTTACAGTCTTTCGGATAATTTTGCGGATTCAAGACGCTATATTATTGCAGAGTTGACCCTGGAGCCGGGGGAGTATACAAGTATTGTTCTCTCGGACGGTTCTTTGGGTCTAAACAGCCAGGATGAGAGCCTTTACCTCTTTGATCCGGATGGCATTTGTCTGGATGCTATGCGGATTACAGGGCTGGGTTACCAGATGTCTTATGGAAGGATGCCCGGGAAGGCCGGCTTCTTCTACTTTGAGGAACCTACACCGGGAAAAGAGAACCGTGACGGCAAAGCAGGAAAGTCTTCGGAACCTGTGGTTTCGGAGGCTCCCGGGGTCTATAACGGTGTGTCCTCTTTGAAGGTATCCCTTTCCGGCGAGGGAACGATTTATTACACTTTGGATGGCAGTTGGCCGACGGAGAAAAGCCGGAAGTATAAGGAAGTTTTGGAGTTGGACTCCACAACGGTGCTTCGCGCCATTTGTGTCGAGGAGAATTCCGTACCCAGCGAAACCCTGTCTGCCTCCTATATTATCAATGAGAATCACATATTTCCGGTTTTGAGCCTGACAATGGATCCGGATGGCTTCGCTTATATGTATCAGAATTATTATTCGGACATTGAAGAGCGGGCAAATCTGACCTTTTTTGACAATGACGGGGAGAGCTTTTCCATTGACTGCGGCGCCTGTATTTTCGGTTCTCTCAGCAGGGAAACTCTGGCAAAGAAATCCCTGAAAGTGGTATTCCGGGGGGAGTATGGGAGTAAGAGGCTGCATTATCCCCTTTATGAGAATTCCAATGTGGAAGATTTTAAGTCCCTTGTGCTTCGCTCCGGTCAGGACAGCACCTTTGCCATGATTCGGGAAGAGCTTATGACGTCCCTGGCCAAGGATGGATCGGATAGTCTGCAGACGGTCAATACCCGATATGCTGTCCTTTATGTGAATGGAGAGTACTGGGGGATTTACAATCTGAAGGAGGCCTTTTCAGAAGAGTTCTTTGCCTCCCATAACAACGTTTCCGTGGATTCCACCAAGCTGGTTCGCATGACCAAGCTGGTAGATGAAGCACCGGAGCTCTGGGAGATCATTTCCAACTGCCACAGGATGGATATGTCAGACCCGGAAAACTATCGCTATCTCACGGACAATGTTGATGTTGAAAGTATGGCGGACTGGATCATTTATGAAGCCTACTGTTCCAATTCGGATTTACTGAATAATGTTCGCTATGTGATGTCCAAGGACCTGGACGGCAAGTGGAAGCACTGCTATTACGATTTGGATTGGTCCTTCCGCTATCAAACCGCGACTCTTCCTATCCGCAGCGGCGAGGTTTATGCCTACCTTCCTAAAGCGGCGCTGCAGAATGAAGAATTCAAAAGTTATTTTTTAGAACGCCTTGCATATCACTTGAAAAACTCGCTGTCAACGGACCATGTAAACGGGCGGATCGATGAGCTCACGGGTCTGCTGGCCCCGGAAATGGAACGAGATTGGGATCGCTGGAATTTAAATCTTTATAATTACGAGAGCAATGTCCAGAATATTCGGGATTATGTTGCGGACCGCCCCACGGAAATGATCAGCCAGATCTGCGATTTTCTTGGCGTCTCCTCAGCAGAAAGAAGCCGAATTTTTGGAGGTATTTCATGAATCAGGATGGTTTGCGCCACGAATTGAAATATGAGATATCCCTGGCGTCTGCGGAGGAACTTCGCTGCCGCCTGCGGGCTGTCATGCAGCCGGATCACCACGCAGGGCCGGAAGGCTATCTGATTCGCAGCCTCTATTTTGACGATTGCGACTTTTCCGCTTATCGGGATAAGACGGACGGAATTCGGGACCGAAGCAAGCTTCGTCTTCGCTTTTACAACGGGGATGACAGCTATATCGTATTCGAAAACAAGGAAAAACTGGGAAATTTGACAAGGAAGAGTGCGCAGCGGGTTTCCAAAGAAATTGCCCTTCGCCTAACGGCGGGGGAAGAGATCCCGGAGGGGAGCGGACCTGTTCTGGAGCTTTATCGGGCACTTCGGTCTTCTTCACTTTTGCAGCCGCGGGTTTTGGTAGATTACCACCGTTATCCCTTTGTCTATTCTGTTTCCAATGTTCGGATCACATTGGACATGGATGTACGGACGGCTCCCTTCCACACGGATTTGTTCAGTCAGGCGGTGACGATCCCTGTTCTGGACGAAGGAAAGGGAATTCTGGAAGTGAAGTACGATGATTTTTTGCCGCCCTTCTTGGCGGAATCCCTCCGGGCAGTTCCGTCCAACCGAATTGCGGTTTCCAAATATGTAAAATGCCTTGGCGTTTTGGAATAACGCCGGAGAGGAGAATAGAGATGAGTATAAAAGAACTGCTGGAATCCCATTTTTTGGAGGAGTTTTCCGCAATTACCATTGGATCCTTGCTGACGACCCTTCTTTTTGCTTTTGCCCTGGGACTTTTCATTGTGCTGGTTTACCGGGTGACCTACGCCGGTGCAATGTTCAGCAAGAATTTCGCATTTTGCCTGGTGCTGCTCTCTATGGTAACGGCACTGGTGATCCTGACGATTTCCTCCAATGTGGTTCTCTCCCTTGGTATGGTGGGCGCTCTTTCCATCGTCCGTTTCCGGACGGCTATCAAAGAGCCTATGGATACGGTTTTCATGTTCTGGGCCATTACCGTGGGTATCATCACAGGAGCGGGCTTTACCGTGGCGGCTATGCTTGCAACGCTCCTGATAGGGATCCTCTTTCTTGTCCTGACCCTTGCCGGGGCAAAGCTGGGTGCGTCTGCGTATCTTTTAGTGGTTCGTTATGACGCTGATCTGGACAAGGATATGATCAAGCTCCTTCAAAAATACTTCAAGTATAAAGTGAAAGCCAAGAATATGTCCGGTGACGGTGCCTTTGAGCTGGTCTTGGAGACCCGGCTCAGCGAAAGACAGATGGCGGCTGCGAGCAAGCTTCGGACAATTGATGGTGTCCGTGAGGTCAATATTATCAGCTATTCCGGTTCTACTATGCTATAAGCGTATCGCCTTATTTTTCCTGCTGCATCTATCTTCTCTGTAAAACCTGGAGATTGCTTATGAAAGAGAAAAAATGGCTTATTATTCTTTTGGACTGTCTTCTGGCAGGCGTTTTGCTTGTGACTTTTGCCTTTTTTCATCATGTTCTTCCAAAAATGAAAACACGGGCGAAGATTGCCCGCCAGGCAGAATTGCAGGCAAAGGAATTGCCAAAGGAAGAGGCGCCCAGTCAGCCTGAGCCTGTGGCCCCGGAGGGAGCCCCACTGCAGACGGAAGAAGAGGAGAACCGGGAAGAGGAGCTAATCCCGGAAGCGGAGGGACAGGAGGAAATACCCGAAGAAGAACCGGATACCCGTACCCCCTGGCAGATTCAATTTGCAGATAAATTTACGGATGAAATTGTTCAGACTGCCAATAGCTACTCCAGTCCTGATATATCCATTACGATCATAACAGTGGATAACGCAGAGGAAGTAAAAGAAAACCCTGCCTTGAATCACAATGTTTACTATATAGCAGACATCTATGTGTCCTCTATTGAATGCTTCCGGTCTTGGTTGGCCCACGATACATTTGAGGTCTACTGTACCCAGAATATTCTGGAAATGTCGGAGGATTCCCATGCGCTGTTGGCTATGACGGGAGACTTTTATTCCTACCAGTTCCAGGGCATTTCTGTTCGGAACGGTGCGGTCTATCGCAGTGATGATACGAATTCCGATATTTGTGTCCTCTACAAAGACGGTACCATGACCACCTACAGTCCCGGGGACTACAATAAGGATGAACTGCTGAATTCCGGAGATGTCTGGCAGCTTTGGAAGTTCGGTCCCAGGCTTTTGGATGAAGAAGGGCATGCGCTTTCAAGCCATAATACAACGGAGACAGTCACCTATATCAATCCCCGTTCTGCCGTGGGTTATTATGAGCCGGGTCACTATTGCTTTATTGTGGTGGACGGTCGACAGGATGGCTGGAGTACGGGAATGCGTTTAGGGGAATTGGGAAGAATTTTTGAAGATCTCGGCTGCTCCTGCGCCTATAATCTGGATGGCGGCGGTTCGGCTGTAATGGTGTTCGGAAATGAGATTTACTCCCATCAGAGCAACGGGGCTGACCGGGAATTAGGGGATATTCTTTTAATTGCCGAGCCCTCCGAGGCTGTGGAAATTACTGCAGAAGGGGGCGTGAAACCGTGAGAAAATTTCTCCTTCATTTGAATTTTTCACTGGCCCTTGCAATGCTCGTGCTTGTTTACTGTGATAACAGGAATCCAATGATGGGCTTTCTTTCCTGCCCCTTGGGATATAGCTACCTTTTTGCCTTTTCCAGCCTTACGGTTTTGAACGGCATGATCAACCTTTTCCGCCCGAGAAAGAAAAGAAAAGAAAACCCAAAAACCAAAGCCGCAGGAACTTTCGCTGTGGACACTCCTGCTTTCCCGAGAAGCAAAATGGCAGGGGAGGATAGCATACGGGAAAACAAAAAATCGACTGATCAAAGCAGGCGAGCAGAAGAAAGAATGTTTACCCCGCAAAGTGTTTCCCGGGAATCCCATTCCTCTTCGGAATTTGACAATTTGATGTCCGAAATTGATGAACTCTTAAAATAATCTTGTTTTGAAAGGAACAATAAATATGGCAAAGCTGATGATTGGCTGGTCTGAGCAGGATATTACGCCCAAGAAGAAAATTCCCCTTGCAGGCCAGTTCGCAGAAAGAATCTCCGAGTATGTGGAAAAGCCCCTGACAGTTACTGCCATGGCGGTTGAGTGCGGCGGGGATCAAATGGTTTTGGTTTCCACAGACCTGCCATCCTTCCGCTATGGGGCTCTTTTGAGAGTTCGTGAGCTTTTGAAGGATAACGGTTTGGGTCTGGACCCCGCAAAGGTCATGGTCTCGGCCATCCATACCCATACGAGCTATACTCCCGGCGGTCAGAACCGCTGGCAGTACCAGGCCGGTTCTACTGCGGGCTATCGAGATGTGCTCTTCTCTTCCCTGAAGCCCGGCCAAAAGTATGTGGAAAAGGCCAAGGTTACCGACAATCCGGAAATTGCCAATGCCGAAGAACGCTTTGAAATCGCAACACAGGGTGTGGCAAAGGCTGCCCTGGAGGCATGGAAGAACCGTGGGGAAGCTTCCTTCTCAAACGATTTTGACCGTGCTGCCGTTGGTATGTGCCGCCGTGCCGCTTACAGTGATGACACTGCTCAGATGTGGGGTAATACCAATACCGCAGTTTTCACTGCGGTGGAGGGCGGAAATGATTCCGGCGTAGAGTTGCTCTATGTGTTTAATGGGGAAAAGAAGCTGAGCGGTATCGTAGTCAATCTGGCCTGCCCGGCCCAGTGTGTGCAGCACCGCCTCTTTGTCTCACCTGATTTTTGGGGTGAGACCAAAAAGCTTCTCCGGGAACGCTTTGGAGAAGAACTCTTCATGCTGCCCCTCTGTTCTGCCGCAGGAGATCAGTGCCCTGTGGATCTGGTCCGCTGGGTAGAACCGGAATCCGATTTAAATGACCCGAACATTACCCGGGTGAATCCCCCAAAACGGAAGGCTGACCCCTCTATGTTTGATCTTGCGGGCATGAAAAAGGCAGGCAAGCGGGTGGCCAATGCTGTTATAGAGGCCTATGAAGAGGGCCTGGATGAAGCGCAGAGTGATATTGTCTTTGAACATCATGTCCATAACATGCAGCTCCCTATTCGTCGGGTCACCCTCAGCGAATATGATAGCTGCTGCAAGGCTGTGAAGGATTTCTGCCGGGAAAAGGACGATGATGTCAACTATGTGGATGTGGCCAATCTCCAGCGCTATCTGGGTGTGATAAAGCGCTTTGAACTTCAGGAAAAACTGGAGGCTTTGGACACCGAGGTCCACATCATCCGCATGGGTTCCATCGCTTTTGCCACCAATCCTTTTGAACTTTTCCTGGATTACGGCAATCAGATCAAGGCCCGTGCAAAATGTGAGCAGACCTTCCTGGTCCAGCTCTGCTGCGGAGCTGAAGGCTATCTACCCACGGAGACGGCAGAGCGGCACGGCCATTATTCTGCCTTCGTCGGTTCCGGTACTGTGGGCCATGTAGGCGGCGACCTCCTGGTTCGTGAGACCTTAAAGGACATCAATTCCATGTTCTGATAACTGCCAAAACAGGCTGTACCGTTTGATACAGCCTGTTTGAATCTTTATAACTCGTTAGCCTGCTGAAATTTGCTCTTTGGCTCCGGCCGGAGGGCAAATTTTTTCTCCAGCCAGATGGCTGCCGTTTCAATTGCATCAGATCTTCCGTCTTTCAGCTCCAATTCCACAAGGAAAAAGTCCTTTTTCCGGTCTTCCCGGAAGAAAAAACCCGTATCCAGGGCCAATTCCGCTTTGCAGCCAGAAAGCTGCAGGGGCAATGTCTGCCTCATGAACTTGGCACCGCAAACCGGGTGTAAACCTTTTAGTTCAGATAAGAATGAGGGCGCTCCCTTTTGAAGGAGCATGGGAATAGCAGCCGATAGATCTTCGGAATTCACTTCGAATTCTTCCCTTGCATGAGCTATGGAAGAGGGAGCTTTGCAGGTAACTACATGAGCATTTCCCTCTTTACGCTGCCGGAGCATGACCCTGGCAGCATCCAGCTTGCCCTCAGAATCCCGGTAGTAAACAGTTTCCATGGGAATTTCATCCCAGGGGTTGATTGCCATTCGGTTGATTTCCGGATCCTGCCGGAGAGCGTTCAGACTTTCAGAATTGCCGGTCAGTTTGATCTCATATTCCATCAAATCACCCAATTTCCTTTCCGAAAGATGGGAACGGTAGCTCCGTCAGCCTTTAGGGCGTCAATGTCCAAGTCCTCGGTCCCAATCATAAAATCCGTGTGGATCATGGAATCATTAATGCCCAACTCGCGGCACTCTTCCAAGCTGTAATTTCCATAGTCCTTCAGGGTGTCAATGTAGCCGGAACCCAGGGCCAGATGGCAGGCAGCATTTTCGTCAAAAAGTGTTTCATAGAAGAGCAGGCCGCTTTCGCGAATAGGGGACTTGTAGGGGACAAGGGCACATTCTCCCAGATAACAGGCACCCTCGTCCATAGAAATCATCTGTTTGAGCAGTTCTTCACCCTCTTCTGCATGGACCTCCGTGGCTTTTCCGCATGCAAAACGGATGGAAAAATTCCGGATCAGCTGTCCTTGATAGCTTAAGGGCATGGAAGCATAGACAATACCTTCCGCCTGACCCTTTTTGGGAGAGATAAAAATCTCTTCGGAAGGGATATTGGCATTGAAGCTGTGGCCGGTAAGGCTCAGATCCTTTCCGCCCTTGAACTCTGCTTCCGGGATCATTCCGACCCGGAAATCCGTTCCGTTGGAGGCGCGGTAACGAAGCTCAACAGGGGCAATTTTATTGAGCTTATCACAGCGGGCTTTCAGCTCTGCATTATGGGTCTGCCAGGCAGAAATGGGGTCTTCGCCCGCCTTGACCCGGGAAGCGGACAGAATGGCCTCCCAAAGCTTTTCCACGGCTTGGCTTGCGCGAATGCCCGGAAAGACTTTCTTGGCCCAGGCCTTGCCGGGAACCGCTGCTACGCACCATTGATATTTGCCTTCCATGGCATCCTGGTAGGGTTTCAGGACCTGATGCCGGAGTTGAGAACCCTTGGCCATCTTTTGAATATTTATGCCCTTGAGGCCGTCCGGGTCGTCGGAAATCAGAAATATGCCGCAGGGAAGATTCTCTGCATTCCATTTTGCCTTTTCCAGTTCCCAGTTTTCCACAGATCCCAGGGCTTTTGCGCTGAGATGCCGGACATGGGACTTTGTAAGGGGCTGATAGCTCCATTCTACCCGAACTCTGGAGGCTCCTGCTTTATAGCATTCCTCGGTGAGTATCGCAACGAATTCCGGTTGGTCTAAAGCAGCGTGAATGGTCACACTCTGCCCCTTTTCAATGTTTATCCCTACCCGGGCAAGAAGCCGGGCATAAGCAAGAAGTCTGCTTTTTTTCATATTGTCCTATTCCTTTTTGATAAATTGTGATATAATGAATTGGATAGGTCATCCGTATTATAATGCCCGGTCGTGGGGATTGCAATCCTTTCCTCATGTACAGGGCGCTGCAAATGACAATAAGGAGAGTTCCATGCGTATTAAAATCTCTGCAGACAGCACTTGTGATCTGCCCTCCGGCCTTTTGGACGATTATGAGATTTCCACAGTTCCCTATACGATCACCTTGGGGGACGATGCTTATTTAGACGGTGTGAATATCAAACCCGGCGATATTTTCCGTTTTGTGGATGAAACGGGAAAGCTGCCGGGCACGGCTGCCCCAGCTCCCGAGAGCTATCGGGAAAAGTTTGAGCTTTGGGCAGAGCAAAACGAGACAGTGGTTCATATCGGCATGGGAGAGAATTTCTCTTCCGGACTTCGCAATGCCCGGATCGCGGCGGCAGAGTATCCCAATGTTTATGTGGTGGATTCCGAGAACCTTTCCGTAGGTTACGGTTTCCTGGTCCTGGAAGCTGCAATGTTGGCAAAAACCAGCATCACACCCCAGGAATTGGTTGAGAAGGTTGCCTCTCTTGCACCCAGAATCAACATCAGCTTTGTTTTGAGCCGTCTGGATTATATGCGTAAAGGCGGCCGCTGTACAATGGTGGAAATGTTGGGAGCAAACTTGCTGAAAATCAAGCCTGTTTTAGAGGTCCGGAACGGCAAGCTGGTCATGGCAAAAAAATACCGGGGAAACTACGAAAAGGTTTTGAAGGATTATGTGGCGGACTGCCTCAAGGGAAGGGACGATATTCTCCTTCACCGTATGTTCGTTGCTGATGCCTGTGAAGATGACGAACTGACGCTTCTTTTGGAGGACGAAGTGCGGAAATATGCCGAATTCGAAGAGATCTATCATGCGAAGGGCGGCTGTACGGTTTCCAGCCATTGCGGCACCCCTTGTGCGGGCATCATGTATATCACAAAGTAGTTTTTATAACTGTATTCCAAGCGGAGGGGGGATTTGTCTGTGCGGGCAACTGATTTGATTCAAAAGAAAAAAGAGGGCTTTGAGCTTTCTGAGGATGAAATTCGGTTTTTGATTTCCGGTTACACAGACGGAACGATTCCGGATTACCAAATGTCGGCTTTTGCCATGGCCGTGTGTTTTCGGGGCATGACAGACCGGGAAACCGTTATATTAACGGATGCGATGGCTCACTCCGGAGAGACGGAGGATTTGAGCCGATTCGGAGATAAAACCGTGGATAAACACTCCAGCGGCGGTGTTGGAGATAAGACCACGATGATAGTTGCTCCCTTGGTGGCGTCCTTGGGTGGTAAGGTCGCCAAAATTACCGGCCGCGGTTTAGGACATACCGGTGGAACGGCAGATAAACTGGAGTCCATTCCCGGCTATTGTGTTACCATGGAATCCAAGCAATTTAAGAAACAGATTTCTGAATTAGGGATTGCCGTAGTAGCCCAATCAAAAAATATGACGCCTGCGGATAAGAAACTCTATGCTCTGCGGGACGTTACGGCCACAGTGGACTCTATCCCCTTGATCGCATCCTCCATTATGTCAAAAAAGCTGGCAGCGGGTGCTGCGTCTATTGTTTTGGATGTGAAGGTTGGATCCGGTGCTTTTATGGAAACCCTGAAGGACGCCCGCAGACTTGCAAAAGAAATGGTGGATATCGGTTCGGCCTGCGGGAAGAAGATGGCTGCGGTGCTGACGGATATGAATGTCCCCCTGGGGAACTGCATCGGAAATTCCTTGGAAGTCAAAGAAGCAGTGGAATTTCTTCGGGGAAAAGATGTGCCCGATTTGCGGGAAGTGTGTTTGGCACTCAGCGCCAATATGCTTTCTTTGACCAATGGGTGGGAGGTAGATTACGCTAGGAAGATGGCGATAGAATCCCTAAACTCCGGCAAGGCCTATGAGACCATGAAAAAGTGGATCGCCGCGCAGGGAGGAGATATTTCTGTTTTGGAGGATTTGTCCCTGCTGCCTCAGGCAAAGTACAGTAGGACTGTTTTGGCACCTGCTTCCGGGTATCTCTATTCCATGGACGCAAAGGGAATCGGTGAGACATCTGTTCTCTTGGGTGCCGGCAGAGTAACCAAGCAGGATGCTGTTGATCCCGCAGCGGGTATTGTCCTTTTGAAAAAGCCGGGGGGCAGAGTTTCAGAAGGTGAGGAGATAGCGATCCTCTGCAGCAATAAAGAAGAATCCTTTGAGGAGGCTGAAGCCCACTATTTGGCCTCCTGCAAGCTCTCCTTCGATAAACCGTCTCCCCGTCGCTTGGTGTATGATGTTATCCGTGGTTAGCATGGATATAGCTTTGATGAATTGAATACCGGAATCTTTTTTAGCTTCCTTTTGTCTGCAGGGGTACTCTCCTGCAGGCTTTTTTTGCACATTTTAGTTTACATAACAGCATATTTTATGGAAATAGAACTTTCATTTTCACAGGAAATCCACAGATTTAAAGAAATAATTGCGTAATTTTTGCGCACAAAATATTGACAAAATAATGTCACAAACTACTATATATTGAAATATTTTGATATTTTTTAAAAACAAGAATGAATATTATGCATAAAATAGTAACAAAACATTACATAAAATCTTGACTTATTGTAACGACTGCGATAGAATACCAACATCCTTTTATCTGGGGGATTCTGACTCTGCAGCTTATGCAGAAGCTTCACAAGGAGGATATTCAATTGAGTAAGCGTATACTCTGCCTGGTTCTTGCAGTTGCCATGCTCTTCATTCTGCTGGTGACACCTGCCATGGCAGCAGATAAGACTTCCATCAATCAAAAAGAAATATATCGTTTTCTCACGGAAGATCTGGGTTTGAACACGGCGGCTGCCTGTGGAATCATGGGTAACATTTATTATGAAACCGGTTATCGAGCAGATATCACAGTCGGGGACTACTACGGGCTTTTCATGTATTATCCGCCCTTAGGAGAGGCTCTTCGTACTTGGTGTGATTCCCAGAAGCTGGACTACAGAACCGTGGACGGCCAAATGAAATTCCTAAGGGCCATGTTCAATGGGGAAGTTGCGTATTTTAACTATATCAGCCTTTACAGTACCCTTTTGGAGACGGAAAACACTGCAAATGGTGCTTATAATGCGGGGGCCATATTCTGTCGCCAGTTTGAGAAGCCCTCAGACCTCAGCAATCAGGCAAGACTTCGGGCAGAGCACGCTTCCGGAGTCCTTTTCCAGAAATATAAAAGTTCGCTGGTGGAAACTTCTTCCAAAACTGCAAGCCATGTTGAGAATGAAGTGATTGCGGGAAGCTATATGGCGATGGTTTCCACAGATATTTTGAATGTTCGGACCGGTCCCGGAATGAGCTACCGTGTTTTTACCGCTCTGGTGCGCGGTCAGAAGGTTCGGGTATATGAAACTGCCTCTGCAGATGATGTCAACTGGTGCCGGATTGACGGCGGTTGGGTCGCCGGCAACTATTTAACGAAAGTTGCAGGTTCCGATTCTGAAAATGATTCTGAAGGGGAAGATGATCCGGAGAACACCGTTATCGGAAATTATTCCGTAAATGCTTCAGCTTTGAATGTTCGGAATGCGGCGGGGCTTGCGGCTGCGGTCATTGACTGTATTTACAGGGGAACGAAGGTTTCCGTGCTGGATGAAGAGTTGGAGGACGGCCTGACCTGGTGCAAGCTTTCCATTGGAGGCTGGGTTTGCAAGGACTACCTTTCAGAGGAAGAAAGTTCAGGATCTTTCACTGCATCTTCTTATCTGGTAACAGCGTCCGGCCTGAATGTCCGTACAGGTGCGGGAACAGAATACCCCATTGTAGATTGCTTCAGGCGGGGAACGAGGGTTTCCATTGCAGAGACAAAGAAGGATATAAGTGGCTTGAATTGGGGGAAATTGGATTCAGGGAACTGGGTCTGTATGAACTATCTCTCAAAAGCGTAAATGAATAACAAAAGGGAATGGATAGGCTCCATTCCCTTTTGTTTTGCAAAAAAGCAGGTCCTGACAAACAGGGCCTGCTCTTTCGTCTATATTGCTGTTAAGCGTTTTTTGGATTATATGGATGAAGCAGAAAACTAGTGAGGCTTTTTTTGTTCCTCTCGCTTTTGTTCGGTAGCCACGATCACCATGTCACCCACAGTGTTGAGGATCAGAATGACCGCACTGAAGAGGACTTCCATATAAACGGTTGTGGAGAAATTGTCAATAGGCATATCAACATAATAGAAGACGATAAGAAGGCCGGTAATGACGCTTCCGGGCTGGTTGGGGGCGCCGGCAGAAAGAACCAGAATGATCACGGTCAAAATGAGAATCTGGAATAAGCTGAGGCTGTGTCCGCACAGGGAGAGGCAGCTCAGACTTGCCAGCATGAGGACAAAGCAGTTGCCGTCCAAATTCAGCTGCGCCAAAAGGGGGAGCTCCTGCTTCAGTCGGTTTCGTTTCAGCTTCAGGTTTCGGCTTAGAAAGCGGGTCAAATAGGGAACGGAGTCAATCGTTGAGTTGATATTTAGGATTTCTCCCATCGAGGGGGAAATCTTTTTGAAGAATTCCCGGGGAGAAACCTTTCCCAAAAGGAGGAAGATAATATAGAGCCCGAAAATCAGCAGGGATCCGAAGAGTACTGTTGAAACAAAGTAGCCGAGGCGGGAGAAAAACTCATAGCCATCCTTGAGAAGAATGCTCAATATGGAAAGGAAAGCAGCTATGGGCAAAAAGAGAATGATTACTGAAAGAATCTTGCAGAAAAGGTCCGTAATAGCTTTTACAATGGAGTATATTGCGTCAAAATAGCGGTCCATGCTGCAGATAGCAATGACATTCAAAATGGCAAGGAAAATCAGGGGGAAGGGGGACATGACGGTAAAGGCGTTGAAGATGTCAGAGGGAACCATGTTGAGGAGAGTATCCCGGAAGGTATCCTGCAAGACACTGCTTCCGATGACACTTGTGGCAGAGTGCCCGGAAAAAATGGGATAAAAAAGTATGTGGACGAGATAGGCAATTACCATGGCGCCCAAGGAGGAAAGAATAAGCTTGCGGACCAATCCGGCCAGATTGACTTTCCGGTCCCGCAGTGTAACGCAGCCGGTCATGTTGGAGACAAAAGAGAAGAAGGTTACCGGCGCGGAAATCATCATCATGGCGTTCGCAAAGAGCATCAAAAGGGGGAAAACAATGCGGTCATTGACTTCCAAACAGTACTCTGTACTCTTGCTGTGGAAAAAAAGCGCATAGACCGGAACCGCGAGAACGAGTCCTGCCAAGCTGGCGAGAGTAATGAAGTTGCTGTTTCGTTTCACAACGATTGAGACGGAGTTCACGCCTCGCCGGTAAGTAAGGCTGATTTTTTCCCGGTATTCCTGGAGAAGAGCCAGGCCGGGATCAAAGTTTTCGTTGCCGTCATAGTCGATCTGAAAACGTTCTCCTTCGAAATCCAGATTCATAGTGACGGAATGCAGACCACGGTGAAGACTGATGGTCATATCGCTCTCCGCAATCCCACTGTCAGTGAGGCGAAGAAAAATTTCCTCAAATACGGAAATAGTTTCGTTCACCATTTCTTTGCTCATGGTTTTCATGCCGCTGAAATTGCGGATTTTTTCTTCTGCTTCAGAGAAAGCTTCCTGTGTCACAGGGGTTGAAAAAGAATCCATATTGCCACCTCCGGAGTATTTAGCTATGTTGGCAAGTATTATAGCGTATTCTTTTAAAAAAAGCGATGATAATTTTTCTCAAAAGAGAAAAAAGGTGGTGTTTTCAGGAATTGACTCGCGAAATCAGGAAAAAAGATTGCAAAATTTCGCGATACTATTTATTATTCATCCTGTTTTTTTGGTAAAAACGCAAAAAATGTGATATTTTTCATATAAAGCTATTGCATTATGATATTTATGTGCTATAATAGTGACAGATTGGAAACAAAATGTGACATTTCAAGAATTAAGGTGAGAATAATAAAATGATACGGATTGCCTGTGTGGACGACAACGAAATACAGCTTCACGGAATTGCAAGCTTGCTGGATGCGTATTCCGGCGAAAGGAATCTGGACTTGACGGTGGATAGCTTTTCCTCGCCGAAAAAGCTCCTGGAGTCTGCTCGCTATGACCCGTATCAGATCTATATTCTGGATATTGTCATGCCTGAGATGAACGGTCTGGAGCTCGCTGTGACGCTTCGCATGCTGAAGGATACGGGGAAAATCATATTCCTGACCAGTACCCCGGATTATGCTGTTGCTTCTTACGATGTGGATGCTTTTTATTATCTTCTGAAACCGGCCGAGAAGGATAAAATTTTCTCTGTTTTGGACCGTGCAATTAAATCCGTTGCGGAAGCACCTACCTTTGAAGTCAAAACCAAGAAGGGAACTGTCAATATGCGGTTGGATGATATCACCTATGTGGATTTGGTGGACCGCTGCCTGCATTTCCATCTGAAGGATGCCCCTGTGGCGATTACCCCGGTTTTGCGCAGCTCTTTCAAAGAAGCGGTTGCTCCCTTGCTTTCCCGCAAAGGTTTTATCCTCTGCAGCGCCAGCAAATTGGTGAATATGGCTTTTGTGGATGCTATGGACGCGGAGTCCATCCTTCTGCGGGACGGAACGGTGATTTATCCTTCCAAGTCCGCACGGCCCGATTTGAAAGCCGCCTTTAAACTCTATAGAAGCGGTATTTGATTTATACCGTGACGCAGCCCCTGCGGGAAATATTCCGCAGGGCGCTTTTTTGCTCCGTTTTCACTATTACTTCCTCTCCGTGGCAGGAGTATTCTTCTCTTTTTTAAAGGATTATTTACTTGCTATTTTTCCGTTTTTCGTTATAATACAAATTATCAACTCGCCTTTGGCGCAAGAATTAGGAGGATGCCTTTTATGGGTAAGAAAACCGAATTCCTCTTCCTTAACGAGGAAGAAACCATCAAAGCCGGTGTGCTGGATTCTCAGAGATGTATTGATGTAGAAGAAGAAATCTTCAAGCTTCTCAGCGTCGGAGATTATCGTATGGGCGGCGACAAGTGGAATTCTCACGGGATCATGGTGAAATTCCCCAAGGAAAGCCCTTTCCCCAATATGCCTTTGGACGGCCCTGACCGCCGTTTCCTGGCTATGCCCGGCTATCTGGGCGGCCGTTTTAACTGTGCGGGCATGAAATGGTATGGCTCCAATATCGCCAATCCTTCCCGTGGACTGCCCCGTTCCATTCTGACGGTCATGCTTAATGATTCCGAGACCGGTGAGCCGATCTGTCTGATGGCCGGCAACTTGATTTCCGCTGTCCGTACCGGCTGTGTGCCTGGTGTGGGCGTCCGTTACCTGGCAAGGAAGGATTCTGAGGTTTGCGTCAATGTCGGTGCCGGCCCTGTTTCCAAGGCTTGCTTTGATGCCATCCGCTGTGAAGCCAAGAATCTGAAAGAAGTCATTATCTACGATATTGTCAAGGAAAAGGCTGCTGCATGGGCCAAGGAGATTGAAGAGCAGTTTGGCTTCAAAGCCTGGGCTGCCGACAGTCTGGAAGAAGCGGTTCGCCTGGGCGACATCATTTCCGTTGCTGCTTCCTCTGTCAAACCCGTGAATATCAGCAATGACTGGCTGAAAAAGGGCTCCACCATCATCTTTACCGGCCGCTGCAATATTGATGAACCCTACTACCTCTCCTGCAAGCTTTTCTGGGATAACACCAGAATGCATGAGGTTTATTATGATGAGCACCTGGGCCTCCCCGAGAACGAGCGCTTCATCAACGGCATCGGCGTCCAGATTTACCGTATGATGTATGAGGGCAAGCTTCCCGATTTGAGCAAGCAGGTCAGCTTGGGCGATGTGATTGTCGGCTCTGCCAAGGGCCGTGAAAATGATGACGAGCGTATCTGCTTCGTTACCAGCGGCATGCCCGTCTGGGATATCGGCTGGGGCTATGAGATTTACTGCAAAGCCAAGGAGATGGGGTTGGGTACTCCTCTGAAGCTTTGGGACAGCGCTTACCAGGCACAGTGATATGAATGATAGAAAGGCCCTGGGGAAGCTGCTTTCCTTTATTCGGGAAACCACATGGGAGACCATGAGCGAGGAAGTCCGTGCCCAGTCTCTGAAATGCTTTTTTGACCTTGCCGGGGTAATTTGTACTGCTGCAAAGAATAACTCCGCCAAGAAGATGGCAGATTATGTGGACAAGAATTTCCCGGATGGGGATGTCACGGTCCTTGCCACGGGCAAGAAAAAGAATTTGATCGGTGCCGGCCTTGCCAACGGCATGGCCGCCAATGCCCTGGACTTGGATGATGGCTATAGCCTTCTCCGAGGTCATCCCGGTGCGGGCTTCTTCGGCGCGATTCTCAGCGCTGCAGAACTTGCGAATTCCAGCTACGGCGAGGTCTTGGCAGCCCTGACAGTTGCTTTTGAGACCTCTATCCGGGAGGGCTACACCATCCGGGATTATTATGGCTGGGACCACAGCTCCGGAAGCTATGCTGCCTTTGCCGTGGCCTGTGCCTGCGGAAAACTTCTGGGTCTCAATGATGCAGAGTTGGAGAGTGCTCTCTCCACGGCGGATTTCATTCTCCCGGTCGTTCCTGCCAAGCGGTCCACTTATTGGCCCTCCATGAATAAGGATGGGATTTATTGGGGCCAGCATGCGGGTTTGCAGGCCATAGAAATGGCCAGAGCAGGGATCACCGGCAGAAATCCGGTCATCCTGGATGAGAAATACATTCCCTATATTGAAAGCCTGGGAGAAAAGTATTATTTCTTTGACCTTTATATCAAGTTCTATTCCTGCTGCCGCTGGGCCCATAGCCCGATCCGCGCAGTCGCTTCTCTTATGAAGGAAAACGGCGTATCCTCGGATGAAATCAAAAAGATCGATATTTATTCCTTTGGCAATGCCGGAACCCTTTACCGCTGTGCGCCCACCTGTGAAGATGAAGCGCAATATAATATCATTTATCCCGTGGCAGCCCAGGTTGTCTTCGGAGATTGCGGCCCTCTGGAATCCAGCACGGATAAAATGCTGGATCCCCGGATTCCGCCCATGATCGAGAAAATCGAGTTCCATCACGAGCCGGAATACGATAAAGTATTCCCGGGAAAGCGTCTCTCCCGTGCGGAGATCACGACTCTGGACGGCAGAAAGTTCATCTCTGCTGCCTTTGAGCCGGAAGGGGATAGGAACGCCGATGTCAGCATAGAGGACATCCGCAGGAAGGCGGAAAAGTTCAATTCTCTTTATGCGGATGAGGCTCTGGTGAAGAAATTCACGGATGCTGTTCTCCGGACAAAGCCGGAGGAACCCTTCTCCAAGGTTTATGATGTGATGAAGGAATTGGCAAGGACCAACATTCATCCCGAAATCAACTTCATATAATGCAAAATCCCGGTGATTCGTTTTGGAATCACCGGGATCTTTATATAATGAAAGCCTTGGAACGACTGAAAATTCAGCGATTCCAAGGCTTTCATGGTTTAGATACAAGCCACTTGCTATTATTCCCACTCTCCGGAAGTTCGGTCCAAGTGTCGATTAGTCCCTCCATGGAAGCGGGGACTAATACCGACGGGCACACGGAAAATCAATGAAATTAGGGCGTTTTCCACCGTTTCCATGGCTTCCGAGAGGAAACGGGGGTCAAATGGGGCTCAGAGCGATTTATTGAATCAGTTTTCTCTTTATGTGTTTTTGACTCTGTATAGCTAATTGGGGTGACTTGCGCTTGGATCGATAACCAATAACAACAGCTGATTATAGGCGCGAACAGTAAAATCGTAAATCTCATTCATTTTTGTCTCAAGTTCACTTCTTGAATATGAGCGATCATCTTTTTTAAAGTCTGGTATATAACTGACCATTTTTAAATCACTTGTGCGTATAGAAATCGATGTTGGCATATCATGATTATGTTTTACCAAATTGCTGAAATCATTGATGTATTGGAAAAGTGCTGACTGTTCAATACTTTCTATCCAATCGTATACTTTTTCATTTTTTAGATTGCTTTTAGCTTTTACAATTGCTCCAAAATCAATTCTAGATTGTTTGGTAAGTGTCGGGAAATAATCGATGATTATCTGAGCAAAATAATCAAAACAATTTCTGCTTGCTTGAATATAGTTTTGGACCGTAATCCAAATTAGTAGAGATAAACTCACTTTTGTCCCGGAGATATCTATCCAATCCCCAGGAGGAAATGTCTTTTTCTCATTCTCCTCAATCTCAGAACGTCCTTCGATTATATCTAGGAAGTTTGTTCTTTTCTGTGAAAGATATTGAAGCGCTTGCAATTTATAGACATACATAGCGCTGAGTCCATTTTCTATGCTCAGAATGCATCGCCACGTTTTTTCGTGGCCTTGGGATTTCAACGCTGCGTTGGATACTTGCAATTTTTTCCTCCTCATTATAGTGTTATTTATTCATATCATTTGCTGTCATCTTCAGTAATTGCGTTGACAATTTTCTTGGTTCCTGACAAAGAATTTAACCCGGCGAACTTGCCTTTTACACGCCAATCTTCCAGCCTCAATCTGCTATTATTGATTGCTTCAATAAATGCGTCAACGTCTTTTTTAATTACATACTCTGTAATCATACTATTTATGGCGACAGTACCCATTGTTCTTTGAAGATAATAGTCTTCGTCATAAAAAATGTGATATACCTCATCGTTTTCCATTATTACCCGTTCATTTTGAGCAGGCCACTTTTTCAATACCACATTCCAACAATCTGATAGAATTGCGTATACCTTTTCAGCCAATTCGTCAAGCTTCTCTTTTTTCTTGTCAAAGTCTTTTTCTTGTAGATCCTTCTCAATTGGCGTCAGCATATCATTGCAAAGTTTTTCTATTGATTGTAAAAATGTTTTAAACCCAACACTACCTACTTTTTTATCATCATTTATTCCAAATGTTATTGCGTTTTCCCAATACATGCATTTTTCGCCACTGTTTATTTTCTCGAGGACTCGCGTTTCCAAGTATTGTTTTATATGCATATCATCTGGTTGCTCTAACAGATAATATTGGTATTTTGCCAAAATAGTAAGATCCATTTTTATTGGCTTTGCTTTCGAGTTAATGTCTGAAAACACTTGCACTTCAGTTAGTCTGTGCGCCGGATCGACAAGCATAATAATGACATTAACTAAATATGCGTAAATCTCGTCTTTTCTTGAAGGATCTCGATAAACTGCTTCCTTAAATCCCATAATTCGATGTTGCCCATCGATTATTCTCATTTTGATTTGTTTCTTATTTTCAATAGGAACCATTCTCAATAGTTCTCTTTCGCTGCTTCCCTGAAAAGGTCTATCTATAGCAAAGAGTTCATTAATGTCGTCTTTATTCATTCCCAAAACAATAGAATTTGGTGACACCAACCCTTTTCCCTTAGGAGAAGATAGTATGCCTGTGGCGATCTTACTATAATGATCCTTGCGAGGAGCTCTTTGATATCCATATGTTTTGTCCTTCCCATATACTAGGACTTCGCTATTATCAATTATGAAGCCCACCGGAAGGACAATGGAAATAAACTCCTGTTCTTCTTGCTCGTATTGAATTCCCCAATAGTCATTCATCGTCGGTTTCTCCTCTATCCAATAATACTCTCTCAAACAAAATTTTCAGTAAGTTGTCCGCTGGCTTTTTTCCGGATTCGGTGCATTTTCTTTTATTATACTCGTTTTCAATCGGACTAATAAGGCTTTCATCAATATTGTTATGAAATACGTCATATAGTGTTGACTTGATGTGCTGACAAACTTCATCCAAAGAATTCGTATCGATTAAAAATCGGGCTACATTTTCATTAAGTTTTCTTTCGATGACCTCGCGTTTTGTATCATCATCTTCATCATCTTCTTCGATTTCGTCCAATTCATCACAGCAATTAATAGTCTGGAAATAGCAAATAAACATGTAAAGCCGATCAGCGTCGAAAAGTAATTGATCTGGTGATGAACCAAAGTTGTAATTTGAAAGAGCGCTTATGTACGCCTCAGAAATGCTAGTTGCAAAATCTTCGAAAGAATCCTGAACATTTTCAAAATCAATATCTTTATTTATATGTGAACGGATATTCGAGACTTTGTCACAGATAAATGTCTCGAGCAATTTCTTTAAATACTTTTTCAGTATTTCATCTGTTAATTCATTTGAGAACGGATTTGAGTGTTCTTCTGTTGACGTCGTCCAATCCAAATATATATCTTCAAACAGAATGAAATCAATTCGTTTCGCCTTAAGCTTTTGATAGTTTCCCATCAAAGTCGAGAGACCTTGTGACGGGAAAAGAAACTCATGGAGTTCTCGAGCATTTTGCTCGTTAGTTCTACTTTCCATTATTCGATTTATCTTTACCTGATTCTCCTCCGAGAATGTTTTAAAAAGCTTATACAAAACGCCTTTATTCTCCTTTAGAGCACTAGCGGATATTAGTTTCCCCTTAAAGAAGTTTTTGTATGCATTTCCGAGATTTTGGTTAAAGACTAGTTGATCTCGTTCTTTTTCAAACTGCAATTGACTATCTCTAACTTGGATCATTAATTTATCAACTTCGCCCAACAAATCTCCTATTTTATTCATGATAGATTTGTTAGTGTTTTGATTATAAGAGAACTGGTAATCTTTGTAAAATAGCATATGCTCAATATCTGCCCAAGCAGAATCTACCTGACTTTTGATCTGTAGTTCAAATTTAACATCGCCAAAATTTCCTTTTATTCTGTAAATGGGTCTTCCATTTTTCATTATTTGAGGATTGCTCTTTATATCCGTACCGAATGTAATCCCCTTGCTGTTCAGTTCACTTTGGCTATCACGTAATATTTCAAAAACCTTTTCACAATCACAAGAAAGGGAAACCAGAAAACGCAAACCAACCAGGTCATCAATGTTTTTCTTTATCTCTGTAATAATTTCTTCTTCGGTTTTGTCAAAAAAACAATCAAAAATCTGATTCCTTACTATTTTTTCAATAAGACTTTCCTTTTGCTTTACTCTTCCAACCAGTTCATACAATTTGATTTCCTTGGAAGAATCGTTGGTCAAAATCAGCTTATGTGCCGAAGCATTTTTATTAATGAGTTCTTCCAATAATTTAATAATACTGTCTTTGGCTGTTTCTAAATCTGGGCGTACCTTGGTGTCGTAGATTTCTCCAACATTTTGCGCAGTATCTCGAATCCGCTTAGCATAGTCATTTACCGGTTCCATCAGTCGCTGTCTCCTTTATTTTCGAAAGCAGATACAATCTTTTCAATTAACATTTCTGAATTTTCTGGCGAGGTGGTTTCAATTACATCAAATACTTTTGCAAGTACGCGCTTTTCAACGGAAGACAGGGAATGGGAAAGGTTTATCGCTTTATAGTTCGTTGCTCCCTGAATATTTCCAATTAACATATCCAATTCGTCAAAGGCAATTTCCTGAAAATATTCATCCGTTTCAGTTTGAGCAATCGAAGCTGTTAGATGATCTTTTGTATTGACTATTTTTTGCTTAAGCGTTCCCTTTTCGCTTGAAGAAACACCGTTTATTAATGCTATATTGGTATCTTTTGTTAATGCTTCTGCTTGCGTCACTACCGTTGCAAGTTCGGTATTTCGCTTTAATGATGCCGTTCTAATATCTTTGGCAATACCGGCTGCGATTGTCGTTAGTTGCTCATGAAGCACAAAAAATGCGGGGTTCTTTTCAAAATTGTCGCGTCTTGCATTTGGAACCAGATGTGGATCAACGGCGAATATTTCGCCAACTGACCAGCCATTGAAACGAGCGTCCTTGAATACAACATTCAAGGTTTGGCTATCCCCAATCAATATGTTTCCTTTTCTAATACGGATACCTTTTACTGTTTTATCGTAAATGCTGCCCAGGTAGTTCGTTTGAGCAATCCAACCTATTGCAGATAACTCTCCGGAGGCCAGATGAATTTTTAGGATAGAAATATCTTTTATTCTGTCGGAGATATTCTTTCCTTTGTCGACAAGAAAGACATCTTTATAAGGCTTATATACAGGAATAGTCTTCCCGCCAAAAGAAAGATATATATTATATTTTCTTTCGAGATAACCTTCATTTTTTAAACGTCTTACAATTTCTTTTCCCCATGAAAACTCCGGTGAATATGGGACGGGAACATTCTGTGATAAATAATCAAGTACATCATTATATTCGTTTAATCCGGACGATTCTTCAACGCCGCTCAGGATGACACGGAAATAGTGATCTGTTGCGCAAGACGAAAAAGTATCAACGGAATAAACTTTTTGTAATACATCGATTACCGATACATCAATGTCATTGGTGGCCAGCAGTAAGGTAGAGAGCTTTTTCGCATCAAACGTTATGCGGGTTCCAATGCTTTCGCCTGCAAAACTGGTTTCAAACGTCAGTTCAGAGCAATAACTCAAAGCAGATAACCTGCCAATTCCTCTGAAGCCTCGATCGTTTTCAGACTTTTTCTGCGAATTTCCAATGCTTACAAGCGTTTTTTCTGCGTTTTCGCTTTCAACACCAAGCCCGTTATCTTCGATAATAATTTGCCGTTCGGAAGGGTTTAAGCAAATTGTGATCCTGTCAATTCCGTGCTTGAGTATACGTGCCTTGTACGCTGCGTCAATAGAATCGGTTGCATTTTGAATGTATTCACGAAACACAACATAAGGATCGGAATACATTCCGGAAGTTAAAGACTCTAATGTGTGTTTTCCGATGATAATATCGCCCATGTTATTCCTCCAAGAGAGTATTTAACCTCATTTGAATATTACTCACGATAGACTTTGTCGCGAGTTTCAGGAAAGCTTGTCCTTTCTCTTGATTGAGGCTTTCGACTATTTTCGACGAGAACGAATCCAAATTACGTTGCAAAATAGCGGCAAGTTCATTCATGTTCATTTCCAAAATAGCCTGAATACAGTTTTCGTGATTCTCACTATCAAGAATGTTCAGGTCTACATACCGGCGATATATTCTGATTAGCTCAAAGTCTATATATGCGATACCAGACTTTTTACATTCTGCGTGCCATTTTTTTAATAGTCTATCGACAGAAAAATCAGTTTTTTTGATTCTATCAAGAATATCGGCAATACCGTCTTTCCCAAAAAAGTGAACGAAATTCTTGAATACATATTGTTGTTGGGATTCGCTCTCACAAACCACATCAAGAATCTCTTTGTAGAATTGAGGGAAATCCACCTTGATATACTCATAAAGGCTGGAGTATGTTGGGGAATCTTTATCAATCATTCCCAGCAAAGCGATCAACCTAGGTGTAGTCAGATAGTGGAGGTATAATTTCTTTTGAGTATCGGACACAATTCCAAGCACCTTGTCGGGTAGATACTCATTATCACCAATCAGATTTGTAAAAGCATCTTTCTCGTTTCCGAGAATGTCATATAATCGGTTCCATTCTTTTATTCTAATCTGATTCTTTTCCCAATTTTCCTTCCGGGCAAGAAATTCTTCTTCAGTATCTGCCTTGTGACCGCGACTGCCACCACTAAATTTTCCTCTTGCAGCGATAAGCTTATCGGGCATCGAAAGAAACCGCACAAATTCATCCGAATTAGTTCCAAAGTCGGCTTCAAAAAATGAGCGACTACCAACACCTTTTCCTTGAGTCGGAATCAGCATACACTGAACAGCACGCAGAAATTTAGCGTTCCATTGTGATCCTACATAACCTCTTTCATGTGCAGAAAGCGGAATGTATCGCATGGGGAATGAGAATGCCGCTACCTTTTCATCTTCAGGAAGCCCATTGTTGATATCGTCGCGCAAATCAAGAGTGATTCGCATACGGTCGTACAAATCGGCAGGCGTATCAGCAGCATATTTACGTCCTTTACCGCCAAAATCTTCACTATTATAAAGGACATAGTTTGAAAGTTCGGTTATGCCATATTTTGCACAAAGACGAAGTGCCCGTTCATAAATATCACGATCTTCAATATGGTCAAAAGCCACACGGGCCGGACGCAAAGCGATTTCGCCGAGTCGCTTTGCCTTTTCTTCAGAAAGAAAAAGCGCATCAAGACCCTGGTTAAAATCCACATATCTCCTAACGACTTTCCCGGTTTGAGGGTTAACATATGTAGCACCTTTTCCGAAACCGGCTTCAATAATATCATCGATAATTTGATTAAAATTAGGAGAGCGCAAAACATTATTGTCCATGAGTAAAAGATCCTTTTTCGGCCCGAACTCACGGTCAATTGCTGCTATTTTTTCTTTGATGTCAATGTATGGGATGAATTTGGGTTCCAAAGTTTGAACTGCACAAAATCCGCACTTGTTTCCACATCCTTTTGTTGCACTCAAAAAGTAAGCATCCTGAAAAGGATACCGATATTCAATATCATCAAGGATGGAATAATCTGGTACGATTTGATCTATACATTCGTCGTGTGGAAGTCCAAGTTTCCCGGGTTCATTCAGCAGGCCGGTTACAGGTTTAATTCCGGTGTCCTTGAATATATCATCGGGCAACATTGTTGCTGCAATTCCGCCGACAGTAATTTTATCAATAGAATCAACCAGCGTTTTAGCATAATTAATTGCAGCGATAGTGTTTGCCCATTCAAACGTAAACAGACTGGTCACGTAGATATGATCCCACTTTGTGTTTGCCAATGCTGCAGGCAATTCTCCTTTGGTAAAGCGCACATAATCATGCATTATATGTTTATGAAAATATGCGATTTTCATAAGCCCTAAAGGGGGATATTTATTCTTATAATTGGGTTCAATCAGCAAAATATTTCCCATGGGTGACCGCCTCTTTATTTGTATTCTTTCAAAAGCTTCTCAAGTTCTTTTTGAATTTTCTTTAAAGCGAAAATGAGGTCTTTGTTGGATGTTGACTCTAATTTTATAGCCGC
>JAZUFG010000027.1:0-15127 GCA_045640565.1 Oscillospiraceae bacterium | reverse complement strand
CAAGAGAAAGGGAAGCGGAGTGATCGATATGCGGGTTCTTTGTGAGGGAAAAAAGGTATCCATCCTCCTTCGGGATGACTGCGAACATTTTGACCCAACAGAGTGGCTGGATCTCTGTGCTCCGGAGGATCCTTCCCGCAGCATCGGTATTCGTATGGTTTCAAAATTGGCGACGAGCATGAATTATTCCGCTTCCATAGGGCTCAATGTTCTTACGATTGAAATTTCTGAATAGTTTTTCAGCTTGCTTGATTTACTGCTATTACGAAAAAGATATTAGAGGCGGATTATGAGAACCCAACTTTCACAAAAAAGAGAGAAGCTTATTCAGAATACTTTTCTTTCCTTCTTCGCGGTGCAGGCCTTATCGGCAGGATTGCCCCTCTTGAACACATTTATCAGCAGTCTTGTAATCGGAAACTTAATTGGCACTTCCGCATTGGCTGCAATAGGATTTACGGCGCCTCTTTGCCAGGCATTTATTGCGGCGAGTACCACAGTTTCCATCGGCGCACAGATGCTTTGCGGGCAAAAGCTCGGCAAAGGGGACAAAGAGGGCGTCAAAAATACTTATACAGCGGCAATTATCCTTTGTGTCCTTTTCGGCTTTCTCTTTACGGCTGCCTGCCTCTTTTACTCAAATGGGCTCTCACGCTTGCTGGGTGCGGAAGAGGAAGCTCTGCAAATGACCGCGGATTACATCAAAGGCTACGCTCCGGGTCTCATCTTTATGATGCTTTCAACCTGCATGCTTCCATTCCTGCAGTTGGACGGTGCCCCAAGAACGGCAACGGCCTCTATCATCGTAATGGCTGTTGTAAGTGTCGGAGCCAACTTGGCGAATGGGCTTTGGCTCCACTGGGGCATGTTGGGGGCGGGCCTTTCCACAAGCCTTTCCTATATACTTTCCGTTCTCATCTGTATTCCTCATTTTTTGAAAAAGAGCTGCCCATTCCGCCTTTCTTTCAAGGCATTCCCATTCAAGGTGTTGGGGAGAGTGCTTTACTTGGGTATTCCTTCCGCTGTACAGCCGATAGTCTCCATTTTTGCGCTCAGGATCGTGAATGCGCTTATCTTCCGCTACGGCGGAATGGTCGGTATGTCTGCCTTTGCGGTTGCCGGGAATATCTCTTCTATCGGGGATATCATCGAAGGCGGCTATACCGGCTCCGGAAATTTGATGGCCAGCGTTTTGGCCGGAGAGCGGGATTCGCATTCTCTTCGGGATCTCCCTCGGATTATGTTCCGTTCTGCCTTTTTCATATACGCTTTGACTTATGCCCTGGTTTTCCTGTTTACCAGACCCCTGTGCCTCCTTTTCGGTGCTGAGCTGGAGCATATTTCCATCTATGTCAGTGTGTCACGGCTCTATTGTCTCTGGTTTATTACCAATAGTTTGAAGGGGCCTCCCCTCTGTGCTTACCGCGCCATGGGCAGAGTCGGTCTGGTCAGCCTCCTCTATTTCCTCAATAGTTTTGTTTATCTGGCGGCTATTGCCTTGGCCTTTTCCCCACTTTTCGGCATTCATGCGATCGTAAGCTATTCCTGGGGCTCGGAATTGTTGACTTATCTGACTTATTTGGTGATATTCTTCATTAAGACCCGCTCGTTCCCCAAATCCTTCTTTGATACAGTTGCCATTCCGGATTCTCTGGGCTGCGCCCCGGAAGACCGCTTCGCCGCTTCTGTTCATACGGTGGAGGAAGCAATTTCCACCTCAGAGCAGCTTGCCCGCTTTATTCGGGAAAAGGGCTTCAGCACCCGCTTTGCAAACTACTGTGCCCTCTGTATGGAAGAGATGACCGTGGATACGGTAAAAAATGGCTTCCCCAAGAGAAAGGGAAGCGGAGTGATCGATATGCGAGTCCTTTGTGAAGGAAAAAAGGTATCCATCCTTCTCCGAGATGACTGTGAGCATTTTGACCCAACAGAGTGGCTGGATCTCTGTGCTCCGGAGGATCCTTCCCGCAGCATCGGTATTCGTATGGTTTCAAAATTGGCGACGAGCATGAATTATTCCAGTTCCATAGGACTCAATGTTCTTACGATTGAAATTTCCGAATGACTTTTCGGCCTGCTTGTTTTTTGCATTCTTATCTGAAAACACCCACTGACTTTTCGTCAGCGGGTGTTTCTTATACCTGCCCGATTTTATAGGAGCGGTACTGTATTGCTTCGGCAATGTGCTGGGGCTCTATCTGCTCTTTTCCGTCCAGGTCGGCAATAGTCCTTGCCACGCGGAGGATACGGTCATAGCTTCTGGCGGTAAGGCCCAAAGCATCGAAAGCCTGCTTCATGAGGGCCGCGGAAGCTTCATTGAGAGCGCAGCAGCTTCGCATTTGCGCGGAATTCAGCTGTGCATTGCAGCTTGCTCCACTGCCCGCATAGCGTTCCTGCTGGATTTTCCGGGCAGCATTTACCCGTTTCCGGATTTCGGCGCTGCTTTCTGCCGGAGTGCGGTTCCGCAGGTCTTCAAAGGGAACGGAGGGGACCTCCAATATCATATCGATTCGGTCCAAAAGCGGTCCGCTGACTGTGGAGAGATAGCGTTCCACGGAGCTTTGGCTGCAGGTGCAGCGTCTGCTCTTGTCTCCGTACCAACCGCATTTGCAGGGGTTCATGGCGCAGACCAGCATGAAATGGGAAGGATAACTGATCGTTCCGGCCACACGGGCAATGTTGACCTTTCCGTCCTCCAGAGGCTGCCGCATGACTTCCAGAGTGTCGCTTCGGAATTCGGGCAGTTCATCCAGGAAAAGGACCCCATTGTCGGCCAGGGAGATTTCTCCGGGCCGGGGGTTGCTGCCGCCGCCGGAGAGAGCAGGCGCCGAGAGCGTATGATGGGGACTGCGGAAGGGGCGGGAAGTTATCAAGGGATGCTGGGGAGAGATTCCTCCCACAACGGAATAGATCTGGGTGACCTCCAGTTCTTCTTCTTTCGTCATTTCCGGCAGGATAGAAGGCAGGCGTTTTGCCAGCATGCTCTTGCCGGACCCCGGAGGCCCAACTAAAAGAATATTATGCCCGCCAGCTGCCGCAATCTCCAAAGCTCGCTTGGCTTGCTCCTGACCTTTTACATCTGCAAAGTCCGGATAGGAAAGCGTTTCCTCCTCGGGGATCCAGGGCTCTGTGGGCGTCAGGATTTCTGTTTCATTCAAATGGCAAATCAGTTCCCGGACATCGTGGATTCCGTAAACCTCCAAACCTTCGGCCAGACTGGCTTCCTTTGCGTTTTCGGCGGGAAGGTAAAGCTTCTTGATGCCGTGCTTTTTGGCAGACAGGGCCATGGAAAGCACGCCGGGAACAGGACGAAGCTTGCCCTCCAGACTGAGTTCTCCGATTACCGCAGAATCCTTGCCGGGAACCCTTTTGATTTTTTTCGCAAGCTCCAGAAGACCAAGAATAATCGGAAAATCATAGAGGGTTCCCACTTTTTTGGAACCCGCCGGGGCCAGGTTAACGGTTATCCTGCTGGTGGGGAAATCATCCGGATAAATATTTCTGAAAGCAGCGCGGACTCGCTCCCGGGCCTCCTTGACAGCCAGATCCGGCAGCCCGACGATATCAAATGCGGGCAGCCCCCGGGAAAGGTCCACTTCAACCTGGACAAGGTGTCCCTCTATTCCGTTGAGTCCGAAAGATTGAATGCAGCTTAGCATGGCTTACCGTCCTTCCAAGGTCGTCATCTTTTTGATCAATTTCGGGTAGATACGCTCACGAAACCAGGGCTCCGAGGAAGCGGACAGGGCTTCTTCCGGGGAAAACCAACGAACGCCGGTGTTTTCGGCTTCGCAGATTTTCAGAGCCTCCTTCTCGTCGGCTTCCAGAAGGTATGTCACATTATAGTGTAGGTGGGAGGGGATATAGCTTCCCTTTTTTTCGTGCCCGTTCACAGCCAGTATTTCCAGAGAGAAAATATCCGGAGAGAGAGGCTGAACCCGGGATACGCCGCTTTCTTCCCGGCATTCCCGGATGGCAACGGAAAGCAGGTCCTCGCATCCGTCCGCATGTCCGCCGATCCAGGACCAGGAATTGTAGATTTTGTGATAAACCATCAAAACCTTATCCCGCTTTTGGTTGACGACCCAGGCAGATGCTGTCATGTGGCCCGCAAGATGACTGCGGAGAAAAGCGTCCTCGTTTTTGGATAGGAAGGATAATATTTCCGTCCTGTCGGAGGCTTCCTGGGCATTGCAGGGGGAATAGTGCAAAAGCGCATCCTCAATTTTCAGCATGGTTTATCTTCCTTCTTTTCTGGCCTCCAGGGAGAGGGAGACAATTTTGTCACAGAGCTGGGTGTAGGTCATGCCGATTTCCGCTGCTGCCTTCGGGAAAAGACTGGCAGGGGTCATTCCCGGCAGGGTATTGACCTCCAGACAGTAGGGGACGCCCTTTTCGTCCAGAATAAAATCAGATCTGGAATAGACGGAAAGATTAAGGGCCCGGTGCAGCTTTAAGGCCATTTCTCCCATTTCCCGGAAAGCTTCCTCGGAAATGGGGGCAGGGCAGAGCTCCCTTGCACCTTCATCTCCGCTTTGGTATTTGGCAACATAGTCAAAATAGCTCCCTTCCGGAGGAACGATTTCTATGGCGGGGAGATAGTCGTCATCCAGGACGGGAACGGTGATTTCCCGCCCGTAGATGCGTTTTTCCACCAATACCCGGTGGTTCAGCCGGGAAAGCTCTTTCAAACCCTCCAGAAGCTCCTGCCGGTTTTCGGGAATGCAGACGCCGATGGAAGAACCGCCGGTCGGGGTTTTGATAACGCAGGGGAGAGGCAGCGTTTTTGCATACTCCTCCGCGTTTTCCTCTGTCACAACGATCTCCTGCCAGGGAGCATTCCGAATGCCATATCCGTCCATGATTCTTTTTGTTACGGTCTTATCCATGGCCATTCCGCTGCTCAGATAGGAAGAGCCGGAATAGGGAATTCCCAGAAGGTGCAGAGTCGCTTGAATTTTACCGTCTTCACCGTCTTCTCCGTGAAGACCCAAAAAGACGAAATCTGCCTTTTCGCAGAGCGCCAGAACATTGGGACCCACGTGGCAGTCCGGATTTCCGCCCCGCGCTTTTTTGACCTCTTCCAGGGAAGGCGCGGCTTTATCAATGGAGATGTCCGTCAGAAAGCCGTCTTCCCTCAAAAATGCATTTTCAAGGGGACCGACATAATCCGGCAGCCCCAAAAAAGAATCTACCAGGATCGCCTGATGTCCCACGGAACGGAGAGCTTTGCAGATTCCGGCACCGGAACAGAGAGATACAGTTCGTTCTGTGCTGATTCCTCCGGCTAATACAACGATTTTCACGAGTCCTTTTCCTTTCTTTCTTGCTCCAGATTCTTTCGGTAGGCGGGCCCGAAGTCGGGATCCTCTGCTTCTAATTCCGCAATAAACTTTTTCTCCCCTCTGGATTTGGAGGGAAGCCGCAGGGAGGCAAACATATCAGGCCTCCGGTGCAGCGTTCTGAGGATGGATTGCTTCTTTCTCCAGCGGTCCACCAATGCGTGATCGCCGGAAAGAATAAGGCTGGGCACTGCCCGGTCGTGCCAGATTTCCGGCCGGGTGTATTGGGGATGTTCCAAAAGGCCGTCCCAATGGCTTTCCATCTCAAAGCATTCCGGGTCGGAAAGGACTCCCGGCACCATCCTGCAGATGCAGTCCGCCACCGCCATGGCAGGAAGCTCACCGCCGGTCAGAACAAAGTCTCCCAGAGAGATCTCCTCGTCCACACATTCATCCAGAAAACGCTGGTCAATGCCTTCATAGTGGCCGCAGACCAAAATGAGATTATCATAGTCGCGAAGGAGCTTTTTGGCCTTTGCCTGAGAGAAGGTCTCCCCGCAGGGGGATAGAAAAACGGTATGGACCGGTTCTCCCACGTCATCACAAATAGCTGCCCAGCAGCGGTAGAGAGGGTCCGCCATGAGAATAGCCCCGTGACCGCCTCCGTAGGGGTAATCATCCACCTGGTTCTGTTTGTTTGTCGTATAATCCCGTATTTGCCAGGATTTGATTTGAATAATACCTTTGCTTTGCGCTCTTCCGAGAATGCTTTCCTGCATCATGGCATCCACGGCATCCGGGAAGAGGGTCATGATGTCAATTCTCATCGCTCGCCATTCCCTCCAGCAGACTGATGTCGGCTCTTCCCTGCTCCAAATCTACCCTATGAACGAAGGCGGGAACAAAGGGGACCAAATACTCCTTTTCCCCCCGGACCAGGAGCACATCGTTTCCCGGATATTGCAGAACGTCTTCGATCCGGCCGATTTCTTTTTCCTCGCTGAAAACCCGAAGGCCGATCAGATCCGCAATGAAATATCCCTTATCAGGTTTGACACCGGCCTTTGCAAAATAAACGGTTTTGTGAATGAGGGGAGAAGCCGCCTCAATACTGTCAATACCCCGAAGCTTGAGAAGCACGCAGGTCCCCTGAACCCGGCTTCTTTCCACAGAATAAAGGGCTTCCCCGATTTTGAGTTCACGGAAGCGAAGAAGAAAATCCGGGCTGTCTGCCCAGGGGTAAACCTTGATTTCACCGCGGATCCCGTGGCAGCTGACGATTTCACCTGTTTCCAAATAACCGTCCATGAATCTTCTCCTTCCGTTTTTCTTACCTATCCTTACATTATAACAGCGTTGACCTTTCTCTGCAAGAAAAATCTCCCCTCCTGACGGAGGGGAGAGGGGATTTAGGACTTGCCGCCCTTGAGCATTTTCATTCTTTCGGCGTGATCCAAAACACGCTTGCGCATACGAATGTTCTTGGGGGTGACTTCCAGAAGCTCATCGTCGGAAATGTATTCCATGCTCTGCTCCAAAGAGAGAATTCTGGGAGAGTTCAGGCGGAGAGCTTCATCGCTGCCGGCAGCACGCATATTTGTGAGCTGCTTCTTTTTGCAGACATTCACGGTCATATCTTCGTTCCGGGAACAGATTCCCACGATCATTCCGGCATAGACGGGAGTTCCGGCTCCGATAAAGAGCTGGCCGCGGTCCTGAGCATTGAAGAGACCGTAGGCGCAGGCCTCGCCGGTTTCATGGGCAATCAGAGAACCGACGGAGCGCCGCTCGATTTCACCCTTCATGGGAGCGTAGCTGTCCAGCACGGAGGACATGATGCCCTCGCCCCGGGTGTCAGTCAGGAATTCGTTCCGATAGCCGAAGAGGCCTCTGGAGGGAACCAGGAATTCCAGACGGTAGCGGGATCCCATAGGATTCATGGAGACCAGGTCGCCCTTCCGTCTGCCGATTTTTTCAATGACGGAGCCCATGGTTTCTTCAGGAACATCGGCAACCATTCTTTCGATGGGCTCGCAGAGCACGCCGTCAATTTCCTTGGTCAGCACACGGGGAGTGGAAACCTGGAATTCATAGCCTTCCCGGCGCATGGTTTCGATCAGGATGGAGAGGTGCATTTCGCCTCTGCCTGCCACATTGAAGGCGTCGGTCCCCATCTCCGTAACATGGAGGGAAACGTCCTTCAAAAGCTCTTTTTCCAGACGGTCCCGGAGGTTCCGGGAGGTGACGTATTTGCCTTCCTGTCCGGCAAAGGGACTGTCATTTACGGAGAAGGTCATTTCAATGGTAGGCGCGGAGATTTTCACAAAGGGCAGAGGCTCCACCGTATCGGGTGCGCAGATGGTTCTGCCGATGGTAATGTCGGAGATTCCGGAGAATGCCACGATCTCGCCGGCCTTCGCTTCAGTGATGGGCTTTTTGCTCAGTCCGTCAAATTCATAGAGAGCAACGATCTTCCCTTTTTCCTGGAAGTCCTTGTCATGATAGTCGCAGATGGTGATTTCCTGATTCTGGGAGAGGGTTCCCCGTTCGATCCGGCCTACGGCGATTCTGCCCACGTATTCGTTGTAGTCAATGGCGGAAACCAGAAGCTGTGCAGGGCCTTCTCTGTCGCCTTCCGGAGCAGGAATGTAGTTGATGATGGTCTCAAAGAGGGGGATAAGATCCGTGCCTTCCTCGTGGGGGCCGTAGGAGGCGATTCCCCGTCTGCCGGAGCAGAAAATCGTGGGGGAGTCAAACTGCTCTTCTGTGGCATCCAGGTCCAGAAGAAGCTCCAGAACCTCATCCATGACCTCGTCGATCCGGGCATCGGGACGGTCGATCTTGTTGACAACGACGATGACCTTGTGGCCCAGCTCCAAAGCCTTTTGCAGGACGAATCTGGTCTGAGGCATGGGACCTTCCGCAGCGTCAACGATCAGAAGAACGCCGTTGACCATTTTCAGGATCCGTTCCACCTCACCGCCGAAGTCGGCGTGTCCCGGGGTATCGATGATATTGATTTTAATGCCCTTATAATTAACGGCAGTATTCTTTGCAAGGATGGTAATTCCGCGCTCGCGCTCCAGGTCACCGGAGTCCATGACGCGGTCAACAACAGCCTGATTCTCACGGTAAATACCGCCCTGTTTCAGCATTTCATCCACAAGAGTGGTCTTGCCATGGTCAACGTGTGCAATAATAGCAATATTACGAATGTTTTGCTGATCCATAAATGCCTCCTGCATTTCAAAATCTCAATTTCTCACAATCAATTATTATAGCAAATTTGAAGCAGTATATCAAGATTTTTCTTGCAATTTCTCCTCCAATTTGTCCGAAAGGCGGGCAAATTCCGGCAGCCCCAGGGTCTCACCCCGAACGTTGGGCTCCATGCCGAGGGAAAGAAGAAGGTCGGAAAGCTCCTCTTTGGATAAGAGGGGGAAGCCGATTTTCAAACCGTTGAGCAGCGTCTTTCTGCGAACGGAAAAAGAGGCATGAACTGTTCGGAAGAAAAACTCCGGATTCTTTGGCTTACAGTCGGGATGAGGCCGCAGGGTCAGCTTCACAACGGCTGAGGTTACCTTCGGCTGGGGAATAAAGCAGCTTGCCGGCACTTCAAATAGGAAGTCTGTCTTAGCATAGTACTGGCAGAATATGGAAAAGGCTCCGTAATCGGAGGATCCCGGGTCGGCGCAGATCCGCTTCGCCACCTCTTTTTGAACCATGACGGTCACGGAGGAGAAAGAATCGCTTTCCAAAAGAGCGGTCAGGATCGGCGTCGTTATGTAGTAGGGGAGATTTGCGCAGGCCGCCGGCTTTAATCCGGGGAATTTTTCCTGCACCAGGGCGGGGATATTTTGCTTTAAGATATCTCCAAAGAGAATTTCCAGGTTCTCGGCGCCCGCCAGGGTTTCTTTCAATATGGGCCGAAGACTTTCGTCGATTTCCACGGCAAGCACTTTTCCCGCGCTGGCGCACAGTTCCTTCGTCAAAGGGCCGATGCCGGGACCGATTTCCAAAACGCCGCTGTCCTTCGTGATTCCGCTTTGAAGGACGATTTCCTTGGGGACCCAGTCTTTGATGAGAAAGTTCTGGCCCTTTGCCTTGGAAAAATGAAAGCCGTGGCGCTCCAGAAGATCGCGTATTTCGTTGATATTGCAAAGGTCCATATTCTCACCCCGTTTTTTGATTCTCCAATTATAAGAGAGAAATGTCTATTGGTCAAGAAAAGCAGAAAAATATTTGACAAATTCAGGAAAAAGTGCTATTCTGCTGGAGTTAGAAAGCTGTGAGGAAGACAATGTCTTCGAAACGAACCCAAGAGAGGGAATGTCCAGGCTGAAAGCATTCCCGGTTTATGCCGAAGGCTCACCACTTCTGAGTTGTCCCGCAGAAAAGAGTAAGCGGGGTCGGGAGCGCCCGTTATCGCGTTAATGAGCGGCAGAAGTTCTGCAAGCAGGGTGGAACCGTGGAATGTATGATCATCCCACCCCTGATTTTTCAGGGGCGGGTTTTTTATGCCCCAAAAGAAAGGAGAACGCACATGTCTGATGAAAACCTCTACACCTTTGAAAACGAGCAGTATCGCCACACCTATTGGCATACCTGCTCCCATGTTTTGGCCCAGGCTGTCAAGCGCCTCTATCCGGAGGTAAAGCTGGCCATCGGCCCTGCCATTGATAATGGCTTCTATTATGATTTTGATGCGCCCTTTGCCTTCACTCCCGAGCACCTGGAGGCTCTGGAAGCAGAAATGCGCAAGATCTGCAAGGAAAAGATCAAGCTGGAGCGTTTCGAGCTTCCCCGGGAAGAGGCTGTCAAGTTTATGGAAGAAAAGGGTGAACCCTATAAGGTGGAGCTGATCCACGATCTCCCTGAGGATGCTGTCATCAGCTTCTATAAGCAGGGCGATTTCACGGATCTCTGCGCCGGTCCTCACCTGGATTCCACCGGAAGGATCAAAGGCAATGCCATCAAGCTGACCCAGTGCTGCGGCGCCTATTGGCGTGGGGACTCCAAAAAGAAAATGCTGCAGAGAATCTATGCCGTTGCTTTCCCAAAGAAGGAAGAACTGGATGAATACCTTGCGCAGCAGGAAGAAGCTCTGAAGCGGGATCACAACAAGTTGGGCCGTGAGCTTGAATACTTCACTACCGTGGACGAGATCGGCCAGGGCCTGCCTGTCATGCTGCCTAAGGGCGCAAGAGTCATTCAGCTTCTCCAGCGTTGGGTAGAAGATACCGAGCAGAAGAGGGGATACCTCCTCACCAAGACTCCTTTGTTTGCAAAGCGGGAGCTTTATAAGATTTCCGGCCACTGGGATCATTATCTGGACGGCATGTTTGTAATGGGTGATCCGGATGATTACAGCAAGGAGTGCTTTGCTCTCCGTCCCATGACCTGCCCCTTCCAGTATCAGGTTTATCTGAACCGTCAGCGTTCTTACCGGGACCTGCCCATGCGCCTTGGCGAGACCTCTACGCTCTTCAGAAATGAGGACAGCGGCGAGATGCACGGCCTGATCCGTGTCCGCCAGTTTACGATTTCTGAGGGCCATTTGGTTCTTCGTCCGGATCAGTTGGAAGAAGAGTTCAAGGGCTGTCTGGAGCTTGCAAAGTATTGCCTGGATACGGTAGGACTCCTGGATAAATGCACCTTCCGTTTCTCTCAGTGGGACCCCAAGAATCCCAATAACAAATACGAGGGAACAAAAGAGCAGTGGGAAGAAGCCCAGAGAGTTATGGGGCAGATTCTGGATGATTTGGGTGTCAATTATTCCATCGGTATCGATGAGGCTGCCTTCTACGGACCCAAGCTGGATGTCCAGTATAAGAATGTGTTCGGCAAAGAAGATACAGTCGTTACCATCCAGATCGATATGCTTCTCGCGCAGCGTTTCGGCATGTACTATGTGGACGAAAACGGCGAAAAGAAGCTGCCCTATATCATTCACCGCACCAGCCTTGGCTGCTATGAGCGTACCCTTGCCTATATGATCGAAACCTTCGCCGGTGCGCTGCCCACCTGGGTAAGCCCCGAACAGGTTCGTTTCCTTCCCGTTACGGACCGTGCTGCCGACTATTGCGCCGAGCAGGCGAAAAAGTTGGAGGCTCAGGGCTTCCGTGTTTCTGTTGACTACCGGAATGAGAAGATCGGCAAGAAGATCCGCGATGCCCAGCTGGAAAAGATTCCCTATATGCTTGTCGTAGGCGATCGGGATATGGAAAACGGAACGGTTTCCCCCAGACACCGTGCTGACGGCGACCTCGGTGCCATGACCATGGATGCCTTTACTGCCCTCCTCCGCGATGTAGTGGATCAAAAGCTCAAGAAGTAAAAAACCTGGCAGCCCTGATTAGCTCCGGCTAAAACGGGCTGCCTTTTTTCACAAGCTATGCTCTTTGCCTTTTCTGCGGCCGCAAAAATTTTTGCAGAACGGATGATTTTATGATTCTCTTTTTGGATTTGGATAATACCCTATATGACCAGTCTGCCCCTTTTTATGAGGCACTTTCGGCTTTCTTTTCCGGAAGTTTGGACGGGCAGGCGGAGGAGATCTGCAAAGCCTATGCACTTCGCTCACAGGAGTCCTTCTATGCCCGGGAGCGGGGAGAGATCAGCATGGAGGAGATGTATATCTACCGCGTTCAAAAAAGCCTGCAGGACAGAGAAATTGCCGTTTCCGCAAAGGAAGCCTTGGCCTTTCAAAGGCTCTATGAGGAAAAGCAGCGGCTGATTCATGTACCCGGAGAAACGCTGCATTTTTTGGAGCGCTGCAGGTCCGCCGGAATTCCCCTGGGGCTTCTTTCCAACGGACCGGGGCTTCATCAGAGAGAAAAACTGAAAAACCTGGGATTGACAGGCTATTTCCGGGAGAATTGGATCCTGATTTCCGAAGAATGCGGACATACAAAACCGGAAAAAGAGATCTTCCTTCTGGCCCAAAGTCTGGCGGCTGCAGAAGCAGGAGACATGGTCTATATCGGAGATTCCCCGGAGAATGATATTTTGCCTGCCCGGTCCCTGGGGTGGAGAGCGATTCTTTACCGCAAGGATCCTGCTCAGTGGAAGGAAATTGCAGAGGAATTGAAGATATAAAAAGGAGAACGCAGCGGGCCTTTTGGCGCGTGCGTTCTCCGATTTTTTTATTGCTTTTCACCCTCCAAGGGCGCTTCTTCGGAAACCTCGGTGATTTCAAATGCTTCTGCATCGCTTTCACATTCTGTTTTCTCTTCCGGCTCGGGATCTGCTTTCTTTTTGCAGATGAGAATGGCTGTCAGCAGGCCAATTGCAATCATCACAAGGGACCAGAATTGGGAAGGGGATACATTTCCCACAAAGCTGCCCCGGTGGTCGCCCCGCAGGAATTCATTCAAAAAGCGGAAGATTCCGTAGGCGGAAAGGTAGATAGGGAAGTTGTATTTTCCCTTCTTCCGGAAGAAGAGTACCGTCAGCACAGCAAAAAGAAGGAAGAGAAAAGCGGACTCATAGAGCTGTGTGGGATGTACGGGCCCGGGCAGGTCCGGGAATTGAACGCCTAGCCAGGAATCCGTCGGCTTTCCGTAGCAGCATCCGGCAAAGAAGCAGCCGATTCGTCCGAAACCGTGAGCTGCGGTAATGGCGCAGGGAATGACGGTCAGCATGGTGGAATAGCCGCCGGTCAGCTTCTTGCGGTAGAAGAAAGAGGCCAGGAAGAAGCAAAGCGCACCGCCGATCAGACCTCCCAGGAAGGTAATACTTCCGCTGATATGGAAACCCGCCGCAGGATTCTGGATAAAATCGTAAACTGCCTGGAAGAGAGCAGCAGACCCAAATCCCACAACGATGGAGGCCAGGATTGCATAATAAACGAAATCAACGGTTTTCTCGGGGACGCCCGCCTTCTTTCCATACTGTTCAATAATTACAAAAGCAACGAGTACACCGATGGCTACCCAAACGCCATACCAATGTATATGCCAAAAAATCGGATCCGGAAACATGGGATACCCTCCATTTCATTGCGCAGCTTTGAAATACTTGCCGAAAAGCAGCACTTTTGCCTTAGATGCCCGGAACAGCATCGGAAAAGAGCCATTTCTTCGGGCATTTTCAAACAGCGGTATATTCTGAATCTGCGAGTTATTATAGCATAATTCGTTTATTCTTCAAGCTGAAAAAACAGTTTTTCGCCCTGCAGATGATTGTGGATGTTTTGGCGCTTTCCCATTGAAAGTCAAATCGGAATATGCTAGTATACATTTACTTTTTGCAATGAACAATTTCACTGTAATTATTTTGAAAGGGAAAGATGAGAATGAAACAGTTTTTTCAGAATGTTCGGAATATGAAATGCTTTGCTTTGACAGCGTTTTGCAGTGGCATCATCTGCGGAATTGTCTTTTATCTGCTGTCAGGCTCACCGGATGTTCAGCAGCCGATATATGTCATACAGGGCGTCTTGGTCCTCTTTATCTATCGAGCCTATGCTTCCCACGATAAAAACGTGATGAAGGGGCTGATGGGCTCGTTGCTGATGGAGTTGATACTGAATGAATTGTGCTATGTTTTCGGTTTTCAGCGTGTGAGAATTGCAGAAGAATTTTCCCTGGGCATCCTCCCGGGCGTGGTTTTCATTTTGGTAGAACTGGTGTTTTTTACGCTGCAGGTGGTGCTCTTCATCAACCATTTTATCATCAATTCGGATCATCATAGCTCACCGGCCAGAATTCGGATCAATCGCAGAGTCCTCTTTTCCCTGATGGCCACAGTGGTCGCCCAGGAGGTGTTCAGCATTGCCACACTTTCCTCCTACACCGCTGCAACTGTCATCCAGCAGATCCTTTGGTTCATCCTGGAGATTTCCACCTACGGTTTTATTGTTTGCGTGGAATCCAAAATCGATGAATATAAAGCTATCCGAGAGCAGTGACTCTTCCGATAGAAGACACGGGGCCGCATCTGTCATAAAAGGGCAGAGGCGGCCTCGTGTCTTTTTAATGCCTGTTATGGAAAAGCTGAGAAATATGCAGAAATCTCTTTATTCTTTGCAGGCGTCTATGAGAGCGTTGATTTTTGCCTCCGTGAGAACTCTGCTCACAACCTTTGCTTCAACGATCTCCGCACCGGGCGCAGAGGGCTTCAGCTCTGCAGCGGTATTGCCGAAGCCGCTGCCGCCGGAGCTGGCAAAGAGAACGATTTTCTTGCCGGAAAAATCGTATGCTTCGAGGAAGGTGTTGATCAGCGTCGGCGCAACATACCACCAGATCGGGAAACCGAGGTAAACGGTGTCATAAAGGGATGGATCCACATCGCCGGTGATGATTGCAGGGCGGATGCTCTTGTTGTTCATCTCCACACTGCTGCGGGACTTTCTATTCATCCAATTGAGGTCTGCCTTGGAGTATTTTATCTCCGGCTTGATTTCATAAAGATCCGCGCCGATGCCTGCCGCCAGGCTGGCGGCAACCTTTGCTGTTTTCCCGCTGGCAGAGAAATATGCCACTAATTTCTTGCTCATGATTTCATCCTCCGTATCCTATCTTTTTGGTCAGGCCGTTCAGGCTCTAGTCGTGCCGCGTGGTTGTGATGTGTGATAAGTATGGCATAGATAGAACGAATTGTAAAGAGAAGTTTGCCCTAACATCATTTGCCCGATAGGGCAAACATCATTCAAAAAAGCCACATTTGTCTTGGTAGACAAATGCGGCTTTTTTGTTGGCTATGACCCACCAAATTGTACGTTTCGGTAGGTAAGACCCCAAAAAGTACACCAGCGGGGCCATATTTGTACGACAAACAGGGATTTATTTGTACTTCTCTGCATAATCACTTTCTATGGCAAAAAGACCTTGCCCCATAGAAAC
>JAZUFG010000026.1:0-17908 GCA_045640565.1 Oscillospiraceae bacterium | reverse complement strand
CCGTCTCCTCGGGCAAACGAAAAGAAAATGTCCTCGGACTTTTCTTTTTACTTTTCTTTTGGGAAGAATCCTTCTCTAAATCTGAATCTAAATTCAAATTAGAATCGTTCTCTAAATTAGAATTCTTCTCTAAATCAGAATTAGAATCTGAATTAGAATTAGAATATTCAGATGCCTCATGTTGACATCAATGAGCTGAAAGAAGGACGCAAGGCATTCACGAAAGAAGAGTGGATGGATGTCATGCTCCGTTCCTGCGGATACGAGCCGGATGCTTTAACAAACCGCGAGAAATGGCTGCTGCTTGCCCGCATGATTCCACTGGTTGAGAATAATTTTAACCTTTGTGAGCTTGGACCTCGCAGCACGGGCAAATCCCATATCTACAAAGAGATTTCTCCGAACAGTATCCTTGTTTCCGGTGGGCAGACTACCGTTGCAAATCTGTTCTATAACATGGGCAGAAAAACAGTAGGGCTTGTCGGTCTTTGGGACTGCGTGGCATTTGACGAGGTTGCCGGCATCAACTTCAAAGATAAAGACGGCATCCAGATCATGAAAGACTATATGGCTTCCGGTTCTTTTGCTCGCGGCAAAGAAGAAAAGGCTGCATCGGCATCTATGGTCTTTGTGGGAAATATCAATCAGAGTGTAGATGTCCTTTTGAAGACATCCAGCTTATTTGATCCCTTCCCGCCTGAAATGGGTACTGATACAGCGTTCCTTGACCGTATGCACTGTTATATCCCCGGTTGGGAGATTCCGAAATTCCGCCCAGAGCATTTCACCGATGACTACGGTTTTATCACGGATTACCTGGCTGAGTTTATCCGTGAACTCCGCAAAGAGCAATACGGTGACGCTCTTGACAAATATTTCAATCTCGGAAAAAACCTCAATCAGCGTGATACGATTGCTGTCCGCAAGATGGTTGGCGGGTACATCAAGCTGCTATACCCGGATGGAGAATACACAAAAGAACAGCTTGAAGAAATTCTCCGCTTTGCACTTGAAATGCGTCGCCGCGTAAAAGAGCAGCTTAAAAAGCTCGGCGGCATGGAGTTCTACGATGTGAACTTCTCCTACATAGATAACGAAAGCTTTGAGGAGAACTATGTGTCCGTTCCTGAACAGGGCGGCGGCAAATTGATTCCGGAAGGCATTTGCAATCCCGGCCAAATCTATACAATTTCTCAAGGCAAGTCCGGTATGCTTGGCGTCTTCCGCTTGGAAAGCCAGGTGCTTCCCGGCAGTGGTAAATTTGAGAGAACCGGCCTCAGTTCGGATGGGAAGTGCAAGGAAGCCGCAAATACCGCGTTTAACTATCTCAAAGCTAATGGGAACAGAATCAGCGGATCCATCAGCACTGTAAGCAAAGACTATATCATCAACTATCAGGATCTGCAGGGCATTGGAATGACCGAAAAACTGGCCTTGCCAACATTAATTGCCCTGTGTTCTATTGCTCTGAGCAAGCCGACAATCTCCAGCTTGGCTGTTCTTGGTGAAATCAGTATTGCCGGAACAATGCTTAAAGTTGATGAACTGGCAAATTCCCTTCAAGTTTGTTTAGACAGCTGTGCAAAGAAAGTTCTGCTGCCTATCACATCTGCTGCAGATCTCGGTGCGGTTCCCTCTGATTTGATTGGCAGTTTCAATATCATCTTCTACAACAGCGCAGAAGATGCTGTTTATAAGGCGCTTGGAGTAGAATAGAGAGTTAATATGGTTGGAAAATATAAAGTAATCACCCTATGCGGCAGCACGAGATTCAAAAACGAGTTTCTGGAAGTACAGAAGAAACTCACTCTTGAAGGTAACATTGTCATCAGCGTTGGCTTATTTGGTCATTCCGGTGATAACGAAGTCTGGACCGAAGGCACAAAGGAAATGCTTGACGATATGCACAAGAGAAAAATTGATATGGCAGACGAAATTTTCGTTATCAATGTGGGTGGCTATATTGGATCCAGCACGAAATCAGAAATTGAATATGCCCAAAAAAGCGGCAAGACTGTTAGGTACCTTGCAGAGGTGTAAGCCATGGATAATGAGAGCAAATTAAGACTCTTATATATTGAAAAACTGCTTCAAAAAACGGATGAAGCTCACCCTATTACAAATGCAGATATCATACGGTTTCTTGAAGAAAAATACGGCATATCTTCGCATCGAACAACTATTCCATCCGACATAAATCTTTTGATCCAGTCCGGAATGGAAATAGAAGTTATTGATTCCAAACCCAAAAAGTACTACCTGAATGACTATGCCAGAACATTTAATCTTCCAGAACTCAAGGTCCTTGTCGATGCTGTTGCGTCATCCAAATTCATAACAAAGAAAAAGAGCGATGATCTCATTGGGAAAATCATAACCCTCAGTACGCCATCAAATGTTCCTTCCTTAAACCGTAACCTATGGTCAGAAGGGCGCATTAAACAAGAAAACGAGGGGATCTATTTCATCATTGATGCGGTTAATCAAGCCATCAATAAAGGAAAGAAAATCTCTTTTCAGTATTTTCAGTACGATGCGAGGAAAGAAAAAAGGCTAAAACACGAAGGCATTCCATATAAATTCTCTCCGTATGCTCTCGTTTGGAACGGTGACTATTACTATATGGTAGGTTTTAGTGAGAATCATAATGCTATTGGCAACTTCAGGATAGACCGTATCGCAAAAGTGCCGCACATCCTTGAAGAGAATGCTATATCTATGCCGGAGGATTTTGACATAACCGGATATATAAACGGAATGCTCCATATGTATAACAGCGAACGCAGGGACCTGGAACTCATCTGTGACAACAGCGTAATGGATGCCATAATAGATAAGTTCGGAACGGATGCCAAAACCTACGCTTATGACATGACCTCTTTCAAATTGGAGGCCAATGTCGCAGTTAATCATGTATTCTTTAGTTGGGTATTCGGCTTTGGCGGATTGGTGAAAATCAAATCACCCGAAGATGTAAAAGAAAAATACAAAGAGATGGTTGAACAAGCCCTATCAGGAGGAATGTAAAAGAATTTTTATATACTCAAAATCAGCTTCAACCCTCTCATTATATTGGAAATGCCATTCTGCAAGGAAAGCAAATCAAAAGATGAAGAAAGCCGGCGAAGATTGAGGAGGATATGTTAACATGGGATTCTTTGATGATCTGGTGGAAGATTTTGCCAAGACCTATGAAATGCAGCGCATTATTGAATTCAGCAAGGACGAAAACGGCAAAGTAGATAAAGCCAAGGCTACCGGAATTGCCCTGGGATTGGGCCACACCTCTCTGGAAGACGCTGCCCTTTTCGGTGCTATGCTGGGAGAGGCCGGGGCCTTTGACGAAGATGAATAAAAGGCGCCCTTTGACTGAAGATGAAGAGGAAAAACATGGAAATTCTGCTTTTGCTCGGGCTTGGCTTCCTGCTCTTCTCTCTGGGGAGGAAGCCGGGAAAGAATTCCGGGAAATCAAGCTCCTCCCCCTTCCGGGGGCAGGCTAAAACGAAGAAGGAGCAGGACGAAGAAGAATTCCGGGACATGATGATGGCCCTGGATGATGAAGATGAAATGGACGGGTTTTGAGAAAGAAGGAGGCTTGCGCAATGAGCGCTTTTTACGGCCAAAGAGGCAGATTTCTGCGACCTAAAAGATAGGAAAGCCGTCAAGATAGTACGCAAGATAGTACGCAAGATAATACGCAAGATAGTACGCAAGATATTGATTTTCTTTGGCAAGGGCATTATAATAGAGGCAGCGCAAAAAGTTAAGGAGGTGGCCAATTTGAACCATTATGAGCCGCCGTTTACTATTACAAACAGGATACTTTCTCTGGTTACGGACATTTCCGAGAAATTAGGAAAAGTTGCCGCCTATCGCAGCCTGGAAGCAAAGCCCCAGCTCCGCAGAAATAACCGGATAAAATCCGTGCATTCCTCTCTGAAAATAGAAGCGAATTCTCTTTCAGAAAGCATGGTTCGGGCAGTTCTGAACAATCAGACTGTCATCGGCCCGGAAAAGGAAATTCAAGAGGTCAAAAATGCTTTTGCAGCCTACGACTGTATTGAGACTGCAGATCCCTACTCCATAAAGGATTTGAAGAAGCTGCACGGAATCATGACGCAGCTCACAGTGGAAGAATCCGGGGTATTCCGGCGCGGTGCTGAGGGAGTTTTTGACGGGGATCGCTGCATTTTCATGGCCCCTCCTCCGGAAATGGTGGATTCCCTCATGAAAGAGCTCTTCGCATGGATGAAAGAGAATGCCGGGACGATTCATCCTTTGATTCTTTCCTGTGTTTTTCACTATGAGTTTGTTTTCATCCATCCCTTCAGCGACGGTAACGGCAGAATGGCAAGACTGTGGCAGACTATATTGCTGACGAAATGGAATCCCGTATTCCAATATATCCCGCTGGAAAGCCAAATTGAACGCTTTCAAGAGGGATACTATCAAGCAATTGAAACTTGCAATTCTCAAGGGAATTCTACGGAATTCATTGAATTTATGCTGGCAAGGATCGGAGAGATTCTGGATGAAGTCTTAAAACAGCGTTTAGCGGACGGCGGTTTAACCGAATATGTCAAAAAACTGCTCTCGGTTATGGAATATGACACTGCCTACTCTGCATCTGCTCTTCTTAACCTGCTGGGACTTCGGTCCAAGGAAAACCTGCGCCATAACTACCTGGATCCTGCAATAGATGCGGGGCTGATTGAAATGACGATACCGGAGAAGCCAACCAGCCGCAACCAGAAATACAGGAAAAGATGAAAAATCAGGCTGACTTGACGGTCAGCCTGTTTTTTGATGCGGATACCGACATCAAGGATATGCTTTCCCTCAGCCTATTCCGCTGCGCGGACCAGCTCTTCCCAGACCTTGACCATCGCATAGGTGTCCAGCTCACAATACTTAAGCAGGTTTTTCCGGGCAATCTGCTGCTCTTCCGGGGGAAGGTCCTTGATTTTCGGGAAGAGGGTCATGGCCTCGCCGCCGTTGTGAACGCCCTCCAAATTGTGATAATTCAGCGAAGGATCATCCGGGAAAAGCGCCGGCAGAACGCTCTTGATGGAAAAGGAACCCCCCATCGCCCGGTTATAATAATATCCGGACTGGAAAGGGATCAGGAGATCGACAATATGATCCCGGATATTCAGAAGATGCTCGCTCAGATCCGGGAAGGCAGCCGCCAGTTCCCGGATTCTGCCGCATTCAAAGGCCTTGTTATACGCCGTGACGCAGACATTCATGGGGATGTCCGCGCAGAGCCGCTCCGCCAAAGCGCGGCGGGGGTCCTGCCCGGATTCTGCCAGGAATTCCCTATGCAGAACCTCCCCGCCCTTTTGCTCAATATAATGCAGGGAGTATTGGAAGGGAATCTGCTGGTAGGGACGGGTGCCCTCAAAAAGAGGAATGGCCGGCTGCATGGTTTCAAAGTCCAGGAAATAGAGAGGATACGAGAGTTGGGACAGAAATTTCCTGATCCCGGCCTTGTCCACATAGCTGCCAATGTCCTTCAGGGCAAAGTTGATTTGCCTCAGCTGCTTTTCGTTGGCAATCTCGCCGCTTTGGAGAAGGCTCGGGAAATCCGGCATTCCCTTCCTGTAATAGGAAAGCTTTTTCTTGAAGTTCATCCGGTAAAGGTCAAACACCGAGGGCTTCGGGAGGTCCTTTGCGCAATAGGGCCAGAAACTGCAGGGATAGGGGTCCCGGCAAGCCTCCGAAAGGTCAATTTCCGGCTCCGCATCCTCTTTCAGGATCTCTTCGGCAAGAGAAAGATTGGCCTCGATTTTTTTGCTCTCCAAGGCCACTTCCCGCGCAAGATCCTTAATGAGGAAGAACTGATTCGGGTCCAAATCGCCGCAGAGGGTATAGTCGCCGTTGATCTGAACCAAATAACTGCCCTTGACGGCAATGCCGCAATGCTCCAGGATATATTTTTGATAAGCAATATCGGCGATATATACCTGCTTGTCATCCCCCGAATCCGAATGGGCAGAGGAACTCTTGACCTCATAAATCGCCCATCCGTTCCCCTCTTTTTTCAGGATATCCACGGCGCAGTAGAGGCCATTGCAGGCAAAGGAAGCCTCGCAGATGACGGGCGTTCCCTTCGCCATTTCCTCGCAGGTCTTTCGGATCATCTTTCCCGGGCTGATTTTCCCGTTTTCCAGGACTGTCACATCCGCATATTCACCGAAAAGGCCCCTGGCAAGCGCGCCGACCTGACTTCCGGCTTCCATTCGGGAGCGAACGCTCTCGTCCGTGACCTCCTCTTCGGGCTTATGCTTTTTCAGCCAGGCAATCTTCGGGCACTGCCAGAGCGCGCAATATTTGGATTTGGAAAGCTCTGCCATGGGCGATACCTCCGCTTTCTCTTCATGGACTTTATCGAATCCGGCTTTATTGCATTCGAATCTCGGAGCCGGTCTGAGTCTTACGGATCTCAATCTTTTTATCGATCCTTTCCCGCAGCTCCGGCACATGTGAGATCACGCCGATCAGGCGCTTGCCGTCCGCGAGGGAGTTCAGGGTCTCCAGCGCGCGGTTCAGCAAGTTTTCGTCCAGCGTGCCGAAACCCTCGTCAATGAACATGGAATCCAGACGAATGCCTCCGCTGCGACCCTGCACAACGTCAGATAAACCCAATGCCAGCGCCATCGATGCCATAAACGATTCGCCGCCCGACAATGAGGATACGTCGCGCCACTGCCCGGTCCCGCGGTCCAGAACATCCAGGTCCAGTCCCGCCTGGCTCCTCAGATTCTTTGCTGTTTCCTTGCAGCGCAGCGTAAACTTTCCTTCCGTCAGGCTGTAGAGACGCATGTTTGCCGCCGCTACGACCTGCTTGAAATAGTGCTGCTGCACATAAGCCTCAAATGTGAGCTTGCCGGACTTTTGTCCCGCCGACGTATGCTGCCCGGACACCAGCTTATACATTTCGCTGACGATTGCCCGCGACTCTTCCTTCTTCTTCTGATTGCGGCGGGCTTCGCGGATGGCCTTCAGCGCGCCGGCATTTTTTTCGGCGGCAATACTTTCTTTCCTCTCCCGCTCTTCGATCTCGGCTTTCGCCTGTCTGGCATCTCGGAGCTCAGCTTCCATTGTTATAAGATCGGTCCGCTCTTTGCCTTTAAGCTTTTCTGTAAGACCCTTAATTCTGTCCCCGCAGGATTTCTTCTCCCCGTTGAAGCTGTTGATTGCTTCGTCCAGTGCATTGATTTCATCCTGTTTGCGCTTTGCGGCATGATAGTCCGCTTCATCCGTAAAGCCGTTTTTCGTCATGGCGTTACGGAATGCTTCCGCGTACTCTTTCTTTTCCCGGGCAGCAACCGCAAGCTGGTCATCTGATTTTTCCAACACTTTCTGATTTATAGCGATATTCTTATCCAGATCCTTAAGGGCATTATCCGCTTTTTCAAAGGCGCTGCGCAAATCCTTCGCTTCGTCGCGAAGAGCAGAAATCTTTTCCCGCACCGATTTCTCTGTCGCATCCGCCTGAATTCCCGCATTGTTCAGGCTGGCTTGATTGCTTTCTATTGTACTCTTTAGCCCGGATACCTCCCTGTCTGCTTCACTGAGCGCCCCATAGGTCCGACGGCGCTCTTCCTCCGCACGCTCCAGATCCTCCTGCGTTGCAGAGGCTTCCGGCATCACCGCCGGTGAGGGATGCGCCGTTGATCCGCACACAGGGCAAGGCCTGCCCTCTTCCAGTTCACCGGCAATCAGGCCGTATTTGCTGTTAAAATAGGCTTCCTTCACGCGGGTAAAAGCATCTTCCGCAGCCTGATTCTCCTCGTGGAGACGCTCGATCTGCTTCTGAAGCTGCAGATATTTCTCTTTATTGGCAATAAGTTCCGCCAAAATCGGCAGCACAGCTTCATAACGACTCGCCTGAACTTTGAGTTGCTCTTCCCGGCCAAGGGCGTTCTTTGCGCTTTCCTGCGCCGCTTTTGCTTCGGGAAGCAGGGCTTCGCTTTCCTTCAGCTGCTTCTCGGCATTTGCTTTATCGTCTTCCAGTTTTTTCAGACGATTTTCCGCCTGCGTGCGGGATTTCTCGGCGGCATCCGCATTTTGTGCCTGCCTTGCGCGGTCCCGTTCTTCCTTACGCAGATCCATCTTATCTTGCTCTTCGGCGAGTTCGGCAAGACGTTTTTTTGCCTTCTCCAGCGCATCAAAATCCTTATTAATTTCTTCGCCTGCCGTAATCTTCTGAATCAGCTCCACGTTCTGCTGCTCTTTTTTCTCCTTTTCCTTTTTTAAATCCCGGCTGCGGGATTTATTAAAGGCTACGAGCCGTTCCAGCACCTCGATCAGCGAATCGGCATAATGCGGGTCCGTTTTATAAAGGCCTATTGCATCGCGCTCCGGGAAATCCGCCGCCGGATCGATTTTCCCCGCTGCAAATGTGATTTCGGTATTCAAACGATCGTTTTCATCCTCGCATTCGCGATTCATATCCTTAAGCTTTTCCTGGATCTGCGCATAGAACGAGGTATCAAAGAGTTTCTGAAACAGTTCTCTGCGCTCGGTACTCTTTGCGTTCAAAATCTTCAGGAAATCGCCCTGGGCGATCATTACCGTCCGCGCGAACTGGTCCTGCGTCAGGCCGATCAGATTGCAGACACAGGCATTGACATTTTCCAGGCCAACGGTCACTTCGCCTGTTGAGAGATCCTCAAACTCGGCGTTTGCGCTTTGCTTTGTCACACCCTCGCCGCTCTTTTTTTCGCGTTCATACTCCGGATTGCGGCGAATCCGGTAGGCATGTTCCTTATGCGCAAAGATGTATTCCACATAGGTCTCATCCTTCGCGGATGCGTAATCCGAGCGGAAAGACTTCGCCGCGCGGCGTTCGCTGCCGCCGGAAGCCTCCCCGAACAAGGCAAAACTGATCGCGTCGAAAATCGTTGTCTTTCCCGCGCCCGTATCACCGGTGATCAGGAAGACTCCCTCGCCGCCCAATTTCTCAAAATCAACGACCGTTTCCTTTGCGTAAGGTCCGAACGCGCAAACTGTCAACCGAATTGGCTTCATCTTTCCTCATCCTCCAGTTTTCTGCATACTTTCTCCAGCAAATCAAGATGGGCCTGCGTAGGCTCCGCATCGTTATTCTGGAAACGGAAAAAATCCGTGAAAAGTTCCGTAACGCTCCGGTTCTCAATCTTTTCCTTCACGAGCACATCCATTGTCGTCTTCGTTTTGGAGTTCTCCACCGTAAAGCGCATCATGTTCGGGAACACATTTGCCGAAATCATGAGTTTTGCATCCGGCGGCACGATCTCATCGTGTACCGTCACCGCAACATAGTCCTCCGAGTAGGGCATCTGCAGGATATCGTCCAGTTTTCCGTCGATCAGGCGCATTTCGCGCAGCGGCTTCAGCGGAACGGTGCGCACATGGGTCTCGCCCTTTTCGCAGAGGTCGACGATTGCAATGCTCTTGCGGTGTTCCACCTCTGAAAACGAGTATTTCAGAGGGGATCCGGCATAGCGCAGGCTTTCGCGCAGGGCCTTCTGCGGCTTATGGATATGCCCCAGCGCCACATAATCGTAATCTCGGAAGACATCCGCATCCACATTATCCAGGCCGCCGACAGTCACATTTTCGGAATCGCAGCGCTCCGCGCCGGTGATGAACTGGTGGCAAAGGAGAACGTTCCGCGCCTTCGGATCAACGGGTGAATTTTTCAGCGCGGCAGATACCGCATCCTGGCTTGTCACGATCTTTTCGCCCGGGAAGAATCTCCTCACCTGCGCAGGCTTCAGGAAGGGCAGCAGATGGACAACGAGCTTCCCGTATGCGTCATTCAGCTCAATCTGCTGTATCTTTCCTTCAAAGCAGTCGTTCACATAGACGCCCGCGCCGCGGATCAGCTCGGAAAAATAAGCGATTCGCTGCTCGGAATCATGGTTTCCGCTGATGACGAACACTTTGTGGCCGTCACGGGTCAGCCGCGTTACGAAGCTGTTGAAGGCTGCCATGGCCTCTCCCTGCGGCGTTGCCTTCTGATAAACATCGCCGGAGATCAGCACACAATCTACCTCTTCCTTCTCTGCGATATCCGCAATCTGATCCAGAATATATACCTGGTCCTGCAGCAGTAAAATGTCATTCAGCTGCTTTCCGATATGCAAATCGGCAGTATGTAAAAACCGCATATAAATTCCTCTTCTTTCTTATTGATCTACTTTTGGTGTTGTCGGACGAATCTGACTCTCCCATTTCTGAAGCCAGGGATCTTGCTTCACTGCCCGCAGCCTTCAAATCAACCCATTTCTGCTTGCTTCCTGCAAAATCTCGTCCGGACTCATGCTCTTGATACGGATCAAATCTGCATGTGCAGCGAGGAAGAAATGACAGGCCGTTCCATAGTAATTATAGAGCTGATTGCGCGCATACCTGACAGCTGCCCAATATTCCTCATTCCGTCTGCGCTCTTCCTCCCATTCCGGTTTTGGCTCCCTGCTGCCCTTCTTATAAGATAACCGGGATATTGGAACATTCTCTTCAATCTCAATCTTTGGATTATAGGAAAGATCGCTCCTGTCAATTTCCAGGTAATGCGATTCCGCAGACTCTTTTACAAAGCCGGAAACGGGCTGTGATGACAGTTCGTACGTCATATAGAGGTTTTGTTTTGCTCTGGTGACAGCTACATAAAACAGCTTTCGCTCGTCTTCCAAATCGCTCCGATATTTATCCTTGTTATCCTCGAACACGCCGCCCAGGATATGCCAATACTGCTTGCCGCCCATATTGGATACAGGGAATTCCCGGTTCATCAGCTCCGGAAGGAACACGGTATGGAATTCAAGCCCTTTCGCTTTATGCACGGTCATAATCTGCACTGCATCGGCATCCGGATCTTTGGGTCTAAAGCTGTGATACTTATATTCGTCAGCCGCTTGGGTGCCGAGAAAACTCAAAATACCGGAAATTCGTGCAGAAAGCTGCCAGTCACCGTAAATCTCATCATAGTCATCAAGAATCCTTGCGATCCCTTCAAGATCAATGCGGCGAGCCTCCGAATCATCTGAATCTTCTGTAAGAAACCCAATCTTTTCACAGAAGCCGCGGATGATCTCGCTGAGAGGAATTTTTCCGCCTCCGGCGCAGCTTCGCAGATATTTAAACCCCATATTCAGCGCCGGACCGTCCGCAATATCCTGCCAGTATCCATATAGTTTGGCCCTGTCTACATCTGAAAGGATTTGCAGTGTGGAAACAAAGCGCTTGAAATAGCTGCCACCGAAGAAATGTTCGGCACTGTCCGTTTCAAACGGCACATCGGCCAAATCAAGTGCGGCAGATACAGGTACGATTACTTTGCCTTTGCGGACAAGAATTGCCATCTCTTTATAGGGGATGCCGGAACTATGCAGTTTCTTAATTTCCGTGGCAATCGCTTTAAACTGTTCCTCTTGATCCGAACAGCGCATTGCTTTGATCTCTGCTTCCTTTCCGGAAATGCCGGAAACCATCTTTTTGGAAATTCGCCGCTCATTATGACGAATTACACAGTCTGCAATATCCACAATTCCGGGAGCGCAGCGGAAATTCTTTTCCAATTTAACTTGGTGCACATCGGCATAGCGTTTGGAAAAGGAAATCATATTATTCGCATTGCTGCCGCGGAATTGATAAATGGTCTGGTCATCATCACCGACAACGCAAATATTCGCTCCGGATTCCGCAATACACGAAATCAGCTTTTCCTGCAAATCATTAACATCCTGATACTCGTCCACAACGAGGTACTTAATGTTGGAAAGATATGCTTTCACATCGTCGTTTTGGGCCATCTGGCGCAGTGTTTCAAAAATCAACAGTGAAAAGTCAATGTGCCCGTGACTGTAAAGACAGTTAATATACTTATTCAGCACATCCCGCTGACTCTGCGTCCATGCATCGGCGTTGTCATAATCGTCGATCATTTTGTCAATACATTGCAGAAACAGATTAATGTTTCTGGGATATGGCTCCAGCTCCAGATCTCTCATGCCGCATTCGCTGCAATAGCGGGTGACAAAAAGATGATTTTTGACCGTGTCCAGAACCTTATACTCCCTGAACTTCTCGGTGTATTTGTTCAACAACTGATAGCAGAATCCGTGGATCGTTCCGATGTACATTCCGCTGATATCCCATCCTGCATCGTAGTCAAGTGCTTTGGCAATACGGTCCTTCATGGATGCAGCTGCCTTTTCCGTAAAGGTAAACGCCACGATATTTTCCGGTGCCACATTCGGTTTGCTTCGCAGGATGTTTGCTATTCTGCGCGTTATTATTTCTGTCTTGCCGGAACCGGCGCAAGCAATAATCTGCAGATTGCGATCAATTTCTGATATTGCTTCCTGCTGTTCCCGTGTAAGCTCTACTGTTTCTGCCATTTCAGTCACCGAGTTTTTTCAGAGCATCGTATAACTGCCGGTTGGCCTCTGCTTTTTCCAAAGCGCTCTTTCCCTCGTCAATAGCGAAATGAGAAAGCAAATATTCTCTGGTGTTGTTTACACCGTCAAAATCGGGGGATGCATCTGCGGCAAGATCCAACAAATCATAAAACTCATTTTGGATTTCCTTCATACCTGCATATCTTGCGGCTCTTGATATGAGCTTTGCCTGATTACCCAATGCATCGGTAGATACAAGCACATCTTCGCCGACAAACGCGAAAAATTTCGGCATTACATAATCCACATCTTCTGCAGATTCAATAAGCTCAAGAGAAACTCCTGCTTCCTTGGCGGCTTGTTTTCTTGCATTGCTTCCGGCATCCCATGGGCGAATAAAAGATTCAAAGGTATCTTTTACTATGCCGTCTCTTACTTTTACAGCACCGATCTGATAAATACATTTTGCCGCAGAGATAGAAAACACTTCATTACACCAAAATGCACAATAGGAAGTCAGCTCATCATCATAGCACTCTTTGATCGGATGAAACTCATCTTCCGGGACTTTGGCGGGTCGGCTTTCAATGCGGGGGTATTTAATGCCCTTTTCGTCGTAGAACATGGCGACTGCCCGGCGGCGTTCCTCCGTAGTAGGCCAGTAGGGTCTTTTAGTCCGATATTTGAGAGTAGTCTCCTTTTGTTTATCCAGCCGATCCTTCATGGCCTCAGGGAAAGGGAAAAGTAACCTTGGATTCCCGTTATTACTCCACATGGAAAGAGCTTCCTCGGTAATTTGATCTGCCGTATCATAGTCACCAATCATGGCATAATATTTTGCCGCAACCTCATAAAGCTCGCAGTAACAGTCAGTTCTTTCCGCAATGATCTCACACCATTTTTGAGGTTTGATAAAATCATTCGGAAGATAGCTTTTTATAAGGTCATACATCACCTGCTGAGAATGGATGTCCGAAAACTCGTGCGCTTGCAGGTAATTAACGGCAGCTTCTTCAAAACGGCCGTCTTTGCACCATTTATAATACAGGCAATAATAGTACTCCGTATCCTCAAAATCAAAATAATCAAGTATTGAAGGAATAATGTCCCTCTCAGCGTATTTTTCTGTGAGTCCTGCGGCATATTCCGCCAAATATGGGTTTTCGCAGGTTTCAGGATTATAACGCAGAATCTCATTAAAAATCTTATCAAGGATTTCAACAGTAGAACAGGATTCGCACAGAAAGCGATTACTTTCACATCCGCAATTAAAACACTTCATCATTAGCCTCATTTCCATATTAATATTATTTTCCGGAATACTAAAAAGGAGAATGACGTTTTGCAATTACAGCTTCTAATATTCCCAAACGCTGTCACATTCTCATTGTTAAACCCCCGAGAAATGGCGTTCAATAATTATCTCCCGCTCAGGCGGCGTTCCACCCGGCTTTTCAAGTAGTCCACTTCACTGTCCGTGAGATCCCCCCGGTCAATGGTCACGGAGGCCTCCCCTCTTGCCGCCGCGGAGAGGCATTCATCGATCTTATCCTCCACAACGGAATTGCGGTAACCCATGAAATTCATGAAATCATCGTTAAAGTACATAAAAAAGCCTCCTCATTTTGAATTCGTTCTTTTGGATTCAATATACCATGTTGTGTGGCCTATCGCAAGGAAAAAATGTCCGAATAGCAGAGCAAACCGTAGATGAAAAAGGTGATCATAATTATTGCCTCCCTTTGCGCAAATTTATCTTACGCTTGCCATTATACGCATAAACTGTCCCCTTTAGCGGACTTTATAGGGGATTTTTCAAAATTTTGAAAAAGGTTTTCATATTTTTTGCGGTTTAATCTGCTTTTGAGAGCAAAAACAGTTGAAAAAGGGATGCTTGCCAAAGATGACAAACATCCAAAAAACGGCCAAGAGAGCATGTCACACTGCCCCCATGGACGCAAATCGTTTTTTCTTACTGTTCTAAATCCCCGCGTCCTTCTTTAGGAAGAATATCCTTGATACATCAGCTTTTCTTCTGCTGTAACCTGCATAAAAAACACCTCTCAATTCTCATAATAGTTTACGGCATCATCTGCAAGCGCTGCAAATCTTTCCCGGTATTCAGGAGATACAAAAATTCCGTCAAAACTGTTTCCATTTGTAAAATAGTACCTACTGAGAGCTTCCGTAATACCTTGCATATCTAATAGTGCCTCATTTGCAAGAGCATCTGTGATTGTGCGGTTAAAAGCAGTAAAACGAAGACCGCGCTTCTCTGCAATATCATAGGCGCTTATTCGGTTTCCCAACAGTACAACTCCGTTATATCTGCATGCGGAATCGTCTCCATAGCCCCATACAATGTATTCGTCGCTTCGCCCGCCAAAAGTGCCCTGACACATCAAAGCTTCATCCAAAGCAAAAACGAAGGAATCTCCAAGGCATTCCCGGACTGCCCTTAGCCAGGAGATAGCCCCAATATAGTCGCTTCTCTTCGGCAGCTCCTTTTTGTGTGTATCATACTTTGGCAGCGTCTTTGTCTTACGATTGAAAAGATCGCGCTGTATGCGGTTTTCCAAAAGCCCGGTTACATATTCCGGGGGCTTACGCATACCCGTTTCCCAGTTTTGAACGGTACGAAAAGGAATGTTATATCTTTCGGCAAATTCATTTTGCGTATCGCCTAATGCGATTCTCATTTCACGGATCGTCATAGTGTTCACCTCAAATATAGTATGCACTCAATGGGTGCATTTGTCAAGCACATTTGTTAATGAATGGGATTTGTCCAACCAAAAAAGGATTCGTCCAAAATGATATGCCAATTGTACGAATAAGTCACAACAGAAAAGAGGACGGCTCGGTTGAGCCGTCCTCTTGCATCATGTCTGTTTGAACCCGCTTTGCTTACTGCCAATTTCGTTTCAGAACTTCGCTTTTCAGATACAGCGTATTTCGCTCGGAAGTCTTAATCGGATGCAGCTTGCCGCGCTTTGTTAATTCCATTACATTCTGGCGGGAGCAGTCCAGAAGTTCTGCGGCTTCTGTGGCGTTAATGATTCTCTGAGCCACGAAGCTTTTGAAATCGGACATGCTCAGCGGAACTTTTTTACCGATCCGATAAAGCATAGTATCGTTGACTGTCATGTTCACATCCCAGGAAACGCCATAGCCGCCGGTCAGGATCTGCGCCGACGCAAAATACTCCGGCTTTTTCAGTAAAATATGAAACGCAGGAGTCTTCTCAAAGTGGGATTTCAAATCACACTTTTTCACCGCGCCATCCCGGAAGAATACCAGCAGGCAATAATCATCCAGCGGCAAAACATCCTCTATTCTGCTTGCAAACCGCTTCACAATTTCCCCGGGTAAATCGGCCTCGTTCAGCGGAACAAGATAGAAATCGTCCTGTGCGCAGCGTCCCTTGGCAAGCATCAGCAATTCAAATTCATCGTATTCTTTCAGCCCATTATCCCGGAGGATCTGGCCTAAATTCTGCCGATCTGTGGGGATGATCCGCTGCTGAACCCAGACTTTGCTCCAGTAGGAGTTTACAGTCTTTTCGCCCCGCTTGGCGAAAGAATCCAGGAGCAGCGGGGTCTCCCAAGGGTCTGCGTTTTCCGGAAGTTCAATATAAAACCGCTTCTCCAGTTCATAATAAAGCAGATACGCCAGATCATTTTGAATCTGAGCAGACTCATCTCGAATGGCAAAAATCTTCATAGGCACACCATCTTTTCCAAATCATTTCCCAAATCTTGTCCTGCAAAATCCGGGGAATGATTCCCTCTAAGCCTTCCATAACGGCTTTTCGGTCACTTTCCTGCAGCGGATTCAGCTTCGGCAGCTTCCCAACGGGGATCAGTTTCAGGTTCTCCCGGGTTGAGCGGGAGCCGATATAGTTGTTGCAAGTCCGATCCTGCATGACATCAAATATCTCAAACCGGTCCGGCGCGGAACCGGAAAGCAGCGACAAACCGTGGTCGAACAAAGGAGCAAGGCGAATCGTTTTTCTGCGGCTGTTTTTCAGGACTTCAATATTCGCGCCGTGACGGTCCCGATTCAAAATCAGGAAGTCAAGCACAAGCATCTGATAAATATAGTCCTCCCAGCCGCTGCGGATACAAAAATCAAGAGCAGATTCCCGGCTGTTCCCTTCTGCCTCCTTATAGGCATCCAATGCGGTTTTGCTTTCGCCCGGAGCCTTGAAATCCTCGGACGCGCAAAGGTATACATCGTGAATTTTTCCGTCCACCAGCACATCCGCATGAATCAGTTGATATTCAAGATGCGGAATTCCCAGAATCGTCATCAGCCGATCTGCAATCAGCTCATTGACGCACTCATAACCGGTCACGCCGTTTACCATATCAAAGTTGGAAAGTTTGTAGTAGATTTTTTTGCTGCCCAACTCGGAATAGGCTTTTAAAAAGGAACCGGCTGTTCCGGATGAACTGCGATATATAGACCAAGACAGATATGTCAAATCCTGTTTTTCTTTGATTATTTGGCTGCGCATAGTCGTTCACCTCGCTTATATCGTAGCAGGCTGCTTGTCATATGTCAAGTATTTAATTGCAGTTTTGATTGTCATATGTCAAGTATAGCACTTTCGGGATATCATAATAAGGGTTTGCTGAAAAAGCATCAATATAAAAGCACAACCCGGTGCACAACGACCGATTTGAACCAATAATTAAAAAAGCGCAAAAGAATTCTCCGGATTTTCGTCCGGGAATTCATGACCAATATGTCTAAAGCCGCTTCTGTTTTAGCTGTTTCATCAAGCTTTGACATAATAAGGTCAAGTCCGTATTTCCTTTTGAGATTACCGTTACGTCCCTCGACTATGTTTCTGTCGCAGGCATCTTGGTACATTTGAGCTTACTGACCACAGATAGTGTTGCTCTTCAGACTCAAACTTATGAGCGTGTAGTTAACGATTTATCTGAATGCGGATTTTGTGTTTGTGGCGAATTAGACAAACAGAAATTCATAGATAACCGGTTAATAAAACCAGCAATCATCGTGTTGAAGAAGAACTCAAAAGTTCTCTTGCAATGGTACAACACGCTTGCATCATCATCCTTTGTTAAAGGAAACTCTTTATTTGTCGTTGATGACGAGGCAGATGCGGCATCTCCGAATACTTTAGTAAACTCGCACCGTGTATCGACAATTAATTCGCGACTTACGAATATCCGAGATGCATCTATTGGCAGCGTATACTTGCAAGTTACTGGAACGCCGCAGGCTTTGCTGTTGCAGTCTTCTCTGTCAAATTTTAGGCCATCGTTCACCTGTTATTTTGCACCTGGAAAGGGTTATCTCGGCGGAGAGTTTTTCTTTGGAGATGATAAAACACACGTCTCTTTCATTGATGAATCAGAACAAAAGAATGAGGGCTTACGCAGAGCGGTAATTCATCATTTAGTGGCATCAGCGCAACTGTTTGAAACTGGTGGCGATGTGTGTAACTTTGTCATTCATCCCGGAGTTAGGAAAGCCTCGCATAC
>JAZUFG010000025.1:0-4826 GCA_045640565.1 Oscillospiraceae bacterium | reverse complement strand
GCACTTATGCTTTTTTCTTCTCATATCCCTGGGGGTAAATCAGGCTGAATACGACGAAGGCAACGAGGCCCGGAACGCAGGGGAAGAAACCGCCCCAGGATGGGAAGGGCACACCGCACCAGCCGAGCACTACAAACAATGCGCCCACAACTGCCGAGGCGATGGCGCCGGAATTGGAGCCCTTCTTCCAGAGAACACCGCCCACGAAGGGGACAAGACAGGTGGCAGACAAGAAGATACAGCATTTATTGATAATACCGAGAATTGATTCGGAGCCCAAGGCTAAAACGATAGAAAGGACAATCGTGAATACATTCAGCAGAAGTGTTACCCATTTAAGTTTCTTTTCCGAATACTCCCGCTTCATGGTGTTCTGGAGCAAATCGCGTATTACCATACTGCTGATCTCAATAAGGCTTTCATCAATGGAGGACATAACCGCAGCAACGACGGCAGCAATGGTGATGGCCGCAATTACAGAATTCAAGTCATTCATGATCACGCTGAAAAATGCAGAGTCGCCCTTAATCCCATAAACGGCATTGGCGTAAGAGCCTATGAAGGCAGGAAGAATGGCAATCGGAATCATGATTAGAAAAGACAGCAAGTGACCGATAAAGGATGCGCGTTCGCTTTTGGCGGAATGGATCCGTATAAACTTTCCTTGCGCTGTGAATTCACCGAGAACCACTGGAACCGCCATGCCTAGAAAGGCGGCAGGAGTCATGCCCTTGAAGTTCAGCGCATAATCCGGGGCAGTTCCGGCTGCCTGCGCGCTTCGTATCATATCAATAGCGCCGTTTTTCAGAATAACAACGGTGACCAGAATGAGTCCGCCCAGAATGATAGAAGTCTGTACGACCGAGGTGGCAAGCGCGCCCCAAAGTCCTGCCAGCTGGGAATAGAGAAAGACAACCAACGCAATGGCGAGAAGACCAACCGTTCCGTTCAATCCGAGCGCTTCAAAGAGGGCTCGCCCGGCGAGAAGCTGACTTGCAATGACTCCGAAGAGGCTGATCGTGCCGAAAACATCAAAAAGGATACCGGGTGTTTCGCTTTGATAGCGTTCACGGGTATAATCTGCATAGGATTGGTATCCGTGGCGACAAATAAAGCGATTCAGAATAAGGGCGGAAATGAGGGCATTGCAAGCACAGGCCAGACCGTAGGCTGCACCCGCAAGACCCACTGTACTACCTGCGCCCGCGCCACCGACAACGAATCCATTGCCGACATTAACTCCGACGCAGCCGCCGATGATGAGCAGCACCCCCGCTTTTCCGTTGATAGAGAGATAGCCGCTGAAGGTATCTGCATAACGGCGGCCGTACACGCCGATGAGGAACATGGCGACGAAATATATGACGATTACGATAGCAATAGTGGTAAGCATTTGCGTTCCTCCGGATGTGGAATATCACGGAAATTATACTCCCATGGCAAATAACAAGCAATAGCTTCAAGTGAAATAATAGGAATCCGCAGAAGTTTTTATACACGCCTATGGCGTGATGAGATACAAAAAAGTCTTTGCCGTTTTGGATGATATACCAAGCCTGCGGCTTGGATAAAAAATCGACAACCTTCTTTCGAAAGTTGTCGATTTTTGGCGGAGTGGGGGAGATTTGAACTCTCGCGTGCTTTTTACACACCTACTCCCTTAGCAGGGGAGCCCCTTCGGCCTCTTGGGTATCACTCCGAATAAAAGAAATATGAAGCTTGAAGATGGCGGAGAGAGTGGGATTCGAACCCACGGCCCGTCGCCGGGTCACTGGTTTTCAAGACCAGCTCCTTAAACCGCTCGGACATCTCTCCAAACCTGCCCTAACAGCCTTGAGATTCTATCATAAATTCAATTTTTTGTCAAGATTTATTGTATTTGAATCATGAGAATTCTCTCCAAACGGTCAGCAATTGCTTGAACTTGTTTTTCAAAAGTGCTATAATCCCAAGCAGAAATATTTTTTTAATGAAGGTGTTTTTATGACAAAAATTGATATCTTCTCCGGTTTCCTCGGAGCGGGGAAAACCACACTGATGAAAAAGCTCATCGCCGAGGCCTTCAAGGGAGAACAAATCGTAATCATTGAAAATGAATTCGGTCAAATCGGAATTGACGGCGGATTCCTTCAGGACTCCGGAATTCAGATCACGGAAATGAACTCCGGCTGCATTTGCTGCTCCCTGGTCGGCGATTTCGGCCGGGCACTCAAGCAGGTCATTGAGCAGTATCATCCTGCCAGAATCCTCATTGAGCCCTCCGGAGTCGGAAAGCTCTCTGATGTCGTGAATGCCGTTAAAAAAGCGGACAGCAGCGAAATTGAAATTGTCGGTATGGTAACCGTTGCCGACGCAAACAAGTGCAAGGTCTACATGAAGAACTTCGGAGAGTTCTATAACAACCAGATTGAGACCGCTTCCACCATCGTGCTGAGCCGTACTTCCAATATTTCCGAAGAAAAACTGGACGCCTGCATCAAGCTGATCCGCGAACGGAACAGCAGCGCCACTATCATCACCACCCCCTGGGAGGAACTGGATGGGAAACAGATCCTGGATGCCATTGAACACACGGATTCTCTCTCCAATGCTCTGAAGGAGCTGGAAAAAGAACATCACCATGAACATGATGACGAGTGCGATGACCCCGAATGCTCCTGCCATCATCACCATCACGACGAGGATGACGGGGATGAAGAGCACGAGCATCATCATCACCATCACGACGAGGATGAGCATCATCACCATCATGAGGATGAAGAGCACGAGCATCATCACCATCATGAGGATGAAGAGCATGAGCATCATCACCATCATGAGGACGGCGAAGAATGCGACGATCCGGAATGCTCCTGCCACCATCACCATGATCATGATGAGCACGAACACCATCACCACCATCATGCAGACGAGGTCTTTACCAGTTGGGGCATTGAAACGGCAAAGATCTTCAGCGCAGAAGAGATTGCAAACTGCCTCAAAGCCCTGGATGACGACGAAAAATTCGGAATCGTTCTTCGTGCAAAGGGCATCGTAGCCGGAAAGGACAGCTGGATCCACTTTGACTATGTTCCGGAAGAATCCAATATCCGAAACGGTTCTTCCGCTGTCACCGGGCGCCTCTGCGTTATCGGCTCCAAACTGAAGGAAGATGCCATCCGCGAACTCTTCGGGGTATAAACTATGACACAGATTCCCGTATATTCCTTTACCGGCTTTTTGGATTCCGGTAAAACCACATTTATTCAGGGCACCCTGGAGGATCCCCGCTTCAATGCCGGCGAGCGCACCCTTCTCCTCATCTGTGAAGAAGGCGAAGCGGAGTATGACCTATCCAAGTTTCCCAAAAAGAATGTTTTTCTTGAGGTCATTGACGATACGGATTCTGTCACGCCGGAATACCTCCAAAGTCTGGAGAAAAAATACAGAATCGAGCGGGTCGTGCTGGAAACCAACGGGATGGGCCTGATCGGCGATTTTTATCAAAAAATGCCGGAATCTTGGGGAATTGCGCAGGAGGTCATGTTTGCGGATTCCACCACGATCCTGCAGTATAACCAAAATATGCGGTCTCTGGTCGTGGATAAGCTTCAGGGCTGCGAGATGGTCGTCTTCAATCGGGTTGCCCTCGGTTCCGATACCATGCCTTTGCATAAGCTTGCAAGAGCGATCAACCGCAAGGTGGATATCGTTTACGATTTTACGGACGGTTCCACGGTCTTCGACGAAAGAGAAGACCCCCTCCCCTTTGATCTCAATGCTCCCGTCATCACGATCGCAGACGGCGACTATGCCCTCTTCTACCGGGATATTACGGAAAGCCCGAAAAAGTATGACGGAAAAACCGTATCTTTCCTGGGTCAGGTTGCAAAGCTGAAAAAGGACAGAGACGGCATGTTTGCTCCCGGCCGCTTTGTCATGACCTGCTGCGAAGCGGATATCACCTTTATGGGAATTCCCTGCCGTTACGAAAAATCTGCAGGCCTTCTATCCAGATCCTGGGTAAAAGTAACCGCAAAGGTGGAGGTAAAATATCACCTTCTGTATAAAGGAATCGGTCCCATCCTGACTGCAATTTCCGTTGAACCCGGTGAAGCTCCCGCCCAGGAAGTTGCCACCTTCTAGAGAAAGGATCCTATTATGTATCAGGAATGTAAACTTGCTCCTGCTCCCGGATGTAAAATTGCATTTGACCGCTTTGTTCCGGCTTTGGAGCCCTTTTACCGTGACCCGGGCGCTTTCCAGATTGAACCCTTCCGAATTTTCGGGAACTTATGGTATGTGGGTGATAAAAAGGTCTGCATGCATCTCATTGACAGCGGTGACGGTCTGATCCTCTTTGACACCGGATATCGGAACGCTTTCCCCTATCTTCTGGAGTCTATCCGCAAAGCCGGATTCGATCCCGCCGACATCAAATACATCATTCATTCCCACGGCCATTTTGATCATTTTGGCGGCAGCATTGACCTGCGTCACATGTATCAGCCGACTGTCTTCATGAGTAAAGTGGACACGCAGCTCCTGAGAGAACGCCCGGAACGTGCTCTTGTGGAATTGGGGCCCATGCGCTACGATGAAATCTGCTGGCCGGATGTGGAAATTGAGGACGGGCAGGAAATCACCCTCGGCAATACCAAAATTCTCTGCAGGCTAGCTCCCGGACACACCTGGGGAACCATGGCCTTCTTCTTTGATGTCTCCGACGGAAAAGAAACGAAGCGGGTCGGTTATTGGGGCGGAATCGGTTTCCTGACTATCTACAAAGAATACTGCCGGGAAATGGGTCTTCCGGAGAATAAATCCGAAGCGATGCTCTCCACCAT
>JAZUFG010000024.1:0-35151 GCA_045640565.1 Oscillospiraceae bacterium | reverse complement strand
CAGCGGAACCGCTGATTTTGGCTCTCCTTTCCGGAATCCGGGCCGCATCCAATCACTATGCCAAAGAGGATGTCATTCGCTTTTTGAAGTCTCCCCTGAGTCCTCTCAGCGGGGAGGAAGCGGACATCTTGGAAAACTACGCCAACACCTGGAATATTGACTACGGCAAGTGGGAAAAGACATTTGATATGTCTCCGGAGGGCTATCAGAAGAGCAAACGGGAAGGCCTTGACGCCGAGACCGTCAATGGCTTCCGCCTGCGCCTGATGAAACCCCTTTCGGAGCTTCGCGAAGGGCTTTTGAGTGCAAAATCCTGCGCGGAGATGACCAGGTGCGTTTATCATTTTATTTCCGGACTGCAGATTGAAGAAAAGCTGGAAGAAGTCTGCAGAAAACCCGGGATATTGCCCTCACGGGCAGGCCTCCTTTCGCAGATACCCGGGGTTTTGGCCTCCGCTTTGGAGCAGCTATATTCCCAAACGGAAAACTATTATAAGTCCCCGGAGGAGTACTGCAGGATCCTGAAAAATCTTCTTTCGGTCTATTCCTTAAAGACGATTCCGGCCACTTTGGATGCTGTTACCTTCGGCTCCTTTGAGGCGGTCAAATATAAATCCAGCCGTTGTCTGATCCTTCTGGGATGTGAGGAAGGAAGCTTCCCCTCCTATTCCTCCGAGCATGGTATTCTGTCCGACCACGAGAGGGAACTTCTCAGCCACGCAAGCGAGGAGCCCGTGTGCTCCGATGCGATATCCGGCCTGAACCGAAAAATGGCATCCATCTATGAGCTGCTCTGCAATGGCTGGGATCGGACAGCTTTCCTTTGGCAGGGGAAAAACCCCTCCTACATCCTCTCCAAAGTCCTGCCGGAGGCCTTTGACCCGGATTCCTTTGCAAAGACAGCGGAACTTATCTATGACACCTCTGCGGCTGCGGCAAAGCTGGCAGCGTGCGAAGAAGGCGGATCTGAGAATCTGCCGGACTCCATTCGGGAGTACGCGGAGGATTTAAAAGGCCGGGCAGAATTCCGGCCGGGAAATCTGCTGCCGGAGGAAGTAAATATCCTCTATGGCAAGTTTTTGGCCTTGTCCGCATCAAAGGCGGATACCTTCGCTGCCTGCCGTCTTGCCTATTTTCTGAAATACGGTCTTGCCCTTCGTGAAGAAAAAACGGCAGAGATAGATGCCTCTATTTTCGGAACACTGACCCATGAGGTCCTGGAGCGCACGGTTCGCCGCCTTTACGAGGATAAGCAGATGAAAACTGCATCGCCGGAGCTTGTGAGGATAATCTGTGACGGCGCGATTTCGGATTTTCTCTCCGCTAACGTTCCGAAACTTGCCGAGAGTGACATCCGTTTCCGGCAGCAGCTGGAAATGAATAAAGAAGAAATATGCAGGATCGCTTGGGATGTCGTGGAGGAGTTCCGGGTTTCCGACTATACTCCCCAGAGTTTTGAGCTGAGTTTTGGGAAGGGGGAACTCTCCCAAATTGAGATTCAGGGGAAGCTTGGCCTTGCTGTTATGGGCGGAAAGGTGGACCGGGTGGATATATTCCGTTCCGGAGAGGAAGGTTATCTGAAGATCGCAGATTATAAAACGGGGCATAAGGAATTCCTGTATTCGGATCTTTGGGAGGGAATGGGCATGCAGATGCTGATTTACCTCTTTGCCCTGAAAAATGCGAAATGTTATTCCGCTCTTCATCCTGCCGGTGTGCTCTATATTCCGGCAAGCAGCGGTCTGCAGAATTTCAGCGATGCGCCTACGCCGGAAGAGATCAAAAGCAAAATAATAAAGGCGAAAAAGCGCTCCGGCCTGGTGCTGAATGATGACCGCTCTCTCAATGCTATGGAGAACACAGAGGGGGATTTTGTCTATCTGCCCGTGAAAAAGAAGTCAAGCGGCTATGAAGGCAATTTGGCCTCTGCTTCGGAAATGCAGCTTTTGAAAAAGCTGGTAGAGGGAAATCTGCAGAAAATGACGGATGAGATCCTGGGCGGATCCGTGGAGGCGAATCCCTGGAAGCGGGGCCCGGAAGAATCGGCCTGCCGTTTCTGTCCTTTTCAGTCTGCCTGTGATTCCCGATGCAGGAAGGATGTATATCGAACCCTGAAAGAGATGAATAACGCCGAATTCTTCGAGCGTTTGAGGAAAGAATATGAAGATTAATCTGACACCCTCTCAGGAAGAGGTCATTCATAATCGCGGCGGACAGCTTTTGGTATCTGCGGCCGCAGGCTCCGGAAAGACTTTTGTTCTGGTGGAGCGGATACTGCAGAGACTGCGGGAAGGTGCAAACATTGAGGACTTTCTGGTCATTACTTATACCAATGCTGCAGCAGCTGAGCTGAGAAATAAATTACAGTCCGCCCTGCAAAAGAGAATAGAAGAGGGAGAAAGTTCGGATTTTCACCGCCAGCTTTTTCATTTGAATTTTGCGCATATCAGTACCGTGCATTCCTACTGCTCCGAGCTTTTGAAGGAATATGCGGTATTCCTGCAGATTCCCTCAGACTTCCGGATTGCGGAAGGGGAGGACTGCGGGATCTTGAAGAACAGGGCCATGGGAAAAACTTTGCATCAGTGTTATGAGACCATGTCTCCGGGATTCTCTGCCCTAAGGAGGCTCTATGCCTCCGGAAGAAACGATAAAACCCTTGCTGAGGTCATTGATAAAGCCTATGAGAAAGCCAATACCCGGAAGGACCCGGAGACTTGGCTCAGGGACTGCCTGAACATTCAGAAGACCGAGGGAAGGGCAGATCTTTCCGAGACCCTTTTCGGCGCAGAGCTGATTTCCGGCTATCAAGCCCTCCTGCGGGATGCCAGGGGTGCCCTTGGAAAAATGAAGGAGGCGGCTGCGGAAGATGAAGTCCTGAAGGCAAAATACCTTCCCTGCTTGGAAGCGGATATTGCCCTGCTGGAAAGCTATTTGAATGCAGATTCCTGGGACGCCCTCTCTCATTTGGGCGAGCCGGAATTTGTGCGCCTGACATCCGCTTCAAAATGCGAGAATCCGGAACTGCGGGAGGAAATCAAAGGCGTTCGGGATTTTATCAAAAAGAAGGTGAAAGATAAATACCAGTTCTTTGCCAGAAAATCCTCCGAACACTTTGCCGATATGCAGCAAAGCGGAGAACTCCTGCAGGGACTTTTGGAGGCTGTTACGCTTTTTTCTCAGAATTATCGGCAGGAAAAGCTGGATAAGCACCTGATGGATTACGCAGATTTGGAGCACGAAACCCTCCGCCTGCTCTACGGAAAGGATTTTTCCTATCCCAATGCTGAGGCACGAAGGATCGCCGGAAGATTTCGGGAGGTCCTGGTGGATGAGTATCAGGACAGTAATTCCGTCCAGGAGGCCATCTTTTATGCCCTTTCGGATAATGGGAATCGGCTCTTTGCCGTTGGAGATGTCAAACAGTCCATTTATCGCTTCCGTCTGGCAGAACCCAGGCTCTTCATTGAAAAATATAATGCCTTCGCAGATTGCAGAGCTGCCAAAGAGGGAGAAGCCCGGAAAATCCTCCTTTCCAATAATTTCCGATCCTCTATTTCGGTTTTGGATGCGGTAAACGGAGTGATGGAAGACTCTATGTTTGCTTCCACCGGCGGTCTGCGCTACACCGAGGCAGAGGCTCTTTTTCCCGGAGATCGGAGGACGGATTCTCCGGACCAATACAGTGTGGATTCCCATACGGAACTGATCGTTCTGGATGGGGATGCCGTACCGGGCTATGATAAGGCGGAATTTGAAGCAGAGACGGTTGCAAAAAAGATCCGTTCCATGGTGGAGAGCAAAGTGGAGGTCCGGGGTGAGAGATCCCTGCATCCCTGTTCCTACGGCGATTTCGCCATTCTTCTCCGGTCTAAAAAGGTCACGGCGGATATTTTCCTGGAGGTCTTGCAGAAAAACGGGATTCCGGCTTTCTGCGAGGACGCGGCAGAGAGCATCCTGGATAAGGCAGAGCTGCGGCTCCTTTGCTCCCTCGTGGAGACCCTGGTGAATCCCAGAAAGGATATTCCTTTAGTTTCCCTGCTGATGAGTCCGGTCTTTGCATTCACGGCAGACGATTTGGCATCTTGCCGGCGGAATAAGAACCAGGCATTTATTGACAGCCTTCGGTCCTGTGAATCGGAAAAGGCGACGAATTTCCTATCCCTATTGGGAGAATTGCGGAATCTGGCCGCTGCGGACGGCCTTTCCGCAGCAATTTCCGCTTTCTTATTTCGCACAAATGCATGGGAAGTCTTCCGCATCATGGAAGGCGGAGAAGAGAGAACCGGGAACATTGCCGCTTTTCAGGCGGCAATTGCAGAAAAGGAAAAGGCCGGGTTATCTCCGGAACAGATCGTGGATTTTCTGGACGCAAAAAAGAAGGGTGAGTTTGAGGGTCAGTCAAAAAAGCTGGGAAACAGTGTCCTGATTACCACCATCCATAAATCCAAGGGTTTGGAATATCCTATTGTGATCCTGCCCATGCTGTCTAAGAGTTTCAATCAGGAGGATACCAGAGATCAAATCCTCTTTGACAGTGAATTGGGGATTGCCTATAATGCGGCAGACTTTGAAAAGCTGATAACTTACCCTACGGCCCAGAAAAAGGCGATCAAAGAAAAGATCCTCAGAGAATCCGCTTCGGAGGAACTGCGTATTCTCTATGTTGCTATGACGAGGGCAAGGGATTACCTTGTCATGCTTTACACAGAGAAAAAGGCATTTGACGGACTGGAGACTCTTTGGCGAAAAAAGAAATACTTTTCACCGGAAGCCGTCAGCTCCTTTGCCACGTCTCCGGGAGAGTGGGTCCTCGCCCATGCGATGAATCGGCCGGAGGCAGGCGGAACGCTCTTGCACGGCAGCAAGATTCCCGTCGGCAAAGCAAAGGGTAAGGACTGGATCATTTCCTGCGCTCTGCCGGATGATGCAGAAAAAGGCGAAGAAGCCGGGGAAGGGGAAGAGAAGCGTTCATTCCGTTATGAAGATTACGAAAGAAACCTGAGCTTCCGCTATCCCTATGCCGCTCTCACCGGTATTCCGACCAAGCTTACAGCTACCCAACTGAAGGGAAAAAAGACGGATGCGGAAATCTCAGAGGGGGCAGGAACTGCGGATGGAGTCAAACAGAAGGTTCGTTCTTTCTTTTCTCCAATCCTTTCGGAAAGTTCCTCAGCCGCGGAGACCGGAACTGCCATGCATTTGGCCCTTCAGTATCTGGACTATTCCAAATGCACCGATCTTTCCGGAACCGAGAAGGAACTGAACCGCCTGATGGAGAATGGCTTCCTTTCTCCGCGGCAGCACAGCCTGGTGAATACCGGAAAGCTGCAGGCCTTCTTCAGCTCGGAATTGGGGAAGCGTGTTCTTGCTGCAGACCGCATGGAAAGGGAATTCAAATTTTCCGTTATGAAAGCTGCAAAGGACTTTTTTGAAGACTGCGGCGAGGAGGAGATCATGCTCCAGGGCGTCGCAGACTGCGCCTTTTTTGAAGGCGGAGAGCTTTCCATTTTGGATTATAAAACGGACAGGCTTCTCCGCGGTCAGGAACAGGAACGGGCAGAAAGCTACCGCAGCCAGGTCGAAGTTTATGCTGCTGCCCTTTCGGAAATATTTGCTTGCCCGGTGAAAGATAGGATCCTTTATTTCTTTGACACGGGAACAGCAGTAATGCTATAAAAAATTGCCGGAGCTTTTGCTCCGGCAAAATTCAGGCGCAGGGAGTGCGGATTCATTTTTTGAAGAAGAGCCGTTCAATCCGTTTATAGAGCAGGAAGGTCAGCAGGGAATCGATGACGGATTTCAAAAGGTTGAAGGGAACCACCGCATAGAGGACCAGGCTTTGGATATTGTGGATCCGGCGGTTGACTGCCGTTCCCATGGATACGATCACTTCCAGGGGAAGCCCGTAGATTTCGGAATAGGCGGGGATCAAATAGTAAGCATTCAGGAGACTGCCGAAAACGGTCATGATCAGACCGCCCAGGGCAAGGCTGAGGATGGCATTCCGGCGTGTCTTCTTTTTGAGGTAAAGAATAGAGGCGGGGAGAATGAAGGAAGCGCCGAGAAGGAAGCAGGCATAATCTCCGACAAAGGCTGTCGTTGTGCCCTTCAAGAGGAGTTTGATGATGACTTTCAGACCTTCGGCGGTCAATCCGCTCAGGGGCCCCAGATAGAACCCGCAGATGAGTATCGGGATCTCACTGAGATCGATTTTATAGAAGGATGGGGCAAAAAAGAGGGGAATCTCAAAGAACATCAAAAGGGCGGACAGGGCGGAAGAGACTGCGATGATCGTTATTTTGTGGGCGGGGCGGACGGACTTCCTGTCTTTACAGTTCCTTTCAAAGAGAAAGGCAATGAGAAAGAGGGTCAATATGGAAAGCACCCAAATGAGGATCTGCAAAAAAATACCCTGCACCGAAATCATCCTTTCTTGAAGAATTCTTCGGGCAGGCAAAAAGCGGAAACAGTCCCTGTGTTCTTTGACTTCTTTCATCCAGACTTTACTGTCGGTACCGGAATCGCACCGGTTCTGCCATAGCTCGCGGACTTTACCGCCGGTTGGGGAACAAACCCTACCCTGAAGACAGCGATATTATAGTCTTCAAATCCTGAAAATGCAAGGGGAGATCAGAAAAAGATGGAAACAAGACTGGATAAATTCCTATCGGACAACACCAAATATTCCCGAAGTGAACTCAAAAATTTCATCCGCCAGGGAAAGGTGACCGTGGATGGGAAAACGGCCAAAAAACCGGAGGAAAAGATAAATCCGGATGAGAATGCGGTTCAAATTTTCGGTATTCCTGTCCGTCCGATCGGCCTTCGGACGGTCATGATGCATAAGCCGAAGGGTTATGTGACTTCCACGGAGGATCCGAGAGATCCAACGGTCATGGAGCTTCTGCCGGAGGATTACCGCTTTTGGGGACTGAATCCTATCGGAAGACTGGATAAGGACACAGAGGGCCTGCTCCTCTTCACCAACAATGGGGATCTGCTCCACAGGCTGACATCTCCCAAATACGAGGTGGAAAAATGCTATTATGCCGAACATGAGGGCAGGGTAACGGAGGAGGATATTTCGGCCTTCGCGGAGGGCTTGATGTTAAAGGACGGGCTTCTCTGCAAGCCGGCCCGCCTTCAGGTTCTGGAGGAGGGGAAAGCTCTTGTTTATGTGAAAGAAGGAAAGTATCATCAGGTCCGCAGAATGATGGCAGCAAGAGGTCATTTTGTTCATTATCTGAAGAGGATTTCCGAGGGCGCGATCTCCCTTGGTGAGCTCAAACCGGGAGAAGTCAGGGAACTTACGGAGGAGGAATCCGAGGCACTCCGTCAGTTTTGAAACCATGGTTTCGTCAAATCAAACAAATCCGAAAGGGTCAATTTGATTTTTCTTACAATGTTATCTTGCAAAATAGTATAAACTGGGGTATAATGCAAGCCGAGTTTTTGTTATTATTCACAAAATAGGAGTGGTCATATGTCAAACAGAGTGTTTCAGGGAGTCGTTCTGCAGCTCAAAGAGGGGACGGATCGCGCCATCGGTGTGTTGGATGCGGATGGCACTGTCATTGCTTCCGGGAACAATGCCCTACTTGGCGAGCGTTGGTCGGATCTGATCGGGACTTCTGCATTGGGGCAGGACGGAATTATCCGTTCCGCAGGGAAAACGCTGAAGGCCTTTGGAAATCTTTCCTGTCCGGAATTCTATGTTTTTGCGGAGGGAACGGACGAAACTGCCCGGTCCATCGTTACCATGGCTTCCGTTGCGCTGAATGGTGCAAAGATTTATCATGAGGAAAAGTACGATAAAGGTACTTTCGTGAAGAACATTATCACGGATAATATCATGCCCGGGGATATTTATATTCGGGCAAAGGAACTGCATTTCCCTGCGGAAGTGCATCGGGCTGTTTTCCTCGTTCGCCAGATCGGAAAGACAGATGTTTCTGCGGTGGAAGTCCTCAAGAATACCTTCTCCGATAAGCAGCAGAATTTCGTTTTGAATATCAATGAATGCGATATTGCTGTTATTAAGCAAGTTTCGGAGGGAACCGAGGTTTCTGATTTGATGCGTGTTGCCGAGAGCATGGAAAAGCTTCTGCGGGAGGAACTGAGCATCAAGACGGTTATCGGCGTGGGAACCGTTGCCGAGCATCTTCGTGAGCTGGCGGATTCTTACAAAGAGGCCCAGGTTGCCATTGAAGTCGGGAAGGTTTTTGAAACAGAAAAGACCATCATCAATTATGAAAATTTAGGAATCGGAAGGCTGATCTATCAGCTTCCGACCACCCTTTGCGATATATTCCTTTCGGAGGTCTTTAAGAAGAACTCCATTGACGCCCTGGATCAGGATACGCTCTTTACGATCAACAAATTCTTTGAGAATAACCTCAACGTGTCCGAGACATCCAGGAAACTTTACTGTCACAGAAACACCTTGGTCTACCGTCTGGAAAAGATCAAGAAAATGACAGGCCTGGATCTGCGGGAATTTGACCATGCCATCGTCTTCAAGGTCGCATTGATGGTTCGGAAATATCTTGCATCCAGAGAAAATCGCACGGTTTGATAGAGGAAGAAAAAATGATTAATTTTGAAGATGTAACTATGGTCTATCCGAATGGCACCTGCGCATTGGATGGTGTCAGCATGCAGATTTCGGATGGCGAATTCGTATTTTTAGTTGGCCCTTCCGGCTCCGGCAAGTCCACGATTATCAAACTCTTGACCGCGGAACTGCGTCCGACTTCCGGCTCCATTGATGTGAATGGCTACCAGATTGACAGTCTGAAGGATAAGAAGGTTCCTTATCTTCGGAGGACCGTCGGTGTTGTTTTCCAGGATTTCCGTTTGATCGAGAATAAATCCGTCTATGATAATGTCGCCTTTGCTATGCGTGTCATCGGTGCGTCGGATAAGGATATTCGCAAACGTGTTCCAATGGTTTTGGAATTGGTAGGTCTGAGCGAAAAGGCCGGCCGTCTTCCCAACCAGCTTTCCGGCGGTGAGCAGCAGCGTGTGGCTATTGCCAGAGCCTTGGTGAACAATCCTTCCATTATCATTGCGGACGAGCCTACGGGCAACTTGGATCCGAACAAGTCCTTGGAGATCATGACCCTTTTGGAGCAGATCAATTCCCTGGGGACGACCTTGGTTGTGGTGACCCACGCAAAGGAACTTGTTAACCGTTTTAATAAACGGGTCGTGATGATCGAGGACGGAAAGGTCATCAGTGACGGAATGGATGGGTATTACGATGATGAAGAATAAAAATATCGGTTATCTTTTGAAGGAAGGAATACACGGCGTATTCCTCCATGGCTTTATGTCCTTCGCAGCTATCTGCGTGACGGTTGCCTGCATGATTATCATCGGCAGCTTCTATCTCATTATGGAAAACCTGAATAAGATCGTTTCGGATCTGGATCAGCAGAACCAGATCGTGGCATTTGTGGAGCTGGGCTATAATGAAGCTGAGGCCAAGAGCGTGGGAACAGAGATCAATCTGATTCCTTCCGTTTCCAATGCAGAGTTCGTTTCCAATGAGGATGCGCTGGAAGATTTCCTGGCAACCCAAAGCAATCCGGAGGCCTTCAGCGGCATGAACGCGGAGGATTTCCGCCATCGTTTTGTGATCACATTGGAATCCAGTGAGTCCATGAAGGCTACAAAGGAGAAACTGGAGGGGATCGAGGGCGTTGCCAAGGTCAGCGCGAAGCTGGAGATCGCGGAAGGCTTTGCAACCGTAAAGGGCGTTCTGCGTTTGATCACAACGTCCCTGATCGCCGTCCTCTTTGTCGTTTCTCTCTTCATTATTTCCAATACCATTAAGCTGGCCATGTATGACCGCAAGGAAGAAATTGCCATCATGAAAATGGTCGGCGCCACCAATGGCTTCATCCGCCTGCCCTTCGTGGTAGAAGGTTTCTTTATCGGTATTGTCAGTGCCGCTGTGGCCTTCTTTGCGGAGTGGGGACTTTATAATTACCTTTGTGAGCGGATCCAGTCCCTTTCTTCCACCATGCAGCTCTTTGTCACCATTCCCTTCTCGGAGGAGCTGCCTCTTATGGTTGTAACCTATCTCTTTACGGGCCTTTTGGTCGGTATTTTGGGAAGTATGCTTTCTATTCGTAAATTCCTGGATGTTTGATTTGAGGTGTTTTCTTGAAAAAGAAAAAAATAGTTCAGGTCATAGCCATTTTGCTGGCAGTTATTATGCTCATTGGCTTGGTGGCCTCCGTATTGCCCTTGGCTTTTGCAGCTTCCTCGGATGAAATCCAGGAGGAGATCGATGAACTCGAATCCCAAGCAGTGGAGATCAAAGAGGAAATTGATAAGCTTCAGAGTCAGATCGACGAAAAGAATGCGGAAATGCAGGGAGTAATCGATCAAAAGACGGCAATTGACCTGCAGATGAATCTGACCCGAGAACAAATAGAAAATACCCAGGCTATCATATCCGACTACGAGGTTATGATTGAGGCAAAGCGCCTGGAACTGCGCAAGGCCAAGGAAAAAGAGCGCGGTTTGCTCATGGGTTATATTTCCCGAATCCGGGAAATGGAAGAAAACGGCAGGGTTTCCTATCTGGCCATTCTCTTTGAGGCCAATAGCTTCTCGGACCTTTTGGATAGGATCGACTGGCTGGAAGAGATTTCAGACGCAGACCATCGGATGATGGATGTTCTTTCCCGAAACTCCTCCAAGATTCAGGCAGCGGAGGATGAGCTCTATGCTTATCAGGACGAGTTGGAGCAGCTGAAAGAAGACCTGACGGCCCAGTCGGAAGAGCTGAAAAAACAAAGCGAAAACGCGCAGGTCCTCATTGATATGCTTTCCAATGCAAGTGAGGAGATCCGGAAGGTCCAGGAAGAATATGACCGCCAGGAAGAAGAAATATTTGCGCTGATTGCAGATAAGCAGGATGAGTATAATGAGGCCAAAAATGCCGAGGAAGAGGCCATGGGGATCCGTAACGCGGAGGCTGCTCAAGGCGGCCAGAGTGTGAGCTATGATCCCAACCAGACCTTTATCCGTCCTGTTTCCGGCGGCTGGATCTCTTCTCCCTACGGCTGGCGGATGCACCCCGTTTATCAGGAAGAACGTTTCCATTCCGGCGTGGATATTGCCGTTAATCAGGGAACCCCTATTTATGCCAGTGCCAGCGGCTATGTTTCATTGGCTGCTTATGACAGCTCCTGCGGAAACTGGGTCATGATTTCCCATGCGAACGGTTTTGCCACTGCCTACATGCATATGACGGAATATGTGGTATCCTCGGGGCAGTATGTTGCCCAGGGACAGCTGATCGGTTATGTAGGTTCCACCGGCTGCTCTACCGGTCCGCATCTGCATTTTTCCATGTATTACAACGGTTCTTATGTGAATCCGGCGGATTATGTTCCCGTATGATTTTGATTTGTCTGAAAGCCCGCACAGATTTGTGCAGGCTTTCGGTATAGCCTGAGGTTCCTATGAAAATATTAAGAAATGTGTTTTTCGGCCTCTTGCTCTTTGCAATGGGCTGCCTTGCCTCTTTTATGATTCTCTCCGGTTGGACATTCGGCCGTTTCGGCGGGGAAAAGGGCCAAGCTTCCGCAGCTCTTTCCCCGGCAGCTCGGAAGGCTGAGGAAATTCAGTATTATCTGGACACCTTTTTCATCGGAGAATATGATGAAACGCAGCTCTGTGATGCCGTTGCTTCGGGAATGATTTCCGGGACAGGGGACCGCTGGAGCTATTATGTTTCTGCAAAGGATTTCGGCAGCTACAACGATCAGATGTCCAACTCCTATCGGGGAATCGGGATCACCATTCAAAAAGCCGACGACGGTAATATTACCGTTATGGATGTCACGAAGGACCAGCCGGCATATCTGGCAGGTGTCCGTGAAGGAGATATTATCGTCGCCATTAACGGAACTGAGGTCATGGGTCTCTCCGTGGACGAGGCCCGGGATCTTGTCCGGAATGCGGCAGATGACAGTATCCTGCTGAATATTGCAAGAGGGGATGAGATCGTTCAGATTTCCGTGATTGCGCAGCAGATTGAAACCGCCGTGGCGGAATATAAAATGCTGGATGGCAAGGTCGGCTATATTTCCATTAAGAATTTTGATTCCCGCTGTGCAGATGAGACCTTGGCCTGTTTGGATCAGGCACTCGCAGATGGGGCGGATTCCCTTCTTTTTGATGTGCGCTTTAACCCGGGTGGTTATAAGGACGAGCTCTGCCAGATTCTGGATGTGCTTCTCCCGGAAGGCGTGCTTTTCCGCAGCCGGGATTTTGCAGGGGAAGAGAACATAGAAACTTCGGATCCCTCTTTCATTGATCTTCCTATGGTCGTTTTGGTGAATGAAGATTCCTATTCCGCTGCCGAATTTTTTGCGGCGGCACTGCAGGAATACGGAGCAGCCGTAGTGGTGGGTTCCCAGACCTCCGGAAAGGGCTATTTCCAGTATTACTACCCCCTGAGCGACGGGAGCGGCCTTTCTCTGTCCAGTGGGGAATACTATACCCCAAAAGGAATCAGTCTGATCGGAAAAGGCGTTTTGCCGGATTATCCGGTCAAACTTTCCGCGGAAGATTACCTGAACCTTTATTATGGTGTTTTGGAAGAGAAGGATGATTTGCAGCTGAAGTTGGCTCATAATCTGTTGAAAAAATAAAAAACTTGACAACTTTCCTATAATATGACTATATTATTGTCCGCTGAATAAACCGCATTGCGATTTATTTGTGGGGCAAAAGCTGCACAACTCCGTAAAACCGGTCTTTTTACGGAATTTTTGAAAAAAGTCATTTCGCATGATATTATCTGCAAATTTTACGTTTACTTGAAAAAGGGGTAAGCTCATGGCAAGAGAATTTAAGTTGACGGTTCTTCGTATGCGCGAACTGGAAGAGGAATTGACTTATCTGAAAACCACAAGAGATAAGGAAATCTCTGAGCAGATAAAAGAAGCTCGCTCCTTCGGCGACATTTCCGAGAACAGTGAGTACGATGAAGCCAAGAACGAACAGGCAAGACTCTATGGACGTATTGCGGAAATCGAGGATGTGCTCTCTCACGCTGTCATTATTGATGAAAACGACGATAGCGAGGGCTGCATCGGTTTGGGCTGCACATTCAAAGTGCTGGATCTGCAGGAGAAAGAAGAGTGCGTTTATGCCATTGTCGGTTCTCAGGAGGCAGATCCTAAGCTTGGGATGATATCGGACGACTCTCCCTTCGGCCGGGCTTTGCTGGGCCATCGTGTCGGGGACGAGGTAGAGGTGGCAGCCCCTATGGGTACGGTAACCTACCGAGTGATCAGCGTGGAAAGGTAATATGGAAGTACTCACAAGTCGGCAGAATCCTCTTTGCAGCGAGATTCGCAAGCTCAGAGCCCAGAGGAAATACCGCTATCAGCAGCGCCTGTTTCTGGCAGATGGGGTTAAGCTTGTTGGAGAGGCATTGCAGAATCACGCCCCTGTGGAGCGTCTGGTTCTGCAGGAAGCTATCTGTCTTCCTTTTGATATCCCCGATGAGATCCCGGTGACCCTTGTTTCCAAAGAACTGATGGATTATATCTCCGTCATGGACTGTCCCCAGGGCATTTTGGCTATATGCAGAATGCCGGAGCCGGCCCCTTTGGAGCTTATGCCCGGAACCTTGATTCTGAGCGATCTGCAGGATCCCGGGAATCTGGGAACGATTTTGAGAACTGCCGATGCTTTGGATGTTCCGGTTATTCTGGCAGATGGCTGTGCGGATCCCTATAGTGAGAAGGTGGTCCGTTCATCTATGGGAGCAGTTTTCAGAAGAAAGCCTCTATTATCCGGAAATACCGAACTGATCGCCCTTTGCAAAGAGGCAGGAATTCCCCTTGCCGTGACGCGATTGAGCCCGGATTCCATGGATATTAGGAAAGCAGAACTCTCCTCCTATGCTTTGATAATTGGCAATGAAGGCCATGGGGTATCCAAAGATTTTTTGGATGCGGCGGATGTGAGCCTCATCATACCGATGAACCCCCATTGTGAGTCCTTGAATGCCGCTTCTGCTGCCACCATCGTGCTCTGGCAGCTCTATTTGAATCGGGGATAAGATGCAGGAATTCTATTTATGGCTTTCTGAACTGAAGGGCTTCTCTGCTGAGGGCCGCCGCCGTTTCCGGAATCTCGGGATAGAAGCACAGGAACTTTTTTCAGCTTCAAAAGCGGATCTCTCGGATCTTGGCTTTTCGCCTAAGGATTGTGAGGCACTGCTGAATCGGGAAATGGCAAGAGTTCGGGAGATTCAAAAAATTTCCAAGGAAAAAGGAATTTCTGTACTGACACCGGATTGCGCTGATTTCCCGGATCCTCTTCGGCGGATGGATAACCCACCCCTTTCTTTATACTGTCTTGGCGACCTTCCGGATACGGAAAGGACTTTGACATTGGCAATTGTCGGCCACAGGCATGCCTCCGAGCACGGAATCTTTCTCACGGAAGAAATTGCCTGCGAGCTTTCCAATAACGGCGTGATCATTGTTTCCGGCGGTGCAGAAGGGATCGATTCTGCTGCAATGCGCGGCGCGATCCGTGCCGGCGGGCCCTTGGTGGGCGTGCTGGGGAATGGAGTAGATATTGTCTATCCGGCTGTGAACAGGGAGCTCTTTCGCTCTACAAAGGAACTGGGATGCCTTTTGAGCGAGTATGCCCCGGGAACTGCACCTTCAAAGTGGAATTTTCCGGAAAGAAACCGCTTGATCAGCGGACTTTCTCATGGCGTTTTGATTGCAGAGGCGCCCCGAAAGAGCGGCTCCATGATAACGGCTGCCCATGCCTTGGAGCAGGGAAAGGATGTTTTTGCGATGCCCGGAACTGCGGGAGTGGACCGCTTTTCGGGGAGTAATGATTTGATTCGACAGGGAGCGTATCTGACCGAGTCTGCTGAGGATATTCTTTCCTTCTACCGCGGGTCCTTTGATCTTGTGTATCCGGGCGAGGAAGAGAAAGAAACGAAAAAGCCCCCCAAGGCCGATACTCCGGACGGTATTGAGGGTCTTATCCTTTCTTTGATGAGTGAGGAGCCCGTTTCTGTTGACGAGTTGATTGAAAAAAGTAAATGTTCTGCAGCGGAAGTGACCTGTGCACTTACCATGCTGCAGATTAAGGGGCTGATTCGTATGGCCCCGGGAGGCAGCTGCTTCCGCATATAGTTTATTGTTTGAGGTTTACCGAATGAAAGAGAAACAAAATCTGGTTATCGTGGAGTCACCTTCAAAGGCAAAGACGATTGAAAAATACTTGGGAAGCAGCTTTACGGTTATGGCCAGTATGGGACATCTTCGGGATTTACCGAAGAGTAAGATCGGCGTGGATATTGAAAAGGATTTCGAGCCGGATTACCGTCCCATGTACGGAAAAGATAAAATCATCAAAGAGTTGAAAACTGCCGCAGAAAAGGCCTCTATGGTCTATCTGGCAACTGACCCGGACCGGGAAGGAGAGGCTATTTCCTGGCATTTGAAATATCTTCTGGGCTTGGATGAAAGCAATTCCAAACGGGTCACCTTCAACGAGATCACAAAAAAAGTCGTGGAGGAATCCATCAAGAATCCCCGTTCCATTGATGAGAATCTGGTGGATGCCCAGCAGGCAAGAAGAGTTTTGGACCGCCTGGTCGGTTATCAGGTCAGCCCAATTCTTTGGAAAAAAGTTCGAAGAGGTCTTTCAGCAGGGCGTGTTCAGTCCGTAGCAGTGCGCCTGATCGTAGACAGGGAGAATGAGATCCGTGCTTTCGTTCCCGTTGAATATTGGGATATTACCGCAGTTCTGGGGAACGGAAAAGAGCATTTTACCGCGGAATATCTGGGAAAAGGAAAAAAGGAAACCCTGAAGTCCGAGAGCGAAGCGGACAGTGTGATTGCAGATCTTTCCGGAAAGGAATTCCTGGTTTCTTCTGTGAAGAAGGGGGAAAAACGGAGAAATCCGCTTCCTCCCTTTAATACCTCCAGTTTGCAGCAGGAGGCGTCCCGTAAGCTTGGCTTTACCCCGAAGCGGACAATGGCCCTGGCGCAGCAGCTCTATGAAGGCATTGAGGTCAGCGGCTTCGGCGCCGTCGGCTTGATTACCTATATGAGAACGGACTCCCTTCGTCTTTCGGATGAGGCTTTGGCCGCTGCTCAGAAATATATCCTGGCAAACTTCGGGAAGGAATACTATTACGGTTCTTTCCACCGTTATAAGACGAAGACATCTGCTCAGGACGCCCACGAGGCCATCCGTCCTTCCAATGTGGAACTGACTCCGGAGCGCCTTTCCAAGGATTTGGACAAGGACCAGCTGCGGCTTTACCGCCTGATTTGGGAGCGCTTTTTAGCCAGCCAGATGGCGCCTGCACTTTCTCTTACGGAGACAGTTGATTTCACATCGGGTGAGCATCTTTTCCGTTCTTCCTTCCAGAATCTTTCCTTCAAGGGCTATACGGTCCTCTATGTAGAGGGGGATTCCGAATGTCAGGAAAAGAATGGAAAGCTTCCGGAGATTGAACTTGCTTCCGAATTTGAGATGGAGAAGGTTTCCAAAGAGCAGCATTTTACACAGGCGCCCCAGCGTTACACAGAGGCCAGCCTGATTAAAACTATGGAAGAGTGCGGCGTCGGCCGTCCTTCCACCTACGCCACCATTATTTCCACCATTCAGGACAGGGAATATGTGGAGAAGAAGGGAAAGTCCTTCTATGCTACCGTTCTCGGCGAAACGGTTAACCGTTTTCTTTCCACGTATTTCAAGGACATTGTGGATGTGGAATTCACTGCCAACATGGAAAAGCAGTTGGATGAGGTGGAAGAGGGAAAACGCAACTGGAAGCAGATTATGCGGGAATTTTATGGCGATTTCTCCGGCGAGCTTGCTGTGGCCGGTGAAGGAAATGTTATGAAGATTCCGGATGAAGTCTCTTCCGAAATCTGTGACCTCTGCGGAAAGCCTATGGTCATCAAGATGGGCAGGTTCGGAAGATTTCTGGCTTGCAGTGGCTTCCCGGAGTGTAAATTTACCAAGGCAATTGTAGAAAAGGCGGCAGGAAGATGCGTGAAATGTGATGCTGCCATGCTGAAGAAGAAATCCAAAAAGGGCTATACCTATTATGCCTGTGAGCGTTCGCCGGAGTGTGACTTTTTCTCCTTTGATGTCCCCACGGCGGAGGATTGTCCTTCCTGCGGAAAGAGCCTCTATAAACGCTCCGGAAAGGGGAAGATGACGCCCTTCTGTGTGAACCCGGATTGCACGGCTTTCCTTCCGGAGGAAAAGCGGGGTTATTATAAAAAGAAAAGCTCTGCAGAGAAAGGGAAGAAATCAGAAGGGAAGGGAAAGAAGTGACGCCTGTTACTGTTGTCGGAGCGGGTTTGGCGGGCTGCGAGGCAGCTTGGCAGCTGGCAAGGTACGGAATTCCCGTTCGCCTTATGGAGATGAAGCCCCAAAAGATGTCTCCTGCGCACCGTTCCTCGGATTTTGCGGAGCTCGTCTGTTCCAATTCCCTCCGGGGGGACCGATTGGAAAATGCCGTAGGCCTTTTAAAAGAGGAATTGCGTATCGCCGGAAGCTTGATTCTCTCCTGTGCGGAAGCAACGAGAGTGGAAGCCGGCGGTGCCTTGGCAGTGGATCGGGAGGCCTTTTCATCCCTTGTTACAAAGAGAATTCGGGAGAATCCCCTTATCTGCATTTTGGAAGGGGAGGTAACGGAACTTCCGGAAACTCCCTTCATCCTTGCAACGGGCCCCCTGACTTCAGATGCGCTGGCAAAGGCAGTTCAGGAATACTTTCATGCGGAAGAATACTTGAATTTTTTTGATGCGGCTGCACCTTTGGTATCGTTTGAGTCCATTGATATGGAGCATGCCTGGTTTGGTTCCCGTTATGACCGCGGAACGCCGGATTATATCAACTGTGCCATGAGCCGGGAAGAGTATTCCGCTTTTGTGAAGGAATTGGCTGCGGCAGAGATGGCGGAGGTCCACGGCTTTGAGGATAAGATGGTTTTTGAGGGCTGTATGCCCGTTGAGGTTATGGCCAGAAGAGGGGAAGATACCCTTCGTTTCGGTCCCCTGAAGCCCGTTGGACTGAAGGACCCCAAGACGGGAAAGGAGCCTTATGCAGTCGTCCAACTTCGAAAGGACAATGCTCATGGGACCATTTATAATATCGTCGGATTTCAGACACATTTGAAGTTCCCGGAACAAAAGAGAGTTTTCTCCATGATACCTGCCTTGAAAAATGCAGAGTATCTCCGTTATGGGGTGATGCATCGGAACGCCTTCCTGCATTCTCCGCTCCTTTTGGACCGTTATTATGCGGACCGGGCGAATCCTCTTGCCGTATTTGCGGGACAGTTTACCGGGGTGGAGGGCTATGTGGAATCCACTGCCTCCGGATTTTTGGCCGGAACGGCTTTGGCTCTGAAGCTCCTGGGGAAAGAGCTCCCGGACTTTACCAGGGAAACGGCGATCGGAGCCCTGGGCTATTATATCAGTGATAGTTCTGTGGCAAATTTCCAACCCATGAATATCAATTTTGGAATAATGGACCCTTTAGATCACCGTGTAAAGGGAAAGGCAAATAAGAATCTGGAAATTTCTATGCGGGGATTGGATACCTTGCGGGGGATCCTTTCGATTTTGGAGATAATTCAAAATGAAAATCATCATTGATGCCATGAGCGGCGATTTCGCCCCGGAAGCAATTGTAAAAGGAACCGTTGACGCAGTAAAGGAGTTTTCCTGCGAGGCCGTTCTGGTAGGCAGAGGAGAGGAACTTCTCCGCTGTCTGAATGAGCTCGGCATGGATACGCTTCCGGAAGGAATCGAGATATCCAATGCCGACGATGTTGTTTCCATGGAGGATGACCCCACCTCTGTTTTGAAGACTCGCAAGAATTCTTCCATGGTCGTGGGCCTTCGGATGCTTTCGGAGGGGCTTGGGGATGCCTTCATTTCCGCCGGAAATACAGGGGCACTTCTGACGGCTGCCACTCTCCTTGTCCGCAGAATCCACGGGGTGCGCCGTGCCTGTTTCGGGCCGGTCGTCCCCACAAAAGGCGGTGCCATGGTCCTTTTGGATTGCGGCGCAAATGTGGAATGTACACCGGAATTTCTCCAGCAGTTTGCCATAATGGGCTCTGTTTATGCCAGGAAGGTCCTGAAGGTGGAGTCTCCCCGGGTCGCTCTGCTAAACAATGGAAGCGAAGAATGCAAGGGAAAGGAACTGCAGAAAGAAGCTTATTCTTTGCTGCAGGCTTCCAATGAGAAAAACATTCTGCATTTTATCGGGAATATGGAAGCAAGGGATGCCATGCTGGGCCAGACGGATGTGCTTGTGGCAGACGGATATAGCGGAAACATTATGTTGAAAGCTGTTGAAGGCACGGCCCTTTTCATGATGTCTGAGCTGAAATCCATTTTTAAGAAGAATCTTTTCACCAAACTTTCTGCGGCTGTCTGCTCTTCCGGTCTTCTTCGTATGAAGAAGATGATGGACTACCGGGAAACCGGCGGAACAGCTATTATCGGCTTAAAAAAGACAGTCATCAAGGCCCACGGTTCCTCAGATGCCCGGGCGATCCGAAGTGCTGTCAAGCAGGCAATTTGGGAATCCGAAGCAAAGCTTTCTTCGGATATTGAGGCGGAGCTTTCTAAACTGTCCGCGCAATCGGAGGTAGCAGAGTGAGTCATCCCCTGGAAGAAAAAATCGGTTATCACTTTCAGAATGAAAGTCTCCTGAATCATGCTTTGACCCATAGCTCCTGGTCCAACGAGAAGGGAAAGGGACATCTTGGCTGCAATGAGAGATTGGAATTTCTGGGAGATTCTGTCCTTGGCTTTGTGTCTGCCCGCTATTTGTACGGTCTGTTTCCCGAGATGCCGGAGGGAATGCTGACGAAGATCCGTTCGGAGCTGGTCTGCGAGTCCAGCCTTGCGGAGGTCGCTGCGGAGCTGAAGCTGGGGGATTATCTTCTTTTGGGCCGCGGTGAGGAAAAAAACGGCGGCCGCTCCAGACCCAGCATGAGTGCCGACGCGGTGGAAGCGGTGATTGCTGCTATCTTTTTGGACGGCGGTTTTTCGGCGGCCAAGGATTTCATTATGCGTTTTATTCTGACGCCTCAAAAAACGGCTGCAGTCGGTCATGATTATAAATCCGAGCTGCAGGAGAGGATTCAGAGAGAACCCGGGCATGTTCTTCGCTATGAGACCCTTTCGGAGGAGGGCCCGGATCATGACAAGCTCTTCCATGTCGCCGTTTTCCTGGATGAAAACAGGATCGGAGAGGGGACAGGGCCGAGCAAGAAAAAGGCAGAGCAGGCATCTGCCCAAAATGCCATTGAACGCTATGACGAAAATGCAGGGGAATGATCCCCCTGCATTTTTCTATGCGGAATTATTCGGGAATAAAGAAGGCATCTTTTCCGGTAGGATAGCTTCTTTGCATTTTTGCCATGATCCGGACTGCCCGGGAATATGGGAGAATGGGTGAAACAGGGAAGAACCGGAAGCGCTTTTGCAAATTCCTGTTGCATAATGCGAGAAAAATGATAAAATGAACAAAACAGGGATGAAAACCCACAAAGAGAAAGGGTAGAGCGTATGGAAGAAAGAAAACTTACGGCGGCAGAAAAGGGGCGGGAAGCCCTCCGGGTTCTGAAGGAGAATTGCCGGCACGCAGGCGAATTCAGTGAAAATCTCTTGATGAAAATCGTCCGGGATAACGAGAATACGGAATACGGCCGAGAGCATCATTTTTCAGAGATTCGCAGCGTGGAGGACTATAAGAAAAAGATTCCTTTTACCACCTACGATAGCTATGCAGAGCAGATTGGGCGGATGACTCGGGGCCAGAAGAATATTTTGACGGTTTATCCCATTGTCCACTATGCTTCCACCTCCGGCAGTGTTGGCGTTCCGAAGCGCATCCCTGTCTCCACCCATACTTTGGGCCTTTATGGGGACTATACCTCTAATGTGGCCACGGCTTTGATTGCCGACTATGTGCGGGAGAAGGAGGGCCGGGAGATTCGGGACGGTAAGCGTCTCCTCACTGCCACCATCACCCAGGGAAAGGTGGAGGACGGTACCTCCTGCGGCTCCATCAGCGGCAAGATGTATGAATTCGTGAAGGATTTCATGCTGAAGAAGGTTGCCTCCCCGGGGGATATCCTCTTCCCCGAGGAAAAGCTGGATTTCAAATATCTCAAGACCTTTTATGCGCTGAAGGAAGCGGATATTACCAGCATCGCCGCACCCTTTACAACTGCTGTCTTTGACCTCCTCCACTATATCGAGCTGAACTGGGAACGCCTCTGTGATGATATTGAGAAGGGTGAGCTCTCTCCGGACTGCAAGATGTCAGAAGAGCTTCGTGCCCGCCTCCAGTCGGAACTCAAGCCGGACCCTGATAGAGCGCGTTTCCTCCGGCAGGAGTTTTCAAAAGGCTTTGAGGACCCCTATGTTCCCCGGATTTGGCCCAATATGGAGTATGTCAACGCCATTGGATCCGGCGGCTTCAAGATTTATACCGATAAGCTCCGCCAATATACCGGGAGCATTCCCATGACTTTCTGCAATTACGCTGCTTCTGAGGCTATGTTCGCCGTAGTCACTGAGGTGGAAAGTATGGATTATACCCTGATTCCTCAGGGCGGCTTCTATGAGTTCCTGCCCATGGAGCTGGCAGACGAGCCGGAAGAGGAGATCATGGATAAGACCAAGAACTTGAACGAGCTGGAAGTGGGTAAAGAATACGAGATCGTAGTTACGAACCTTTCAGGCTTCTATCGCTATCGGATCGGCGATATCGTTTCCATCGTGGGCTATGAGGGAGAATCTCCCAAGCTCTGCTTCTACTGCAGGAAAAACCAGATGCTCAGCATTGCCGGAGAAAAGACCAATGAAGCCTGCGTTCTCAGCGTGATTGACAGCTTCAGTAAAGAGACCGGGGTGGGAGTCCGGGACTACAGTGTTTATGCGGATAATGACATCGCTCCGGGCCGTTATGTGCTCTTCATAGAGCCGGATAAGCCTCAGCCTATAGAAAAACGTCCGGGCTATCGGGATATCGCAGACAGGGCCATGTGCGCGGCGAACCCCTCCTACGGTGCCAAAATCCGGGATGGAATCCTATCTCCCATGGCTGTCCGTTTTGTGGCGCAGGAGACCTACGCTCTCTACCGTGACGTCATGCTCACCCGGGGAGCCAGTGAGAATCAGGTCAAACCTGTTCGGATTTTGGATACCCCCTTTAAAGAAAAATTCTTCTTCGGTCTCATTGACGAAGAAGGCTGTAATTGAAAGAAGGATTGTATCATGGCAGAGCAGATTACAATTTTTGATTTGAAGACAATGGAGCCCAGCGAGTATCCTCGGGTTGTGCGGGAGATCGCGAAGGATCCAAAGGCAGAGCAGGAAGCTGTCCTTATGGACATTCTCCGCTATGCAGAAAAGACGGAATTCGGCAGGGATCATCATTTTTCGGAAATCACTTCTCTGGAGGATTTCCGTCGGCAGGTTCCCGTCAGCGAGTACGCTGCCTATGAACCCTATATGGATGAGATTGCTTCCGAGAAGGAAGATATCCTCTTCCCGGGCAAGTCCTTTGCCTTCGGAGGCACCACCGGCACCACCGGGAAATCCAAACTGATTCCCGAGAGCGAGATCGGTGACCTGGTCAAACGGATCATAGTGAAGATGCGGACGGCTGAGAGCTCCCGCATGTTCCCGGCGCAGGGTCAGCCCGGCATGAAGAAGTTCACCATCACCAATGGCTCCGCCATTTCTTCCGGCGGCAAGACGGTAACATCCGCATCCGGTCAGGCTGTGGCCAGAGCGGGTGCTGAGGCTCGTGCCAGACTGGTAATTCCTACGGAGCTCCTGGAAATTCCGGATATTGAGTCCCCGGATCTGGACTATCTCACCATGCTCTTCGGCGCTGCGGAGAAAAATGTTGTCACCTTGATCTGCAACAATGTGGTCCATTTTAACAAATATATCTCTCTGCTGAATCGGGAGCCCGAGCGCTTCTTTGCAGATATTGAGAAGGGCACTCTCAGCGCCAATATTCCGGAAGAATACAGAGAGAAGCTCCTGAAGCTCTTTAAGGCTAACCCTGCCCGTGCAGCGGAGCTCCGGGAGATCTATGGAAAGAAAGGCCGCCTGGATGTGAAGGATATATGGCCCTCCTTTGGCCTGGTCAACTGCTGGCTCTCCAGCAGCGTGGGCCGCTACGCCAAGGAATATGCTTATCTCTTCCCGGAGGACTGCCTCTTCATCCACTGGGGCTACGGTGCCACGGAGGGGAAATTTGATATTCCCGTTGAACCTTTCTCTCCCAAAGGAATTCCGGCCCTCTTCGGCTATTTCTTTGAGTTCCTGGAGCTCGGAAAAGAGAAACCCGTCACTCTGGCGGAGACCAGACCCGGGGCCTTCTATGAACTCATTATCACCTCCTATTCTGGCCTCTACCGCTACAATATCCATGATATCGTTACGGTTTGCTCCGGTGAAGACGGGCTGCCTCGGATGGAATTCATCTGTAAATCCTATGACAGCATTCGCCTGAATGGGGTCACTCTCTATGCCAGTGAGATCACCTCTTATATTGAGGAATATGAAAAGGAAAAGGGAGTATTCTTCCGCTATTTCCGGGGCGAGGATGAGGGCGGCAAGCTTCTCCTGCATGCAGAGCCCGTCGGGAAGATCAGCGGCGAAGATTTTGAGAACTTCCTGCGGAAAAAACTGGAAGCGAGCGGCATTGCCCTCAGCAGGGTGGAGATCCTGCCTGCGGGAACCCGGGATCAGGCCCTCGTGGTGAAGATGGATGGAAAAGTGGTCAATCAGACCAAGCTCCTTGTTTTCAAATGAGCCTTTGAAAGTATAAAATAACGGCAGCCGGAGCCTTCAGGCTTCCGGCTGCCGTTTTGTCTCTTGGAATTAGAGATGGCAGATGATATAGCGGAAACAATCAACGGCGGGGGCAAGAGTGCTCACGTCGATATTTTCGTTCAGAGCGTGGATGCTGCTCCGCTGCGCTTTGGAGATAAGGAAGGGGTTAATGCGAATACACTGACTGCAGTATTTTGCGCAGATACCGGAGTCTGTTGCTGCGTTGGCAATGTAGGGTACCACGGCGTCCACACAGTCGTAGGACTGCTCAATAGCTTCCTTCATGAGTCGGAACCCGTCTCCCCGATAGTCCGTTACCCGGCTGACACGGTCTGAAAGACGGTATTCCATCTCGATTTGATATTTCTTGCAGATTTTCTCCAGGGCAGCGATACAGTCCATGGGGGGCTGATGGGGAGCGGACCGGAGATTGCCGACGACCCAGGCCTCACCCGGCAGCACGTTGGCGCTGGCAGAGGCTCCGGACATGGTGAAGGCTAGGGTGCTCTTGATATAGATTCCCGCCACAGGGGAGAGCTTGGGCAGCAGCTTCTTCAGAATAGGGGCGAAGAGCCGGGGATGGGAGACAAGGAAACGGTGCTTTTTCATGTGGGGTCCAAAGCAGCGAAGCATTTCAGCCCCGGTTTCGGAGATCTGCGGAGGGAAAGGATCGTGTTTTTCCACGTCCAGGATCAGGCGGGATATCCGCACAAGGGGAGAGTTTTTCCGGGGCATGGAGGCATGGCCTCCGGCGTCCCGAGCAATGAATTTGATCGTTGTGGGGATCTTTTCTCCCACGGCGGTCATGGCAAAGATTCCATCCGTGCAGCCGATGGAGTCCGGCAGGATGAAGCCTCCTTCGTCATAGATCATATCCAGCTCTATGCCCCTTTCATGGAGGCTGTCAGAGATCTGGTGGGCACCGATGCCCGAGCTCTCCTCATTCCTTGTAGAGGCAAAATAGATGTCCCGATCCGGAATAAAGCCATCCTCGGCCAGTTCGTCGGCAGCTTGGAGAACGCCCCAAAGGCCGCATTTGGTATCTAAAGTGCCTCTGCCCCAGATTTTTCCATCCGAGACTTCTCCGCCGAAGGGGGCGTGGGACCATTTGGTGGGGTCCGCAGGCACCACATCATGGTGGTAAAGGAACATGGCCGGCTTTTTGCCCGAATCTTTTCCTTTCCATTTAAGGAGGAAGCTGCCGCTGAAATCCTCATATTCACAGAGGGGAAGAATATGGGGAAAGACCTCCTTAAGAAGGCGGAAGAAGGCATAGAAACGGTCCAGGTCATCGGAAGTCGGGGGCACGGTGGTGGTATCAGCCTGGATGATCCGCGCAAAGGATGCAGTGTATTTTTCGGTTCTTGAGTCGTGTTCAGTCATATGGCTACCTCTGAAAGTATGGTTTTTGAATTCCTGCCGGGGGAGGCCGGGCAGATGGCCAGCTTTCGTATGAACAACTGCTGTAGAGTATAGACCTCTTTTTGGAAAAGTGCAATCAAAAAATGAAGAAAGGCAGATCGAACCGAGTATGATTCATCAAGTTATGGATTGTAATTTTTCACCGAAATGAAGACTTATACTTGAAAATTCATAAATATTCTGCTAGAATAACTTGATAAAATTGGTGAGGTGTCGGTGTGTTTTTAAAAGCTTTGGAAATGCAGGGATTTAAATCTTTTGCAGATAAAACGGTGATTCAGCTGGATGGCAGTATTACCGCGATCGTCGGCCCGAATGGAAGCGGTAAATCCAATATTTCCGATGCGATTCGTTGGGTCCTGGGCGAGCAGAGTACGAAGTCTCTCCGCGGAAGCAAAATGGAGGATGTCATTTTCGGCGGAACCCAAAAGCGTTCGCAGTTGGGCTATGCAGAGGCATCCCTGATTTTTGATAATTCAGATGCTTCCCTTGCCTATGATGCAGGGGAAGTCATGGTGACTCGCCGTTACTACCGCTCCGGTGAGAGTGAGTACTTTATCAACCGTCAGCAGGCAAGGCTGCGCGATTTACTGGAGCTCTTCATGGATACCGGCATTGGCAGAGAGGGCTATTCCAATATCGGGCAGGGTAAAATTGACGAGATTCTTTCCGTAAAGAGTACCGACCGGAGAGAGATTTTTGAAGAAGCCGCAGGCATTTCCAAGTACCGCCACAGAAAAGAAGAAACTGAGCGAAAGCTGGAAACGACAGAAGACAATCTTCTGCGGATCGGGGATAAAATTTCTGAGTTGGAACTGCAGCTTAATCCTCTGAAGGAGCAGGCAGAGAAGGCGGAAAAGTATTTGACCCTGAAGGGGGAACTTTCCGGGACGGAAATCGCCGTATGGCTGGATAGCCTTGGAAAAATTTCCGTTAATACCAAAAAGGCAGATGAGGATTATCTTTCCGCATCCTTTATCCTGGGACAGGAAAAGGAGAACGAGGAAAAGCTGTATGCAAAAGAGGACTCTTTGGCGGCAGATTTGCTTTCCTGCGATGAAAAGATAGAAAACCACCGTCAGGAACTGTCTTCTAAAAAAGAAGACCTGCAGCAGACCCTTTCGGAGCTTCAGCAGTGCGAGAATGAGATTTCCAACAGAAAGGGAAATATTTTAAGAATCACCGAGGATATGAGCAATCAGTCCTCTCTTTCAGAGTCCGTTCAAAAGCAGATTGCAGAAGCTGAAGAGACGGTTTCTGCCCTGGACGGAGAAATTGCGGAAATTACTGCTGCTTTTGAAAAAGCGGAATTCTCGGCAAAAGATGCTTATGACAGCGGGAATGCCGGCAGAGAAAAGCTTTTTGGGCTGCAGAAAGAACTGTCTCTTCTTTCGGAATCTTTGGCAAAGAACGGGGCGGATTCTCAGAACGCAGAGGAGCAGTTGGCAGAGAAAAACGAGCTTTTCTCCCACCTGTCCGAGGAATGTGAGAAATCCGAGAGTAAGCTTTCAGAGCTTCGGGAAAACAGAAAATCGGAAGAAACAAAACTGGCAGAAGAAGAGGAACTGGCCCAATCTGCCAGGAACTCTATTTCCGGCTATCTTCTCCGGGCGGAACAGGCAGAAAAGAAACGCCTGGATATCCAGGGCCAACTGCAGCATCTGGAGGTGCAGCATCGTACCTCTCAGAATAAGCTTTCCATACTGGAGGCTATGCAGCGGGATATGGACGGTTTCCATAAATCCGTCAAGCTCGTTATGCAGGAGGCAAAGAAAGGCGCTCTGCGGGGGATTCACGGTCCCGTGACCTCTTTGATCCGTACAGAATCCGAATATGCTTTGGCAGTTGAAACGGCTCTCGGTTCCTCCCAGCAGAGCATAATTGTGGACAGTGAGCAAAACGGCAAAGCCGCTATGCTCTATCTGAAGTCTGCTGCTGCCGGCCGTGCAACCTTCCTTCCGATTTCCGTCATGAAGGGAAATCTTTTGAAGGAGTCTGCTTTAGGGGACTGCCTCGGATTTGTGGGCCTCGCTTCGGATCTGATCCATTATGATTCCAAGTATGAAGGTATTATGCTGAATCTCCTTGGCCGAACGGTCATTGCAGAGGATATTGATTATGCGCTTCAGATTGCAAAGCGCTTTTCCAACCGCTTTAAAATCGTCACTCTGGATGGGCAGGTCTTGAATCCCGGCGGTTCCATGACCGGCGGCAGCGCGGCCTCCGGGTCCGGAATGCTTTCCCGCGCCAATGAGATCGACCGCCTGCGGAAAGAACTTTCCGATTCTGAGGAAAAACTTGCAGCACTTCAGACGCAGCTGACGGATCTGACGCAAAAGCATGAAAAAGTAACCTATGAAATCGAAGTTCTCCAGGGAGAGCTTCGTCTCCATGAAGATAATATTCTTCGTATGAAGAATAATATTTCCGGCTTGCTGGCACTGGAAGAAACAGTGGAGTCTGTCCGGACGGATGATGCGGCTCAGGCAGAGTCCGTCAAAGAACAGATTCACCAGCTTGAGCTTTCAAGGAAGGCCCTTGCGGAAGAATTTTCGAACATGACTGCCCAAAAGGGCAAGTTGGAGAAAAATCTTTCAGAGATGTCCTCCCTTCTGGAGGAGGCCAATGAGGAGATTCAGAAATTTGAAGCGCAGCTTTCCGATCTCCGGGAAAGAAAGGCCTCCTGTGAATCTGCTAAGAGCTCGGCAAAGACCTCCATTGAGAATTATCAGAGAATTCTCAAGGAAATCTCTGAGGACTGTCTGAAAAAAGAGGATGTTATCTCCCAGTATCAGTCGGAGATTCAGTCTTATGAAGAAAGCAGGGAAGAAATCCTTTCCCGTGAGAAGATCCGCAGGGATGTTATTTCCCGTTTGGAGCTGGATCTGCAGGTCCTTCTGAAGGATCGGAGCGATTTGGATAATCGCCGGACGGTTACATCCCGTTCCGCAAGAGAGCTCACGCAAAAGATTGCTTCCCTGGAGGCTGAGGTTTATCGTCTGGAACAGAAAAAGACTAACCTGGAACAGGAAGAGGCCGGCATTATTGAGAAGCTTTGGGATAATTACAGCCTAACTCCCGGAACGGCTGCGGAAAAGGCTGCTCCTATTGAATCCATCCCCGCCGCCAACAAGCGGATTTCCGAGCTGAAGAGAAAGATTTCTTCTCTGGGAACACCGAACCTCGGCGCCATTGAAGAATACAATCGGGTGAATGAGCGGTATAGCTATCTTACAGGTCAGCGGGACGACGTAGAGTCAGCAAAGGCGGAACTTTTATCCGTTCTGAGGACGATTACAAAAGAAATGACGGTTATATTTACTTCCGAGTTTGAGAAGATAAACCGCTATTTCTCGGAGACCTTTGTGGAAATGTTCCACGGCGGTAAGGCCGCGCTTCTTTTGGAGAATCCGGAGGAACCTCTGGATTGTGGAATCGAGATCAAGGTCCAGCCTCCCGGAAAGCAGGTTAAGACCATCACACTTTTGTCCGGCGGCGAAAAAGCCTTTGTGGCAATTGCTCTCTATTTTGCCATATTGAAGGTCCGGCCTACGCCCTTCTGTATGCTGGATGAAATTGATGCGGCTCTGGATGACCAGAATGTGGAGCGCTTCGCCAGGTATCTGCGCTCCCTCAGCAAGAACACACAATTCATTGTCATTACCCACAGGAGAGGCACTATGGAGGAAGCCGATACCCTCTATGGTGTTACCATGCAGGAGCAGGGCATTTCCAAGATGCTGCATTTGAACCTGGATGCACTTTCCCGGCAGTTGGGCATCGAGGCAAATTGATAAAGGACGATATCATGGGATTTTTTGAAAAGATTAAAAGCGGGCTTGCAAAGACAGTCCGCGCCATGCAGTTTTCCCTTGGTGAGGCGTTTTCATTTAACGCCATTGACGAGGATTTTTATGATTCCTTGGAGGAGTCGCTGATCCTTGCCGACGTTGGCTGCGATTGTGCGGAGCTGATCGTCGAACGCCTTCGCAATCAGGTGGAATCGGAATTCATGACTTCTCCCGATGAAGTTCGGAATGCGCTGAAATCGATTCTGGTGGATGTGCTGACCAAGAACAGCGCTCCCTTGAAGCTCACTACCAATCCCTCGGTGATTTTGGTGATCGGTGTAAACGGTGTCGGGAAGACAACGACCATCGGAAAGCTTTCCCATCAGCTGAAGGCAGAGGGAAAGAAAGTGCTTCTCTGTGCGGCAGATACCTTCCGTGCTGCTGCGGCAGATCAGTTGGAAATCTGGGCAAATCGTTCCGGACTTCCCATTGTTCGCCAGGAGGAAGGGGCCGATCCCGCATCTGTCGTATATGATGCCATTTCCTCCGCAAAGTCGAAAGGCGCAGATGTGATTATCTGCGATACGGCCGGCCGCCTTCATAATAAGGCCAACCTGATGAACGAACTTGCAAAAATCGGCAAGATTATTGACAGGGAGCTTCCCGGTGCCGACAAAGAAGTCCTATTGGTTTTAGATGCCATTACCGGTCAGAATGGCCTTCTTCAGGCTAAGCAATTCCGGGATTTTGCCGGAGTTACCGGTATTGTCCTGACTAAACTGGACGGGACTGCCAAAGGCGGCATTGTCTTTGCCGTTGCCAATGAGTTGGATATTCCTGTGAAATATATCGGAGTCGGCGAGCAGATTGACGACTTAATGAAATTTGATCCAGCCTCCTTCGCAGAGGCCATTATGGAAGGAACGCTATGAGGATAGACGGAAGGACCTTCGATGAAATTCGCAGGGTGGATATTACCCCGGATTTTACACTTTATGCCGATGGCAGCGTTCTGTACCGTGCCGGGAACACCGTCGTATTATGTAATGCCTCCCTGGAGGATAAAGTTCCGCCCCATGTGACAGAGGGCGGCTGGATTACTGCGGAATACTCTATGCTCCCGAGAGCAAACCGTCAGAGAAGTCCCAGAGAGATTTCTGTCATGAAGAAGTCTCCCAGAAGCACGGAGATTCAGCGCCTTATTGGAAGATCCCTCCGTTCAGCCTTTTTTCTGAAGGATCTGGGTGAGCATACCATCACGGTTGACTGCGATGTCCTTCAGGGGGATGGCGGCACCAGGACTGCCTCTATAACAGGAGGCTTCTTGGCTGTGATGTTTGCCTGTCATAAGATGGTGGAGGAGGGCAAGCTCCCGAGGATTCCTCTTCGCTCCTATACCGCAGCCATTTCCGCCGGTATTATCGGCGGCGTGCCTATGCTGGATCTCTGCTATGAGGAAGACAGCTCTGCGGACGTGGACTTTAACTGTGTTATGAATGAAAAGGGAGAACTCCTGGAGATTCAGGGAACGGGAGAGGGAAGACCCTTCACGCTGGAGGAAGAGGAAAAGCTGCTCTCTCTTTGCAGCAAAGGGATTCAATCTTTGATTCAGGAAGAAAAGAGAATCTTTGCGCTGTGGTCAAATAAGGAAAGTAAGGATAATCTATGATATCAAGTAAAGAACGTTCGGAATTGCGCAGCAAGGCAAATACCCTGGAAACCACGCTGATTGTGGGCAAGGGCGGCATCAGTGAAGAACTCCTTGCGGAAACGGAAATCCTCTTGAATGCCCATGAGCTTGTCAAGGGAAAGGTTTTGGAGACGGCGCTGCTCTCTCCCAGAGAGGCATCTGATGAGATCTGCAGCCGGCTTTCAGCAGAGGGGATCGCCACCGTAGGGAACCGTTTCGTTATTTATCGGAAAAAGGCTGAGACCGAAGAAACGGTCAAGGCTCCGGTAAAGAAAAAAGTGAATAACAAAAAGAAAAATCCCGTTAAGCTCGGTATTAAGCAGCGAAAGCTGGCTGCTGAGCGGCAGAAAGAGCTGAGAAATGCCTATTTTAAACAGCAGGCCCTGGAGGCTTCCATTGAGAGAAGCAAAGCAAGAAAGGCTCAGCGAAAGCAAGAGGATTGAAATGGAAAGCGAAGAGCGGTATTCTTTTGAAGAGCTGAAAACGGTCGTTTTGGACTTTTACAAAGAGAAAAGGAAAGAACACGTTCTTGGCTGTGTGGACTGCATCGGTGCCCTGGCCGAAAAGTGGCTGCCGGACTCCCGGGAGGAACTTCTTCGCGCGGCTTATCTGCATGATATCACAAAGCGTTTTTCCGGTCCTTCTCAGTTGATTATCTGTGATAAGCTTGGGATTCCCCTGACGGAAGATGACCGATTGTCTCCGCCGGTCCTGCATGCTATCAGCGGAGCCTATTTTTCCAAAGCATTTTTTCATGAAAGCGATCTTGTCTGCAATGCCATACGCTGGCACACAACCGGTCGGGCAGAGATGTCTCTTCCGGAAATATTGCTGTTCCTTTCGGATATGATCGAGCCGACGCGCTCCTATCCGGAATTGAAAGAGATACAGGATGCAGTTTCCTTAAACCCCTATTATGGGCTGGAGGTTGCCTTAAAGCGCTCCCTGGAGTTTATAGCTTCCAAGGGCCAGCGCATTCACAGTGCAACCGAGGAAGCCTATTCCTGGATTTGCAAATATAATCGGGAAAGAGGATGAGAGAGATGACAACAAAAGAGATGGCCCTTCTTGCGGCCAAAGCCCTGGATGATAAAAAAGGAATTCAGATCCGGCTTTTGAAGACGGATGAGGTAACGGTTCTTTCTGAGTATTTTTTGATTTGTACCGGAACTTCCAACACCCAGATCAAAACCCTTTGTGATGCTGTTGAGAAGGTTATGGATGAGATCGGAGAGCCTGCCCTCCATCGGGAAGGACATAGGAGCGGAACTTGGGTCTTGCTGGATTTCGGTTTTCTGGTCGTACATGTCTTTACGGAGGAGGCCAGAAAATTTTATGATCTGGAACGCTTATGGAGTGACGCAACTCCTATTATGTTAGATTCTATTTGATTGGGAGAGAATAAAGATGAAATACGATTTTGAAAGCATTGAGAGAAAATGGCAGGAACGCTGGGAAGAAACCAAGCCCTTTGCCGCAGTAAACGGAGATAAGGACAGGCCGAAATTTTATGGCTTGATCGAGTTCCCTTATCCCAGTGCAGCCGGACTTCATGTTGGTCATCCTCGGCCCTTTACGGCAATGGATATTATTTGCCGGAAAAAGCGTATGCAGGGCTACAATGTTTTGAACCCCATCGGTTTTGATGCGTTCGGTCTTCCCACCGAGAATTTCGCAATCAAGAATCATATCCATCCCTCAATTGTTACAAAGAATAATATTGAAAACTTCACCCGTCAGCTGAAGATGCTGGGATACGGATTTGATTGGGACCGTGTTGTGGATACAACGGATCCATCCTATTACAAGTGGACCCAGTGGATTTTCCTGCAGCTCTTTAAGAACGGTCTTGCTTATAAGACAACTATGCCCGTGAACTGGTGTACCTCCTGCAAGTGTGTGCTTGCAAACGAGGAGGTCGTGGAAGGTGTCTGCGAGCGCTGCGGAGCTCCTGTAGTTCGGAAAGAAAAGAGCCAGTGGATGCTTCGAATCACCAAGTATGCTGACCGTCTGATTGATGACCTGGACGATTTGAACTTCATAGAGCGCGTAAAGACCCAGCAGAAGAACTGGATCGGCCGCTCCACCGGTGCGGAAATTGATTTCCCCACGACTTTTGGTGATAAACTTCGCGTCTATACAACGAGATGTGATACTGTCTTCGGTGTAACCTACATGGTCGTATCTCCGGAGCATCCCAAGCTGAAAGAATGGAAAGAGACGATTCAGAACTGGGACGAGGTTTCCGCCTATATGGATGCGGCTGCCCGGAAGTCTGATTTTGAGCGCAGTGAGCTCAATAAGGATAAGACCGGCGTGAAGCTGGAAGGTGTTCGTGCCATTAATCCCGTTACCGGGAAAGAGATTCCGATTTTCATTTCTGATTATGTTCTGGTGACTTACGGCACCGGTGCCATTATGGCCGTTCCCGCCCATGATACCCGTGACTGGGAGTTTGCCAAAAAGTTCGGCTGCGATATCGTTGAGGTTGTCGCAGGCGGCGATGTGGAGAAGGAAGCCTTCACGCTGAAGGATGATACCGGTATCATGGTGAATTCCGGCTTCCTGAATGGCCTTACCGTCAAGGAAGCGATCCCCATTATGAAGAAGTGGATTGTGGAGCAGGGAATCGGCACCGAAAAAGTGAATTTCAAGCTCCGTGACTGGGTTTTCTCCCGCCAGAGATATTGGGGCGAGCCCATTCCTCTTGTTAAATGCGATTGCTGCGGTTGGGTCCCTGTTCCGGAATCCGAGCTTCCTTTGATTCTGCCTCAGGTTGAAAGCTATGAGCCTACAGATGACGGTGAGAGTCCCATTTCCAAAATGACGGATTGGGTCAATACCGTTTGCCCCAAGTGCGGTAAACCTGCTAAGCGTGAAACGGATACTATGCCTCAGTGGGCCGGTTCCAGCTGGTATTTCCTCCGTTATATGGATCCCCATAATGACAAGGAACTGGTCAGTAAAGAAGCTGAGGAGTATTGGGGTCCTGTTGATTGGTATAACGGCGGTATGGAGCATACCACTCTGCATTTGCTCTATTCCCGTTTTTGGCATAAGTTCCTCTATGACATCGGCGTTGTGCATTCAAAGGAGCCCTATGCAAAGAGAACCAGCCACGGCATGATCCTGGGAAATAATCCCCACTATGTCGGGAATGTTTCCACACAGCAGGAGAAAGACGAGCTCATTGCCAAGTATGGCTCTCAGGCCCTGCGTCCGTCTGTTAAGATGTCGAAATCTCTTGGCAATGTTGTCAACCCGGATGACGTTGTGAAGGCCTACGGTGCCGATACCATGAGACTTTACATCATGTTTATCGGTGACTTCGAGAAGACCGCAACTTGGTCTGACGAGGCAGTAAAGGGCTCTAAGCGGTTCTTAGACCGCTGCTGGAATCTGCAGGAGCTCTGCACTTCCGAGCGGGACCTGTCTTCTGCCAATGAAGCTCTGGTTCATAAGACCATTAAAAAGGTCACAGCGGATATTGATGAGCTTAAGATGAATACTGCCATCTCCGCTTTGATGACGCTGGTAAATCAGTTCTATTCCGTTGGCTGCTCCAAGGGAGATGTCAAGATTCTTTTGCAGCTTCTCAGCCCGTTTTCTCCCCATATGGTGGAAGAAATGTGGGAGGCCATGGGATTTGCTGCTGAAGAAGGAAAGATGGCTTGCCAGAGCGTCTGGCCCGAATATGACGAGTCCAAGACGGTTGATCAGAGCGTGGAAATGGCCGTCCAGGTCTTCGGAAAGCTGAAGGGCACTGTCAAAGTTCCCGTTGATTCCGAACAGGATGCCATCATTGCGGAAGCTATGAAGTCAGATAAGATTGCAAAGCTCTGCGAAGGAAAAGAGATCGTTAAAGTGATTCATATCAAGAATAAGCTGATCAATCTGATTCTCAAGTAAGAATACGAAAAAACAGGATCTCAATTTTGAGATCCTGTTTTTTAAAAAGAAAAACCCCGGAAGAAACCTTCCGGGGTTGGAGCTGATATCCAGATTCGAACTGGAGACCTCATCCTTACCAAGGATGCGCTCTACCGGCTGAGCTATATCAGCACTTCAAAACGCTCGCTCATTATAATAAGGATTCCGTAAAATGTCAATAGCAATTTTCAGATTTCCCAAAATGCAAATTTTTAGATTTTCCCAAATGCCCGCAGTCGCCGCTTTGCGGCTAATGACGTTTCGTCGCTACAGCAGCTCCAACCAATACCCAGTCTCGTTCGCTTCCTTGAGTGCAATTTGAAGTTTTGCGACGAAATCCGCTGAACCGTGGGCATATTGTGCTTCACGGATATTTGCACCGATAGAGGTACCGCTGCGCCCGATTTGA
>JAZUFG010000023.1:0-16722 GCA_045640565.1 Oscillospiraceae bacterium | reverse complement strand
AACCGTCTTGCGGTAGGAGGAATTCACCAATCCACAGCATCCCTTACAGTGTAGCACATGACCTTGAAAGGGTCATTAGAAACTACGTCTTAATAATACAAGGAGGAAAGAACTATGCACTGTCATTACAGAACTCAGGGCACATGCTCCCGCGCAATTGATTTTGACCTGGAGGACGGAAAAGTCCTTCATGTCAATTTTGACGGCGGCTGCAGCGGAAACACCCAGGGAGTTGCAAAATTGGTGGAAGGGATGGACGCCGAGACTCTGGTTTCCACCCTGAAAGGCATTCGCTGCGGCTGGAAGGAAACCTCCTGCCCGGACCAATTAGCCAAAGCCGTGGAAGAGGCCCTGGCAAAATAGCACTACCACTCCGCGCATAAATGTGCTATAATACGAGAAAGACCGAAAAGGTAAAAATTCCAAAAATATGGAGGAAATCATGAAAAAGATCATTATTGCTGTTTTAGTACTTGCTTTATGCCTCGCTCTTATGGCGGGCTGCGGCAAAAAAGAAGAAGAACCCCAGGCACCTGCAGGGATGGTAAACCCCATCACGAGTTATGCGGATGCTCAAGGCCAGGTCGATGCTCTCGGCTTTGGTCTGGAAGCCCCGGAGGGTGCATCTGACATTGCCTACCAGTCCATCAACTCCATGGCAGAGACCATTTTCACCCTTGACGGCGTAAAGTACAGCTACCGCGCTGAAGCAACAAGCAAGACTGAGGCCTATGACATTTCCGGCCTCTTCTACGAAATGGAAAGCTCTGAGGCATCCGTGCAGGAGCGTGATGCAACCGTGATGACCTGCAAGGAGGCAGGTTCCGTCATGTGGCTGGACATTGTAACGGGCGTCAACTACAACCTTTCCACCGTATCTGCAGTTGATGCAGACGCATTGGTGGCACTCGCAAATGAGATCTATGTTCCCCTGCAGGGTGAAGCCGGCTGATCATAAAAGCCGAAAAGGTTAAGAAAACCAATACGCCGGGTGCGGAAAATTCTCCACACCTGGCGTTTGATTTATGTTTTTGCCCTTCGTTCCCCTGTTTTTTCCTTTTACACACTTTCCGAAAAAAATAGAAATGGAGCGCCTTCCCTGCGGAGGGCGCCCCATGCGTTTCTTTTTCAGGAGAATCAGTCTTCCCGGTCCCAGTTATGCCAGACATTCTGGACATCATCGTCATCCTCGAAGATATCCAGCATCTTTTCCATATTGTCGATATCTTCCTGCTTCTCCAGCTTCTGGAGAGTCTGAGGAACCATTTCAATGTCGGCGGAGACAAAGGTATAACCCTTCTCTTCCAGAGCCTTGGCAACGGCGTTGAAATCGGCAGGTTCGGTATAGACGGTGAAAACATCCTCTTCGGGCTGGAAATCCGCTGCACCCGCATCAAGAGCATCCATCATGACGGTGTCTTCGTCCAGTTCCTCTTCTTCGTTATCAATCACGATAACACCCTTCTTATCAAAGGACCAGCTGACGCAGCCGGTGGTTCCCAGGCTGCCGCCGTATTTATCAAAATGATGGCGAACATTGCCGGCGGTACGGTTGCGGTTATCCGTCATGGTCTCCACAATGACGGAAATGCCGGAGGGACCGTGGCCCTCATAGGTGATGGTTTCATAGTCGGCCCCATTACTGCCTGCAGCCTTCTCCAAAACGCGCTTGATGTTATCATTGGGCATATTGGCAGCCTTTGCCTTGGTGATGGCCGTGGCGAGACGGGAGTTATAAGCAGGGTCGGCAATGCCGCCGCCTTCTTTCACGGCAACGATCATCTCTTTGGAAATCTTGGTGAAAGCAGCAGCACGCTTGGCATCCTGCGCACCCTTTGTCTTTTGAATGTTATGCCACTTGGAATGTCCGGACATAGTAACAGCACTCCTTTACGGAATCAAAATATTTTCTCTATCTTATCACACAGAAAAGGAAAAAACAAGGAAAAATAAGAAATGCGCCGCAGAAATCAGAGGAGCACGGAATCACTTTCCCCTTCCACGCCGGAAAGAAGGCAGAGCATGGTGAGAATCTCCTGGGGAAGGCGGTAAGCCTCCTTATAGGGGAAATACTCCTCCAGGGTGTGAATCTTGCAGTTCAGCTTTCCTCCGCCAATGGTCACGCAGGGAACGCCCGCAGCGATAGCCCGGTTTCCGTTCACGGAACCGCCCTTACGGATATCCACTTCTTCGGGATCCGGAGAGAAATGCTTGGCGCAGGCATAGGCTGCCTGGACAATCGGAATATTATGGTCCTGAACGCCTGCGGGGACATTGCAAAATTCTTTATAATCCCAGGTGATGACATCCTTCTGCCACTTGGCGCTTTCCTCATCACAGGCATCCTGAACAGCCTTGAAGCACTGATCCCGCAGACCTTCCAGAATTTTCTGATCATTTGAACGGATGTTAAAGATGATCTGGGCGGATTTCACGATGGCATGGGCGCCAGCCACATTTCCCGCATGGAAGTTGGAAACGCAGAAGGTCGTCTTGGGCTCATCGGGAACGTCAAAATCCGCGATCTTGGCAACTGCTCTCGCGGCAGCGTGAAGAGGATTGGCCACCTCACCGAAAGCAGCATAGGCATGGCCGCCGATCCCGTGGAAATTGACCTCATAGGTGTAATAGCCGGTAGCTTCGCAGGTCACTGCCTCTGTGGAAGCTCCGTCAATGCTCAAAGAGGCGTCCACCTTGGGACCATAGGCCAGGAAATCCCGCATGCCGCCCAGGGAACCGGAGCCTTCTTCCCGGGTGGTCCCGGCGAAGATGATATCACCCTTATTCTGAATGCCCGCCGCATTCATGGCACGAAGGGCAGCCAGAATTGCCGTCATGCCTCTGGTATCGTCCGTTGCTCCGGGGGCATAGATGATACCGTCCTCGTCCCGAATCTCTTTCACACTGCCAAAGGGGAATACCGTGTCCATATGGGCCTCCACCAAAACCGTGGGTCCCTTTCCCGTCCCTTTCCGGTAGCCGAAGACATTCCCGTAGGCATCGATCCTTGCATCCTCGATCCCCAGCTCTTTCAGCTTTTCGCAGTAAAGGGCGGCACGCTTTTCCTCATGGAAGGTGGGAGCTTCACAGGCAATGAACTGCTTATGCTCCTCCATGGAAGCAAGGTGGTTTTCTTTGATATAGGATAACGCAGCCTGAACCTTCTCCAAGGCCAGGACCTTTTCCATTTTTTTCTGCATAAAAAGACCTCCAAACATCTTTTTCCCGAGTATAGCACTCCCGGCAGAAGAATGCAACGGATTCACTCCCGCCGCCCGAAAAAAATCAAAATAAAATGATGCAATTTCGGAAAGAGCATGATATACTCATGGAAAATAAAGTTAAGGAGCAAAAACATGAAAGAACTCTTCTGCTGCGGGACAACGCTCCCCGAAAGTTACCATAAAGCCATTTCTGCCCTCTACCATGACGGGGCGAAGGTTGCCTGCACGGACTGGAACACCAACTGTCTGGAATGCGGCATGACCATGGTGGTGGAAAAGCCTCTGGAAGAACCCCGGATCTCCAGGGTCGCCTTCAGCACACCGGATTCCCTGAAGGCCTACCTTGCCGAGATGCTGGACGGAAGTCTGGACTGGGCAATCGCTGAGGGCAAGGAGCCCTATACCTACCACGACAGGATGGTCAACTATGACGGCATCGATCAGCTCCAGTTTGTTGTGGATGAGCTGAAACGCAATCCCGAAAGCCGCAGAGCAGTCGTTCTGATCCGGAGCAAGGCAGACATCGGAAACGCAGATCCGGCCTGCCTCCAGCATATCAGCTTCTTCATCCGGGAAGGAAAGCTGGACTGCATGGTCCTCTTCCGTTCCAACGACGGCATGAAGGCCACCTTCATGAACGCCTATGCCCTGATTGAAATCCAAAAGAAGCTGGCGGATGCCATCGGAGTTCCCGTGGGAACCTACACCCACCGGGCAAACAGCTTCCACTGCTATGAGCCCGACTGGCCCATGCTGGAAAGCGCCTGCAAGCGAATTGAAAGCGGAAACAACCTCTTCTACGATTCCGAAAGCTATTTCGAAATGTGTGAGGACGAAGACGAATAATCAAAAATCCGGTCTGTATTCACCTGTGACGAATACAGACCGGATCATTTTTCTTGAATTTCCCGAAGAGCAGCGCGGTAATAGCCCAGTTTTTCCGGTTCGGCATTCCCCTGCTCCATACTGCGGACGGTATTCTCCAAAGAGAGCAGCAATCGGGAACGGTAGGCCTCCAACAGGGGGGAATGGCTTTCCAGCAAAGCTTCCGAAAGGTACTGCCTCCCCGGCGTCAAGGTTCTTGCAGTGCCGTCATAGGCGGCCAGAATGACGGAATAGAGGAAGCCGCCGTCCTGCACCAATTCCTCGCGGAGGGTCCGGAAGCCCTGCTCCGCCAGATAATTCCGAAGGTCCTGTCCGGAGGATTGAGGCTCCAAAATGAGGGAATAACGGGGATTCTTCAGCCAGGGGGCAGCCTCTAAAATCTCCATGATAGAATCGCTGCCCATTCCGGCGCAAACGACCGTATCAATTGCCTCCTGCGGAATGGCATCCAGACCGGGGGCGCAAAAAAAATCCATGGAATCCGCCACTCCGTATTTACCCGCGTTTTCCCGGGCCTTCGCAATGGGTTTCTCCCGCAGGTCCGAAGCATAGACATGGGCGGCAATTCCATTCAGAAGGAGATAGATCCCCAGGTAGCCGTGGTCTGCCCCGATATCCGCCACAGAGGCCCCCTGCTTCACGAGAGAAGCGCAGCAGAGCAGCCTTTTTGAAATAGGCACTTTCATATAAACTCCAAAAAATAACGGCGGAGGACCCGCCGCTATTCAAACGATATTATTGCTTCTCGCCCTGCTTCAGGAACTCATTGACAGCGGCAATAAAGGCATCAGCGTCAACCCCATGAACCATGCAGGCTTCCTCAACAGTCTCTCCGCGAGAGGAGGGACAGCCCAGGCAATGCATGCCGATGGAAAGGAAAAGGGGTGCCGTTTCCGGAGCAAAATCCAAAATATCGCCAATGATAGTGGTCTTTTCAATTCTTTTTTCCATATTGCTAGCCTCCAAAAATTCAGATACCGTCATTATAGCGGCGGCAGATGCAAAATGCAAGGGAGAAATCCGCAAATTCAGGCCGGGAACCTTGACAGGAAGCAATCTAATATGCTAAAATCCGCACAAATAAAATAGAACACGATGAACGATGCGGAAACGCGAATTAGGTTGCCACAGAACCGCCAGAGAGGATCTGCCAGCGGCTGGAAGCAGATCTCGGAAACCGGCAATTCGAAATGCAGTCGGGAGTGTTGTGCCACAGCACCGGGCAGCCCGCAGGCTGTAAGTGAAAAATAAGAGTGGAACCGCGGAATACCGCCTCTTATGCGTCAGCATAGGAGGCGTTTTACTTTGGAGGCAACTATGACAAGACTGAATGACCTTTTATCTGCCTATCAGCGCAGGGACCCTGCTGCCAAAAGCAAGCTGGAGATCTTCCTGCTTTATCCCGGCGTTCATGCCGTGATCTTTCACCGGGTCTCTCATTTTCTCTGGACCCATCATCTCCCCTTTCTGGCCAGATGGAATTCCCAAATAGCCAGAAGATGCACCGGAATTGAAATCCATCCGGGAGCAAAAATCGGCAGAAGACTCGTCATTGACCACGGAATGGGAATCGTCATCGGTGAAACGGCCGAGGTTGGCGACGATGTGCTCCTATACCACGGTGTCACCTTGGGAGGCACGGGAAAAGACCACGGAAAGCGCCATCCCACCATTGGGAACGATGTGATGATTGCCTGCGGCGCAAAGGTTCTGGGACCCTTCCGGGTGGGAGACGGCGCGCGAATCGCCTCCAATGCCGTGGTCCTGCAGGAAGTCCCGGCGGATGCCACCGCCGTTGGCGCTCCTGCAAAGGTGGTCCGCATTGCCGGAAAGAAGCCCGAATATATTGAAACCGTGGACCAGGTCCACATCACGGACCCCATCCAGAAGGAAATGGAAAGCCTGCAGGATCGGATTCAGTTCCTGGAAAAGGCCCTTGACGGTCTTATGGCGGAAAAAGAGAAAGAAAAAGCTTAAAAAATTCAAATTTCCCCTTGCATTTTCCGCATTTCACGATTATAATATCGTGGCTCAAATATGAGCAACTTCACACACCCGAGGATTCGGCCCCGTTGCCCGCAAGGGTGGGCGCCGGAGATGAGAGGGGTGGAGGTAAAATAAAAAACAAAAAGGAGAACCCAAACATGTCTGTCGTATCCATGAAACAGTTGCTGGAAGCCGGTGTCCATTTCGGCCATCAGACCAGACGCTGGAACCCCAAAATGGCAACCTACATCTACACCGAGCGTAACGGTATCTACATCATTGACCTGCAGAAGACCGTTAAGAAGCTGGAAGAAGCTTATTCCTTCGTCCGCGAATTGGCTGCAAACGGCGAATCCATTCTCTTCGTCGGCACCAAGAAGCAGGCTCAGGATGCTATCCGCGAGGAAGCTGCCCGCGTTGGTATGTTCTATGTGAACGCCCGTTGGCTCGGCGGTATGCTCACCAACTTCAAGACCATGCGTACCCGTGTTGAGCGTCTTGCTCAGCTCCGCAAGATGGAAGAGGACGGCACCTTTGCAATGCTGCCCAAGAAGGAAGTCATTAAGCATCAGGGTGAAATCGAAAAGCTCGAGAAGGACCTGGGCGGCGTGAAGGGAATGAAGAAGCTCCCCGGTGCCCTCTTCATCGTTGCCCCCCGCAAGGAACGCAATGCTATCCTGGAAGCTCGCAAGCTTCACATCCCCGTGGTTGCTATCGTTGATACCAACTGCGATCCTGACGAAGTTGACTATGTCATCCCCGGCAACGACGACGCCATCCGTGCTATCCGCCTGATCGCTGCTGCAATGGCCAATGCCGTTGTGGAAGGCCGCCAGGGCGAAGAGAACACTGAGGCTGTTGAAGCTGTTGAAGCTCCCGCTGAGGCTGCTGAAACTGCTGAAGCTCCTGCTGAGGCTCCCGTCGAGGAATAATCATAAATTCACAGTGCCCGCCTTCTGCGGGCACTTTTCAAATGAAATAATTTTTGGAGGATATAGAAATGGCATTTACTGCTGCTGATGTTAAGACCCTTCGTGAGATGACCAATGTCGGTATGATGGACTGCAAGAGAGCCCTGGAAGCTACCGACGGCGATATGGACAAGGCTGTTGAATTCCTTCGTGAGAAGGGCCTGGCCAAGGCTGCCAAGAAGGCCGGCAGAATCGCTGCCGAAGGCATGGCTTATGCCACTGTCGTGAACGGTGTCGGCGTTGTTGTGGAAGTCAACTGCGAGACCGACTTCTGCGCAAAGTCCGCCCTCTTTGTTCCCTTTGTCAAGGACATTGCCGCTTGCGTCGCTGAGAATGCTCCTGCCGATGTTGAAGCTCTGAAGAACTGCAAGTACCCCGGTTCCGACCTGACCGTTTCCGAGATCATGCCTGAAAAGGTCATGGCCATCGGCGAAAACCTGCAGCTCCGCCGCTTTGCCCGTTTCGGTGAGAACACTTCCGTTTCTTATGTTCATGCCGGCGGCAAGATTGGTGTTCTTGTTAACCTGGCTGTGGAAGGCGGCATTGACGCCACCGAAATCGGCAAGGACATCGCCATGCAGATTGCTGCTCTGAACCCCAGATTCTGGGACAAGAGCAATGTCACCGAAGACGTTATCGCAGAAGAGACCAAGATTCTGGTTGCTCAGATGGACAATGACCCCAAGATGGCTTCCAAGCCCCAGCAGGTCAAGGAAAAGATCGCAGCCGGCAAGCTGAACAAGTTCTACGAAGAGAACTGCCTCCTGCAGCAGGCCTTTGTTAAGGACGGCAGCATGAGCGTTGAGCAGTACATGAACAGCGCAGCCAAGGCTCTCGGCGGCAGCGTCAAGTTCGTCAATGCAGTTCGCTTTGAAAAGGGCGAAGGCATTGAAAAGAAGGTTGAAGACTTCGCAGCTGAAGTTGCAGCCCAGATGAACGCCGGTAAGTAATTCCGCATATATAGAATCAATTTCCCCTGCCCTTTTGGCAGGGGAGATTTTTTGTTAAAGAGAGAGCTCATTATAGAGCCAAAGAACAGAATACCTGTCTTTTAAGTCACGCCCATAGGAAATTGCATCCTGAATTCTTTCCTTCCCATAGAATGCCAGAAACGCATCTCTGTCAAATCCCATTTCGGAAAGACATTCCGCCAATTCTCCGCTTCCGGGAACTTCGCTCAAAATCTTCCGTATCTCACTCCATTTTTCTGCATAGGAAGGAATATGGGCGTTATCTCTGTTCTTCTGTAATTCTATGATACTATCCGCTAAAGAACGGTAAACCCTCCGAATTTCAGACTCCCAAGCCTCCTTATCCGCAGAACGGGGCAAGGGGGCTTTTTCATAAGCAAGGATTTTCTCTCGAAGCTCTTCCGTCAAAATCGTTGAATATCCCACGTCGATTCCATGAGGAAAATAGGTTAAGCCCCGCTCAATACCCGTAATTTCAAAGAAATGAGACAAATGATGTTCGCTTCCGGAAGCCGGACGAGAGCTGCCGGCGAAACTCATCATAGCACCGACCGTTACAAGAGTCTCCATTAAAGTGCATAAGCTTTCCTCCCTGCGTTCCCGAAGGCCCTTCGCCAAGGAGCGGACCTTTTGGACAGCATCATAGGTCGTATCATAAATATATTGGCAGAAATACTCCCCTTTCACCAAATGGGCAAGTTTCCAGTCATTCAGGCAGGAATATTTCCCGATAATGTCGCCAAAGCCGGCCTGTATCATGGGCCAGGGCGCCTCCTTCAGAATCGCCGGATCTGCAAGGATGGCCTCAGGCAGTCCGGCAGGAACGGTCACTTTCATCCCACCCAGAATCATGGCAGCACCGGAGGAGGCATATCCGTCCATAGAGGGAGCCGTGGCCAGCACCATATAAGGAATCCCCTCTTGATGGGACAAATACTTGCAGAGGTCCTGAATGACACCGGAACCGACCCCGAGGATCATATCCCTTCCCGGAATTTTTTTACAGGCGGCAGCAATTGCCTCTTCATTCGGAATCAAAAGAGGACTGGCAGGAAAGATACAGCGCTCGGAAATTTTACCTATGAGGCCCATTTCAGCCTGCTTTCCTGCCGCCCGATAGGTGTTTTCATCCGCAATCAGAAGAATACTATGGTATGCTTCCGTGATTGCGGCAAGCTTGCTGCAGGCGCCTTTTTCAATTATCACATGTCTGACCGGAAATTCATGCGTTTTTCCGCAGGCACAGCGAACGGATTCTATTCTCATGGATCTGCCCTCATATATGACTTATTTTTCAAAATTTCAAAAGAAAATCGGATAAATCTCTGTATTTCCGATATAGATCATCGTAATTTCTTTGAGGAGCCAGCGTATGCAATTCCGGAGAGCACATGGCCATAGCAGCTTCCCGAATCCCCGGATACAGTTTCGCAGCCGCGGCGGCATAAACGGCTGCTCCGAGAGCAGCACACTGTTTTTCTTTTACGATATGCATAGACTTTCGGGTCACATCCGCAAGGATCTGCACAAGCAGCGGATTCTTCTGCGCGATCCCTCCGCAGAGGAATACTTTCCGAACGGGCACGCCGTGCTCTTCGTAGTTTTCCAATATTCTCCTTGTTCCAAAGGCAACGCTCTCAAGATATGCCCTATAGATTTCTTCCGTCTTTGTAGAAAGGGTGAGTCCGTATAGCATTCCCGTAAAATCCGCTCTATTAAAAGGCGTTCTGCAGCCATTCAGCCAGTCAACCGCGACAAGGCCATTGCCTCCCGGCGGAAGCAGTGCCGCTTTCTCCATGAGCAGCTCATGCATATTGAGTCCCCGAGCCTTTGCCTCCGTTTCATAAGAAGAAGGAACTTGATTCTTCATAAACCAGGAGAAAATATCCCCTGCCGCAGACTGTCCCGCTTCATAGGTATAGAGCCCCGGCAGTACGCCGCTCTTCATGCAGCCGAAAATACCCGGCACATCTCTGTATTCGGACGCCTGCAGCATATGCGCAGCAGAGGTACCCAGAGTCAGGACAAGATCTCCGTCTTTGATCGCGCCTGCGCCGGGAATGGCGGCATGGGCATCAATAATTCCCTGGGCAACTGCCGTTCCCTCCGGGAGACCCGTCAAAAGGGCACCCCGTTTTCCAAGCCTTCCGGCAGGCTTCGTAATCGCTTCTATGTCTTCTGAAAGCTTCCAATCGGATACCGTCTTTAAGGAGGGTTCTGCCCGGCAAAGAAGTTCTTTGGGCGGATAGCCTTTTCCTTCCTGCCACATCAGTTTGTATCCGGCATAAGCAGCGCTGTGACACTCTTTACCCGTAAGAACGGTGTTTACATAGTCCCCAGCTTCCATAAAACGGGCAGCAGCGTCAAAAACCTCCGGTGCTTTTCGAAAGGTTTCCAATATTTTCGGCAAGCCATGCTCCGGAGATACTTCCGTTCCCGGATACGAAGAATTCGTTCCCTTGAAGAAAATTTCCGTCAGAACCTTTGCCTCTTCAATGGCCCCGTGATGTTTCCACAATTTCACATAGGCATGCGGATTTCCGGAAAAGCGCGGATCTTGGCAAAGGGGAAGAAAAGAATCATCAACCGGGAGAATCGTGGCGGAGGTAAAGTCCAAGCCGATTCCTTTTATACTCTCCGGAGAAACGCCGGATCGGGATATGGCAGACTTCACGGCAAGAGAAAGAGACTGCAGATAATCCTCCGGATCCTGAAGGGCAAAATCGGGTGGAATCTTTGTTCCATCCGGAAGAACGCCGAATATCACCCCATGGGAATACTCCGATACCCCTTCACCGACAATTCTGCCGCTTTCTGCTTCCACAATCACGGCACGGCAGGAAAGTGTCCCGAAATCAAGCCCGCAAACATATTCTTTCATAGCCGCACCTCTTTCTTTTCCTTTATTCCGGATCTTCATAAGGTATTCTTCCGTGAAAAAATACCCACCGTGATTATACGGTTTAGCCAAAGATAATGCAACAGTTTTCCAGATGAATAAAAGACACATGAGCACTGTTTATTGAAAAGTTGCCAAAATCCATCGGAAAAAGTATTGAAAAGTCAGAAATAACCTATCTGTCCGAAAAGTCGCTTGAAAAAGTTGATGGTCACGCAGCACCATTTATTGAAAAGTTGCAAAAACCGCTCGAAAATTATATTGAAAAGTTGTCAAAAACACCCGAAAATTATATTGAAAAGTTTCCAAAAACGATTGGAAAAACTATTGAAAAGTCAGAAATGCCATGCTAAAATACAATTGAAAAATAACATGGAGGTATCGTATGCTTTATAGAAAGATTGGATCGTTAATTGAAGAACACCTGAAATCCGGCTCATCAAAAATTCTTTTACTGGATGGAGCGCGTCAGGTCGGCAAAACATATATTATTCGACATGTCGGAGAAAAGCTGTTTTCAAACTATATTGAAATCAATATGGTAGAGGACTCACTAGGCGCAAGACTGTTTGCTGAAACCAAATCAACAGAGGATTTCTATTTGCAGATCAGCATGCTCCACGGCGACAAAATGAAAGAAAAGGAAAACACTTTGGTCTTCATCGATGAGATTCAGGCGTATCCGCATCTGCTGACGCTGCTGAAATTTCTATCACAGGATGGTAGGTTCACATACATTGCAAGCGGATCTCTTCTTGGTGTAACGCTTTCTGAAACCACATCCATTCCGATGGGAAGTATCCGCAAAGTAAGAATGTTCCCGCTTGATTTTGAAGAATTTCTGTATGCCAATGGAATGAACGAACTTGTGATTTCGTCCATGCGCAAAAAGTATGAGCGCATGGAAGCGCTTGACGAACCGATGCATAACAAGATGATGGATTTGTTCCGCAAGTACCTGCTTGTTGGAGGACTTCCGGATGCCGTCAATGCCTATCTTGAAACAAAAAATATTCAAAAAGTGCGCGAAATCCAAAACGAAATTCACGATTATTATGCTGCAGATGCGTCAAAATACGATGCTGAGCGAAAACTGAATATCCGCCGGGTCTACGATTTGATCCCCTCTAACATGGAAAACAAGAAAAAGCGCATGGTCGCACACAGTATTGAAGAAAAAAATGGAAAGACCTTTGCAGACTATCAGGATGAATTTGAGTATCTAATCAGTGCCGGAATCGCGCTGAATGTTCAGGCAATCTCCAATCCTGTTTTTCCATTGGTTGAATCAAGCGGAAAGAATCTCCTTAAACTCTATCTGAACGATGTCGGCATTCTGACCGGAATTCTCTACGGCAATAACATTCGCGCCGTTCTCGATGACGAAAGAAGTATCAATCTCGGCTCGGTTTATGAGAGCGTCGTGGCGAGCGAATTGGCGGCACACGGGCATAAACTATTCTACTACGATAACCGCAGCAAGGGCGAAGTGGACTATCTCATTGACGATTACGACAGTCTGTCTGCTGTCCCGATTGAGGTCAAATCAGGAAAAGACTACACTGTCCATAGCGCACTCAATAACTTCGTGAAAAATGAGGATTATCATATTAAGAAAGCGTTTGTTGTGTCAAATGAGAGAACAATAAAGACAGATGGTAAAATAACCTATCTACCGATTTATGATGTGATATTTCTTTGACGCTACCATAAAAGTCCCTTGAAAAAATTGCAGTTTTCCAAAAAAGTCCATTGAAAAAATTGCAGTTTTCCAAAAAAGTCCCTTGAAAAAGTTGTTATCTCCGCATATAATAGCAGCAGATAAAGCTTGCGAGGTGTTTCCATGCTAATAAGAAAAATTGAGCGTGTCCTGACAGATTGGAAAAACACTCCCGATCATAAGCCCTTGATCGTCAAGGGCTGCAGGCAGTGCGGCAAAACTTATTCCGTGCGTTCTTTTGCAGAAAAAAACTATGAAAACGTTATCTATCTCAACTTTTTCCAAAATCCGGACTATGCCTCCATTTTTGCAGGCTCCCTTGAGGTTGACCATTTAATCGTGATGATGTCTGCCCTGCTTGGTCCAAATGCAAACTTTGAAGCCGGAAAGACTGTCATCATTCTGGATGAAATTCAAGAATGTGCGGATGCCAGAACAGCGCTCAAATTCTTTCAAATGGACGGGCGCTTTGATGTGATTGGCACCGGCTCCTTACTTGGAGTAAAGGGCTACGGTCATGAACCCAAATCTGTTCCTGTCGGATATGAAACTGTGATAGATATGTATCCGCTGGACTTTGAGGAATTTCTCTGGGCAAACGGAATTCCCGAACAGGTCATTGATGAGCTGAAGCATCACCTCAACGACGAAACGCCTGTTCCACCCGCACTGCATGCTCTCATGCGCAAGGAAATGCTGCAATACACCGTTGTCGGCGGGATGCCCGAGGCTGTTCAAGCCTTCGTCAATACAAAGCAGATGAATACCGTATTGCAAATTCAGCGGGATATTGTCCGTTCCTATGAGGATGATATGGTGAAGTATGCCGAAAACAAAGATAAAGCGCTGATTCGGCAATGCTTCCAATCCATTCCGAAACAGCTCAGCAAAGAGAATAAGAAATTCCAATATTCCATTGTGAAGAAGGGCGGGACCGCCGCCAAATTTGACGGCAGTCTGCAATGGATCGAAGATGCAGGTATTATTTCCCGCTGCTATAATCTTTCCCTCCCCGAGCTGCCGTTGGACGGTAATGCTCTCAATGATACATTTAAGGTATATATGTGCGATACCGGCCTTTTTGTCAGCATGCTTGAGGATGGAACCCAATATGACATTCTTCAGGGAAACCTATTTGGATATAAGGGAGCAATCTTTGAAAACCTTGTGGCAGACTTTTTCACAAAAATGAAGCGTAAGCTTTATTATTTCCATAAGGATTCCGGACTAGAAATAGATTTTGTTACTCGCTGGCGGGGCGCCTGTGTTCTTGTGGAAGCTAAGGCTGTCACAGGGAATGTCAAAAGTGCCAAAACGATTCTGAACCACCCTGAAAAATACCATGTTGACTTGGCTATCAAACTCGGCGACTATAATATTGGCCATGAAGGAAAAATTCTCACTCTTCCCATGTATATGGCTTTCCTGCTCACGGAAGTTTGATCCGCACCCCCCTTCCGGAAAGCAAAACAACTTTTCTTCAGTAAAATCAACAAGGAGCTTGGAAACCGAACGCTTCCAAGCTCCTCTTCTTTTTATGATCTGATATGATTTCCTCACAATCATAATCTAAATCATAATCATAATCTAAATCATAATCTTAATTAAGCATCATGCGGTTCTGAAAATTGCATGATGCAATTTTTTTATTTGCATGATGCAAATATACAATCATCCACTACGCTTTCTTCCGGTTTCCGCGCTTACTCTTTTCCAAAGCCTTCCGCACCGCGGATTCTAAATTTGAAGAGTTAAGAGTTCAGATTGATCCACAAAGCGGGACGAACACAGACACTATCATAGTCGACATCGCGACCAAAGTAATAGACCGAGCCGACATTGAGGACATAAGCGGCAGTACCCTGAGTACGGCCGGGCGACCGCAGCCACCAGCAGCATGTGGCTTCGCCACTTGCTGTTTTATAACTATCGCTTGTATATGTACCTTGTGCCTTTGCAAAAGCGGTCGGGGCACATTTGCGGGCTTCGTCTGTCGTAAAATACTTTTCGGCTTCCGTGATGCTAAGCAAGAATACTTTATCCGTTGTTGCATTGCCGGGATTTGTGCTGTATTCTGGATTTTTATCGGCACTAACGTCCGTCTTTACAATAATACTCTGTTCCTTTTGGCTAAATGCTTCGTTCAAAAAATCGTCATTCAACCATTTTCTTAAAGAACAGGATTCCCACGTTACATCGATATATGACGTGTTGTACGGTTGACAGTCAAGCACATATTTACTGATAAGAAGCATCCGATTTTCCTGTTTGTCCAGCACGATCCATTCATCCGAATTGTGATAATTTCCAAGCTTTACCGTGTCACCGACATCATAGTTCCCACTTTTTAGATTGTTAAATCTAATATTTGGCAGGATAACCGTTATCAGAACAATTACAAAAGCGATACACGCCGCAACAATGGGCGTGCCGATGGCAAATGCCTTTTTACGCTTTTTGGCGGCTTTTTCTTCAGCAATACGGCGTTCTTCGGCTTTGCGTTCCGCTTCCAGACGGTCGGCTTCTTCCTTTGCTTTGATTTCCTCAATTTTCTTTTGGCAAGCGTAAATCTGTTCGTCGGCATCCTTCCAACCGGATATCGTTTGGAATTCTTTTATTGCTTCTTCATAAGATGCAACCTTTTCGCCGTTCATCTTTGACTTAGCAGAACCGTATATTGCATCTTTGCGGCAAACCTCTGCTTTGTCAAGGCACTGTGCTGCAAGCGCGCCCGCATCCTTAAAGCCGGGAATCGTAGCAAACGTATCGGCGGCAACTTTGAAAGCGCCTTCCGTATTCGCCGCGTTCATAGCATTTTTTGCACTGTTGTAGATGCCTGTCAAACGGGTGTTCTTATTGCGATCGTTGATATGGGTGATATATCCGCGCATTTCCGTTTCAAGAGCACCATCGCCAAAGCGAAGGACCTTGCTGTAATTGTCTCTGTCATCAAAGGGTTCGGCACAGTCGGCTAACTGTTTGCGATCCCTCACCTGTAATTCGGCCATCAGCTTGCCAAGATAGGCTTCTGCGTTTCTTGGATCGATATCCAAAACCTTTTCGCAATAGATGTCTGCATCCTGCCATTTTCCATCTTCCAAGAAAAGAAATACCCTCTCTAATATTGGAGATACATTCGCATTTTCAGGCTTGTCAACAGGTTTTTCTTTTGCCGTAGCTTGATAATCCTTTTTATCAAGCACTTTTTTTATCCCGCGAACAACATCGTTGATAAAGCCGATTTTCCCCATATCTTGGGCCTGGAGATGGGAAAATTCTTCCGGGAGATCATAGGCATCCATATCCTTATAGCAAGGGATGAGGAGCTTGGAACGGTCGGATTTCATGAGCTTCATGAAACGGGACCATTCATTCTTGACCCATACGGCAGATAAATATTCCGGCTTCGTGCCAACGACCAGCATGACCTTGGCTGAATTCAAGGCAGCAAAGATATAGGGCTCATATTCCTGCCCCAGCTTATCCTCCAGAGTAATGGCTGCATAGAAAACCTTATAGCCCTCCTGGGTCAGCTGATAATAAATATCGTTGGCAATCACGCTGTCCTGAGTGCGCTTGCCGTCAAAATCCGTTTCTTTGTAACAGATAAAGACGTCAAAGGGCTTTTCATTCTTAACGATGGCAAGAATATCCTTCTGAATGTGGTCAATTTCCCGGGCTTCTGCTTCATAAAGCTCCCGCTGAGAAAGATCCCCATATTCCATGGATGCCTTATAATCTTCGTCCGCAAGAATGGCATCAAAGGAGGTACGGTGGCATGTGGGAATGCGCCTATAGGTCACGGGGTCTTCCACATACTCAATACCGTATTTACAGAGAATAATACCCCAATGAGCTTCTGCGTCCTCTGGGGATTTCATGAGAATCTTATTATAGACCTCTTCCGCCTTATCAAACTCACACTTCAAGCGAAGTGTGTTAGCACGGTTATGGAGATTGGAAAGGACATCATCCTCCAAACGGGGCAAAGTCTGCTTGGAACCGCAGGAATCGCAAACACCTACAGTAGCTCCTGGATTAAATTCAATCGTGCCACCGCACATTT
>JAZUFG010000022.1:0-4035 GCA_045640565.1 Oscillospiraceae bacterium | reverse complement strand
TTGCCTTCCTGCAGGAGCGGGGGATCAAGGTCTCCCTTCGCAGCTCCACGGGAACCGGCGGCATCCGCATTTCCATGCACTATTACAACAGCCTGGAAGATATCGATGCCCTGGCAGATGGCATCCGGGACTTCCTGAAATAAAAAAAGACCGGCTGAAAAATTATCTATTCAAGAGAGGAGCCTTGGTGTTGGGCGTATTAAACCCCTAAATGGCTTTTTTCGCCGGACGCTGGCTTCCATAATATTATAATACCGCGGGCTTTAGAGTTATATCAATGCCATCCTTGCTGCATTGCAGAATGTATCCATTTTTATATGCGCCGTAGGCCAAGGTGACAATTACGCCCCCTGTAACTAAAACCTTTATAAGCTCAAGGAACTGTTCTCCGGTTAATGCCCTAATGATTGAAATATGTGTATTCATATTAAAAACTCCTTTTTCTCGTTGTCCTAATATGTATTAGGGAGAAAATGCAGAGCACTTAACCTTTTTATGAAAAAACCAGCAGATAATCTGCTGGTTTCTTCTGATAGCATTATTGTCCGCAATGCGGGCAGATAGTTCTGATCTTCCCGGTATCGACTGACATGTTCACGATATCCTTATACTGATATAAGCTATCGACCTGATAGAAGTTTTCTGAATCAATGTCTTTCATCCTTGACAATGTCTCTGCGGAAACATCAAAGCTTAGATAGTAGTATTCGTGGCGACAATCCGGATTGGGGCAAATAGTTTTGGTCAGCATCATTTGGTTGCAGTTATCACAAACCATCTGATTATCTCGTCCCCTCATTTCTCCGCCGCAGCAAGGACAACGCCCCGTATTAAGCGATACGATCTGACGAAGCATTACATTTTGAAGTCGTCTGAATGAGTTAATATCAAACATCGTCAGCGGAAGAATCATTACATTTGATCCGCTTCCTTTTGCGTAAGAAACAATCTTTTGCTCATCCTCTCCGCAAGCCGGAACAGAGACAATAACATAATCTGCATGATGTGTCTCTGCTATATTTGAAGCATTCAGTTCAACCCATTCTTTGAATGTATTACGAGTATCGCTCTCAAGTTCAACGACGGCCGGCCAAATAACAGCTTTGCTGAATTTGGGTTGGCTGTAAGTCTGTTGCCGTTGTTCTATTGCTGCCCTTATTGCATGATACTTTTTCTTCTCTTCAGCTTGCTCTTTTCCGCGGCTTTCTCTTGTTTTGAATAGGGAACAGAATTCATCGATCTCATCAACTGAAACATCGTTTTCCCAATAGAGTCTTACACCGTCAAAACTAAATTTTCCAAATGTTTCTCCGGGCGCTATAGGTGATAACACCCCGTTTTCAAGATCTGCATATCGCTTAGTTTTATCCTTTATGGTCACACTTATCAAGCCGTCTGATTCTGATACAGACAAAGCAAGATTGTCGTTTTTTCTATTATAAAGGCCATCTTGCTCAATGCTGAAATTTAAGATATGCGCAGTATAGCCACATAGAGTTTTGCAGAAAAGCAAATAATTTGAAATGGTATCCGAAAATTTCACCGTGTCTTCTGCTGTAACTTCTTGAGGTGCAATCTCTTTATGAATATCCTTCCAAAGCTTAAAAACAACATTGTAGTGCTTATCCATCAAAAGGATATTGGTTTCGTTCAAGGGGTTTGTCACACCCTTGGATTTTTTTAGATAACGGTATAATCTTGTTTGACGCAGCGTGCGATATTTTTTCAGCAAATTTTTTGATCGCTTATGTAGATACCGGACAAGATCCAGCACTTTTGATCGGTATTCATCACCGTTTTCGTCCGAACTCATAAGTTCGGCAACGGCTTTTTGAAAAGTAACATCAAAACCAAAACTGCCTGTCTGGATGCCGCTATTCATGATTCCGTGCAGCTGTTCACACTGATCCTTCAGTTCTTTTTCCTTTTTCCGTAAGAAAGAAAGGATTAAGTCAATCAGCGTTTTTGTTACACGGTTTTCATAAATTTGAAATTCATCGTCTTCAACCCGAGAGAAAAGGCGTGCCGGTTTTAATCCGCTTGCTGTTCTGGCCAGCCAATCCTCACTATGGGCTGCCAAATACGGAATAGATTCATAGCCGATACGTTTGACCGTCTCAATAGGCCGCACCTCATTCACCGCTTTAAGATGAGACTTTGGCTTTTCACAAATGCTCTTGAAAGCAGGAAAAGCAATCTCCAGCTTGTTAAATAATTCGGTCCAGTCATGCACCTCTGCGCTTTGATCAACCGCGTACATTTTCAGTTGTCCGTTCTGAATGCTCTTTATTTCATTCTCGGTTTTTTCCATGCGCTCATAAGCAAACTGCTCATAGGCAAGAGCGTATTCGTTTGACAGTGTATGTACTATCGGCTTGACAGAGTATGAGTATTTTTCTCCGTGCTGCCTTACAATCAGCTCAGCATTTGTGTCGCAGTCAAAACTTGTAATGCTTGAATCAACATCGACACCATTATAAATCAGATCATAATCCGGTTCGTTTCGTTCAGTCTCAATTACAAGGCATGCTTTACAAGGGGCAGTGTGAAAAACACTGCCTCTTGTAAGTTCTTTATGAACCAATGCTGATTGATATAAAACTCTCATGTTACCTCAAATCCTTGATACGTTTGTTGATCAGCCTCTGCGTTTCTTTATAATCCTTGGTTGCATCGAGCAATTCATGGAAAGCGTCTCCGTCATCGCTGGAAATGACCTTTCTTAAAATCTTCGTAGAAATCTGATAATCAAGCGCATCCTCCAAACTTCCGCCAGCCGCCGTGAAGACCGCAGCAAAATCAACCGTCTGAGTCACAATTCTGTTGCCGAAAGAAATATCGAACTTTTCCATAAGGACAGCGTCAAGTTTCTCAAGGGAATTCGCGCCCTTGCCGACCCCACTGCCTACGGAGTGAAAGGCCTCCTTGCTCTGAAGGAGAATAACTTCCGTAAAGCCCTGGTCAACCTGAAGAAGGCCGGCGGGGAGGAGAAGGGACTGGCCAATCTGGGCTACGGTCTCCTCTACGGGAACCCTGCCTACAGCGGCTATGACAGGGAGAAGGCGCTCCGCGCTCTGCAGGAGGCAGCGAATGCCGGGCTGGACTGCGCAGCGGCCATGGAAGCCCTGAAGGCCGACGACGAGGACTGAAAAAGCAGCCCCGGCGCCATTTTCGGCGCCGGGGACTGACTGGAAAACAATCGGTATGAAAGGAAAATGCGATGAGAACTCTTGAAGCAATTCTCCGAAATCATCAGAAAATCTGCCGGGATCCCTCTGCGGGCAGGATTGAACTGAGTAAGAGGTGATAGAATATGGACGATAACAATTTCGATTTCAAGATGCGCGTTCTCTTGCGGATTTTGATGTTAGTTGGCTCTTGTGAGCTTGGTATTGCTATTTATGCCGTTTCCGGTATCGGCGGAGATGTCGGGCCAATTGGCCTTTTCCTCTCGCTCTCCGCAGCCGCAATCGGGTTAATTCCGTTTGATGCATTCCGTTAATTAGAAAGGAGGATAATTCTTATGACCCATGACGGGAAAATGATCGTTATCTATTTTTTCATTATATTTGTGCTCATCCCGATTTTGAGCTCTTATGGCAATAGAAAATAAAGGCTGCTGTTCGCGATTTTGCCGTTTTTAGCGGCCCGGGGAATATTTCCCGGGCCGCTGTTTCCGGGCCTGCAGTTAATCGTGTAAAGAACTTCCCGGAGTTCGGTATTACCGAATTCCAGAGTTCCGAAAAACCGAATTCCGGAAGTCGGGAAATCGGAATTCCGGAGTGCCGAAAATCGGAAAGAAACAGTAGGAGACGAGAGGAATGAAGTCGCTTAGCTAATGATTATGCTCACTCTAACACCCTGCACCTGTTGTTGTTGAGATCTATAAAGCTCTCTTTCAAATGCCCGGGCAAGTTTGAATTGATGCACATTTCAAGGTACTTTGCTTTCATGGAAATGATTTTCGCAATCATCTTTTCAGCTGATGTTTTTGATATTTCACATTTATCGGCAAAAACAAAGAAATCTTTTTTG
>JAZUFG010000021.1:0-21513 GCA_045640565.1 Oscillospiraceae bacterium | reverse complement strand
CACAATTATAAGGGCGAAATTTTCTGGCTCAATAATTTCCGGAATCGTGGATCATATTTCCCCGGAATGGTGGCTCATGATTCCCCGGATTCATGGCTCAGGGGACGGCGGTATATTCATAACCCATCATATAACAGTTTTTTATTAGCGTAGCATACAAAAAGTGACAAATCAAGCAAATAATCATAAATGCCGAATTGCTGCCATTATTATTGTCCCATCAGCGACAAGCGAAAAAACAAGTGAGCCCCGGAATAGGACTCACTTGATAACACTTGAATAATAGTTCTTGATTTTGACGGTTCCGGGCTTATTTGCCGTCTAGGAGATGGAGAAACGATCCCGATATTCCTGATACATTGCTTCAAAATCCTTGGACTTCCGTTCTTTTATCTCATCCAGATACTCGTGGGTATCATAATTGCCGGATTTTTCGGAAATAACGGCAACGGCGATATTGGAGCAGTGGTCGGAGATTCGTTCAAAATTAGTCAGCAGGTCATTGAACACAAATCCGTGTGCCAAAGTGCATTCACCTTTGGAAATGCGGGAGATATGGTTGAATTTCATTCGGTCGCACAGATAATCAATGGTTTCTTCCAAGGGCTCTACAGTTCCGGCATACTCGGCATCCCGCCGCACAAAACAGAGCACGGTTCTATCCAGAATTTCTTCAATGGCAGAGATCATGACCGCAATTTCATTTTTTGCGGAATCTGTGAATTCAATCGATTTCTCATGCAGCTCCTTTGCATTGTCGGCAATGTTGAGAGCATGGTCGGAGATTCGCTCCAAATCGGAAACAGCGTGAAGGAAAACGGAAACAGAGCCGTTTTGCTGCGGAGATAATTCCTTTGCTGTCAGCTTGATGAGATAATTGCTGAGGGAATCTTCATAGCGGTCAACCTTGCTTTCCAGATTGACTGCGTACTGGTATTTTTCATCCGAATAATCGGAAATAAGATTCAATGCCGTCAGAAGGTTTTCCGCAACAGTTGCGGCCATTTCCCGCATGAATGTACCCGTTTGTTCAACGGCAATAGTGGGATGGTCCAGGAAGCGTTCTTCCGGATGCAGAATAGCCGGTGAGGATTCCTCTCCTTCTTTTGCCGGAACAAGACGAATGACCAGCTTTTCAATTCCACGGAAGAAGGGGAAGGCAAAGAGAACCTTAATAAATCGGACAACGGAGTTCAAAAATGCAAGGGAGAAGGGATTCGTCTTTCCCGCCAGGAATGCCTGGGGGAAGAGGGGAATCAGCAGGTAGAAGAGAACGGAGAAAAGGATCACCGTTCCGATTTCCGCAACAGGATAAACATAGGCAGTCCTGCGGCCTTCCAGGTTTGCGCCCAGGGCAGAGAGAAGCACGGGAACAGAAGCGCCGATGCCGATGCCCAGGAGAAGGGGAATGGCTGCAGAAACGCTCATAGCTCCGGTAACGGACAGAGCCTGAAGAATACCGACGGCAGCAGAAGCACTCTGAAGGACCGCAGTAAAGGCAGCGCCCACGAGAATACCCAGAATAGGGCTTTCAAAGGCGGTCAGAATGCGAATGAAAGTCTCACTTTCCTTCAGCGGAGCAACGGCGCCGCTCATGGTTGCCATTCCGGTCATCAGAACGGCGAAACCAAGGAAAATGTCTCCCAAGTGCTTTTTGCTCTGTCCTTTGCAGAACATGCGGAGAATAATGCCTGCAACGGCAATGGCTCCGGTCAGTGTGGAAGTGGAAAAGAGGCTGAGGATTCCGCTTCCTGCGCCAAGATAGCTGAGGCTGATGATCCAGCCGGTGATGCTGGTTCCGAGAATAGAGCCTAGAATGACGCCAATAGCCTGCTGGAGATGCATCATGCCGCTGTTGACAAAGCCGACGACCATGACGGAAGTTGCGCAGGAGGACTGGATCACAGCAGTGACGCCGGTTCCTAAAAGCAGTCCTTTGATTGGCGTATTGCTCAGGCGGTAAAGCACCAGCTCCAGCTTGCTTCCGGCAACGGATTTCAGCCCGTCTCCCATCAGGCTCATGCCGAACAGGAAAAGGGCAACACCGCTTAGGAGTACGATAATGTCGGAAAGGTTCATAAAACACTCCCAGTATGAATTCCCCGCCGAAGCCGTCCGAACCCCAATATAACCTGCACATAATATGCAGGTGGGAGCTGGCTTTCATGCTTCACTGCTTCCAACATCCGCAAAGCGGGAGGCCTGCAAACCGCATGAAAAGAAACCAAGGTCCCGAGGAATCTGATGTGGGTTTAAAAGGGCCCGTAACAAACCCGGCAGGGAGTAAATTATTCTTCTTCGTCTTCAAAGACCAGCTCCATCAGGGCATCATAAGCCCCCTGGAGCTCGCTGTCGTCCTCAATGGCGTCCAGCATCTCCTCGCCGTCAACATCCTCAACGCGGAGAATATTGACCTCAGTGGAAGGATCCTCTTCGGATTCATCTGCGGGAATCAGGGCAACGTATTCTTTGTCCAGATATTCAAATCTTGCCAGGATTTCCATCTCGTAACTTTTTCCGTCTTCATCGGTAATGGTTACATAATTGGGACCGTAATCTTCCATAATTTCCTCCAATGAACTTTTTTTATCATTGTAGATGAGAATGCGCGAAAAATCAATAGAGTAATCAATCAGGAGAGCTTAGAAATCTGTGCCAGCCTATTTCCGCAGGCTTGCAGGCAGCTGCTTCCGCCGAAGACGGAAACAGCACTTTCTTTTAAAGAAGCTTCCATTTCATCTGCAAATCGCAGCAGTTCTTTTTTATCTGTTTTCAGCATCTCTCGGCGGATCTCATTCATGCGCGCCTCGCTGATCCCGCTGAGGGTAAGGAGTATTTCGGTTTTTCCCTGCGTTCTGGGAGTATGAAGGGGTTCGGATTCCGAAACCGCGCTGATGATCAGACTGTTCAAATCCTCCTGGCTGGGACAATTCTTCCGAAGGTATTCCGGCGCTCCGTCCATACAGTCAAGGGAGGAGGCAGCTGCGGGATCCCGGTAGGTCGAGAAAAGAAGCTCGCCGCGGGTCCCAATGCTCATTCCCGCCCCGTATGCGCCGTTTTGCACGCGGATGACATTCCAGAGATAGTCATAGCTGAGGATCTGGGAAGCAACGGCCATAGAACCCCGGAAGGGGATTCCTTTCACGCAGAGATTGACACCCTTTGCGGCAAAGCCCACATCGGAGGGGATTTCAATGCCTTCTGAGCGGACTTCAAGCAGAGGCCAATCCGCTGCTTTTCCGGGGAATTCTCCCCAGGGGATAAAGTCCAGAAGGTCACAGACCCATTCCGGTTCAGGCTGTCCGGTAATACCGAGAGCCAGGCGTTCCCGGCAGAAAACTTTTTTCGCAAGGGTTTCCAGCTTTTCAATGAGCCTGTCGGCATTTTCTTCAAAGCAGTCGTCTGTTTTGCAGATCCAGCGATAGTATTCAAGACCGGAGGTGTATTCCCCGAATACGCCCCTTGCCGTATTGCAGGCGCAGGTTCTCCCTATGGCAAAAGAGTTGCCGCGGCTGCAAATGCTTTCCCGCATGGCAATTCTGCGCTGCTTCAGCATTTGAGAGAGAAAGTTCCGGTTGGATAAAACACTCTCGAAGAGGACTTCGGAAAGAAGCGGGGCAACGCGGTCCTTCTTGCTTTCAAGAACACTGGTGGAGACCACGAAGAAGGGATAGCATTGATCCGCCGTTTCCGGTATGCCGCAAACCTCACAGTTGCAGGAGAAGGACCCCAAGTCCTTTTTCAGCATTGCCTGAATTTCAATTCCGCTGTGTTTCTTGCTTTCAGCTTCTCCGAAAAGCTCACCCAGGAAGGAAAGATAGGGGAGATCTTCAAGGGGAAGATCACGGACGGCAAAATAGAAATCGGGGTAGAGGATGCCGTTCGTTTCCTGAGGGACGATCAGAAGCTTTGTTCCGTCAACCTGTTCCGTAACGACACTGAAAGGCGTAACCTCCGGAGCAAGGTCGGAAAGGGAAAGCTTGGGCAGGCAGGCTTTTTCTTCAGGACTGTCCACACGCATTTGCAGTTCAAGAAGGCGCTCGGATTGGATGCGGATCTGCTCCCGCTCTTGTTCGGAGAGGGAGGAGGCAACCGCCGATAACTTCGCCTCAAGCTGCTCCTGCCTTTCCTTCCCGAGGCTTTCAGAGGGCAGGAGGCACGCGGAGGCGCAATGGCGGTTGTTCAAAAGGCAGTCGCGGATAAGTGTTTCAAAGTACCCCTCATCAATACCCTTGCGCAGCTTTTCAAAGGTGTCGCCGATGCAGATGCTGGCCGCGGGATCGCCGCCATAGAGCCAGCTGTCCATGGCAGTGATGGCAAATACAATGCCCTTGGGCAGGGAACCGTAATCCCGTTCTCTCGCGGCAAATTCCAGGGCATTAATGGAGGCTTCCAGCTGTTCCCGGTCAAGACCCTCCTCTGCAAGCTTCTGCAGAGTTTCGCGGACGGCTGCTTTGAGACGGTCCAGCTTGGAGATATCCGTGTTTTTTCCTTCAAAGGTCACGAGGAGATATTTGGTATTGTCTCCTGCTTCCATGCTAAAGCTTTCGCAGAGGCCTGAATCCAGAACAGCCTTTCTGAGGGGGGCTTCATTGCTTCCCGTCAGAACATCGGCCAGGACCTGCAGTCCCGCATTCTTCACAGTTTCGCTGAAATCTCCGCATACAAAACCCTTACCCCAGATGGCGCGATTTTCAAGGGGAGCGCCCTGCTCGATTTCATAGCAGCCCAGAAATTCCTCCGGAGAAACGGGAATCTGTTCACCGATATGGATGGCCTCCTCCCGCCTGTCATAGCCGCAGAGGTATCCGTCTAAAAGAGCAAGGCAGGAATCCAGGTCGATACTGCCGTCCAAGAAGATCTTTGCATTGGAAGGATGATAATAGCGGCGATGGTTATCCAGGAATGCTTCATAACTGAGGGAGGGGATCTCCTTCGGATCACCTCCGGAAACATAGCCGTAGCAGCAATCCGGGAAAAGCTGCCGCATGAGCTCGTTTGCGAGCTGCGTATCCGGGGAGGCAAAAGCTCCCTGCATTTCGCTGTAGACCACACCGCTGCAGTTCAGTTTTCCGCTTTCGTCCCACTCATAGTGCCAGCCTTCCTGCAGAAAGGTCTCTTTCCTTTTGTAAATAAGGGGGTGGAAAACGGCGTCCGTATAGACATCCATTAGGTTCAGGAAGTCCTTCCGATTTCGGCTGCTGACCGGATACATGGTCTTATCCGGGAATGTCATAGCATTGAGGAAGGTCTGCATGGAGCCCTTGAGAAGATCCACAAAGGGTTCCTTGAGGGGGAATTTTTCAGAACCGTTCAGAACGGAATGCTCTAAAATATGAAAAACGCCGCTGCTGTCTCCGGGAACGGTTTTGAAGGTGATGGCGTAGGAAAGGTTGCGGTCATCCCGGTCCAGCCAAATGAGTTCTGCTCCATTTTTTTCATAGACCATTTCCACCATAGTGGCATTCAGTTCTTTGAGTTTCCTGAGATTCTTGACGGTAAACCCGTGTATACAGTCATTGATTTTCATTTTTATCCTCCTGGCGCTCTTTCAAGAGTTTCCATAGGTCAAGATATTTGATGGCGGAGAAGCTCTCGGACCCCTTCACTTCATACTGTCTGATTCCTTCGGGATCTTCCATGTGAATGAGCAGCGTGTTCCGGGAGAAAATGGCAGCGCCGACGATATTCTTCAGCGTGATTTCCTTTTGCTCGATTTGGAAACGGTCCGTATATGCGGTCAGGGTTTTCTCTTCCGTGTCAGGAACTTTATGGTCCAGAACTTCACCGACAGTAACGGTATCGGAGAAGAGAGCTTCCTTCTTTCCGGAGAAAACCATGGACCGAAGATAGGTTCTCTGTTCATCGGCTAAATCGGAGAGGGTATATACCGTATGCTCTTCGTCGGTCAGGTTCCCGAAATCGTCATATTCTGCGGAAAACCCGCAGGCGCAGGAAATGCGCTTTCCCCTGCTGTGCAGGGAGGAAAAGCTTTTGCATTTCGGGCAGCAATAGAGGGCGACCTCCATGCCTTCGGCCGTGTTCTTTCCTTTAAATGCAACGGGATTCATATCCTGGCGGCGGTAAGCATCCTCATGAAGATCCTCGCATATAGCTCTTTGAACATCTGTGTCGGACATTTTGGAGAGCTCCTCCGGGCTGTAGACCCGGACCAGTGAACCGTGGAGGCGGCCCTTCCGAAAACTCTTTCCCCACCGTGGTTGAGTAAAGTAGCCGCCTTCAAAGCGGAATGTAACAAGGGAAACTCCGCTTTTTTTGGCCAGTTTTCCGGTGACCTCCGGGATTTCACCGGTGACACCGTAGAAGGAGCGGTTGCCTTCTGCAAAGATGCACACGCTTTCCTCGTGCCTCAGAGCCCGGAGAATTTCCATGGTGGAGCGGGTTCCCAGTTTCCCTTTCATGTGAACAATGGGCTTGAAGTAGCGGGTCAGGAACCAGGCAGCGAATTTCTTGCGGAGAATGTGTTCCGTAGCAACAAAGCGGAGGCGTTTTCCGTTTGCAAGGCCGACCATGATAGGGTCCCAGTCAGTGTTGTGGTTGGCAAGAAGAAGATAGGGCCCCGGGATTTCCTTCAGGGAATCAAAACTGTAATTGAATTTTCTGCGGACCAAGAATCGCATGATAGGATAAAAGAACGAATAGGCTCGGTTTAAGCGCTTTTCTTCGGACATGACAAACTCCTCCGCTTTTCAGCATTTGCCTCATTATATCATTTTTCTTATTTTATCACAAGCTGACAGAGGGAAAAATTCCTGTTGGAGAATCGGAAATAATCTGTTATAATATAATAGCTATTTTATAGACAAAGGAAGAGTTTTTTATGAAGCTCAGAAGAAGCTTTTTGCAGATATTTGTTCTTTTTTCTCTTTGCGGGATCTTTGCGCTTTTGGCAAATGCGGCCTCCGGTCCCAAGCTGGAGGTAAATCCTGCCTCTCCCATGTGGCCGGAGGGCTCTGCTGCAAGCTGGTCCTGCGAGATTTCCGACGGTAATTCCGAGTTTTACGATTACCGTTGGTTCATCGTCTATAAAGGAACGGTTTACGATGCCTGCGATATGGAAAATCTCCCGGATATGCCCTGGTATCCGTATGGGGATCCGGAACTGCAGTTTGGGATCGGCCCCATGGAAAACCGCTATTATATTTCCGGGATCCGGTCTGAATTGAATGGCGCTGAGATCTACTGCATGGCGGAAAATGCGAATGGAACGGTATATTCTTCCCATGCCCGTATTCAGGTCACGGATGCCACGGAGCCGGCACCTCCGGAGGGTCTGTCCATGCCTGCGACTTATTCTGTCAAGCAAGGGGAGAGTCTGGTTTTGACCTGCACCGCAAAGGCAGCGGCAGGGACAACAGGAAGCCTGCACCATCTTTGGTTTGCTTCCGATACCGGAAGCCTGAGCGGAATTGTTGCCATTGACCGGGGCACAGAAACAAACGCGACCCTGAAGGTGGATACATCAAAGCCGGGAGTTCGGACCTATTATTGCGGAGTTTGGACTGACGGCGGAAAATATGAGAATAATCTGAGCTATACCGGAGCAGTCACTGTTGAAGTCTTGGAGGATACTGTTTCGTCCATTCATATCACGGAAAATCCGGAGAAACTGCTTTACAAAGTGGGGGAGACAGTCAATTTAAAAGGACTGAAGCTTCATGTTGAAGGCTCACCGGATTCCTATGACCTTTCGGATTTCTCGGAGCTGACAGTAGAGCCGGAAACCTTTGAGGAAAAAGGGAAGACTTCTGTTACCTTGACCTACCGGGGAAAGAGTGCGGCGTTCGAGGTGGAGGTCAAAGGCAGGGAGCCGGAGAAACCCATTATTGACCGTCAGCCGGAAGGCGGTGTCATCAAGGTCGGAAGCGGGAAGGCTGAACTCAGCGTGGAAGCCCATGCGGAAGACGGGGGGACTCTTCGTTATGCCTGGTACTCCAGTCCGGATGGGAATAAAGCAAATCTGAAGCCGGTCAACTATACGGACAGCCCGGTCCTTGTTCTTCCGCAAAAAGAGGGGACTTTCTACTACTGTGTCTATATTTGGAATTGTCTGGACGGTATGGAGAGTGAGCCCACCATTTCCGGCTTGATACCCATTACCTTTGAAGCTGCGCCGGAAGAGAAGGAAGAAGAGGAAGAAGAACTTCCTGCAGAGGAGTTTATCACTGCGGGAGAAACGGAGGACCCCGTTGAGCTGCCGGAGGAAAATCAGCTTCCCGCCCGGAAGGAGAAAAAGTCCTTCGGCGTATTTGCCATTATTCTCTTCGCTTTGGTTGTCCTGCTTGCCATCGGAGCCGGTGTCTTCTTCATCGTTCGGATGGTCCGCAGTGAAAAAGAAGAGCCGGAACTGAAAATGGCCGAAAAAGCTGCGGGCAGGGCGGCGCGTCATCCTGCGGAAAATGGGAGAAAGAGTGCCCCTGCCGGAATGGATGAAACTGTGGTAATTGATCCGAACGAAATAAAAACCGTGAGTCCGAAAGCTATGGATGAGACCCGCGTGATTTCGGAAGATTTGAGTGCGGAAGCACTTCTGGAAGAGTTGTCTGACGATTTTAAGGAGAACTCTTAGATCGTATTTATCTGAGAAATGAAGAAAGGAACTGCTATGGCGGAATCGATCACTGTTGAACAGAAATGTCCGGCCTGTGGTGCGCCCCTACGGTTTGATCCGGAAAAATCTAAGCTGGTTTGCGATTACTGTGGCACGGTAACGGAAATTCTGGAGAATGCAGAAGAAGCTGATGGCAAAGCCGAAACGGAAGTGAACGGTTTTGATTTTGACAGCCTTTTGCAGCATACTGCCAAGGAGGACCCGGGTGAGCTCCCCGTTTTTAACTGTAAATCCTGCGGAGCGGAGATCCTGTGCGACCCGGAAACGGTTTCTCTGACCTGCCCATATTGCAAGAATCATATCGTTTTGACGGGGAAGGTTTCAGGTTCCCTCCGTCCGGATGGGATCATTCCCTTTAAGATCAGCCCCAAAGAGCTGCCTAACGCCATGAAACGCTTCTATTCGGATAAGAAGCTGCTGCCGAAGGATTTCTTTTCCGAGCAGACAATGGATAAAATTAACGGCGTATATGTCCCCTTCTGGGTCTTTACCGGAAGAGTTTCCGGCCGTCTGAATTATCTGGCAGAGCGGATGACCAGCCATACAAGGGGAGAATATATCGTCACAGACACCTTCCATTACCGTTTGGAGCGGGACGTTTCCATGGATTTCCAGATGCTGCCCGTGGATGCTTCCGAGAAGCTGGACGATGATTTGATGGATTCTCTGGGGCCGTTTGATTATAACGGCATAAAGCCCTTTGATACGCGCTATCTTGCGGGTTATGTGTCCGAGCGCTACGATGATGCAGCAGAGGGCCTGCAGGAAAGAGCAAAAGAGCGGATGGTAAACAGCACCCAGGATATGTCCGGTCTGCAGGCGGGAGCCGGCTATGTCAATGCGCGGCCCTGCGGCGGAAGCCTGGATGCAAAGTTTTCCAAGGTTTCTTACCTTCTTCTTCCGGTTTATTTCTTTAAAATAAACTATCGGAAAAAGGATTATCAGTTTGCTGTCAACGGTCAGACCGGAAAGGTTATCGGAGATCTGCCCATCGGAAAGAGGGAGTCCAGAAACTATTTTCTCCTTCGCTTCGGCATTGCCGGAGCTGCAGCCTTTGCGCTCCGTCTCCTGATCCACTTTCTCTGAGGTGAAAGCATGAAAAAAATACTGTCATTTGGAATTGCAATCGTGATGGCCTTTTCCCTTCTGCTTCCTCTCTGCTTTGCTGCGGAGGAATGGTCGGATGCCTATTATAGAGCTGCGGATTTTACCGGAGAACTTTCAGAGTCGGATTTGAAAGATCTGGACGCCATGGCATGTGAGCTCGTTTCCGCGTTTGGAATTGATGTTGTGGCCTATGCTGTGAATCAGGAAAATCTCGGCAGTTATTCATGGGAAGAGGCAGCGAAATTTTATTATGATGGCTTTGGTTATGGCAAGGATGCAGACGGCATTCTGCTCCTTTACCAGGCTGACACAAAGAAAAAAGAGATATTTCCCCACGGAAAAGCCGCAGAGTATTTCACCGAAGAGGTAAATAAAGACCTTTGCAGCAAAATCGTGCAAAATGCGGATGAGTACGGGATTTACGGCATTTTTAATGATTTTTTCTCTTACGTACAGCAAATTCTCCAGTCCCATGTGGATGACGGAAGCCTTCTTCCTGTCGGTACTGTCCAGCCGGGGAATGCTGTTCAGGTCCTGGGAGAAAAGGCAGAGGGTCTTCTTGTCACAGAACATGTCGGGGATGAGGGCCACGATGAGCTTCCGGATTTGGAAGCTGACCCTCCCATGGTCATTCTGCCTGTTTCCGGCGAAGAAGAAAAAACACTTCCGGCCTGGTATCCGGAGGATCCGGAACATTTTTCCTTCTTTTTTGACGGGACTGCACCTCGCTTGGTAGATGATGCGGATTTATTCACGCAGAGCGAGGAAGAAGAGATTCGCTCCATGATCGAAGAGGTTTCCGCATCTCTGAATAAAGATCTGGTGATCTATACGGATAGCAGCGATTACGGTTTCCCGGAAGAGATTTTGGCTGCGGATTTCTACGATTTCAACGGCTACGGTTTCGGTGAAAACCGGGAGGGCCTTTGCCTCTTCATTTGCATGGATCCGGAAAACCGCTGCTGGTGGACCTGCTGTACCGGTCCGGAAACACAGGATCTCTACACAGAAGAGTTGGCAAACACCCTGGATGACAGCCTCTATGCCTACCTTGTGGATGGCGCTTACGGGGACGGGGTCCTCTGCTGGCTGGACTATCTGAACCGATATTTGCGTCCCGGCGCGGAAGAGCCCGAAGAGATAAAAAATCCCTTTAATTGGGTCGGGGCCGGAATCTTTGCCGGCATTGCCGGTGCGATTGTCGGCGGCATCGGACTTTCCTCTGCAAAAAGGACCATGAAGAGCAAAGAAAAGGCTGTTACGGCAAATCTCTATATGCAGCCGGATAGTCTTCGCATTGCCTCAGTAGGGGATCGGCTTATCAATGTTACAACATCACGGACGAGAGTGGCAAGCTCCTCCGGATCCCGTTCCGGGCCGTCCCGTCCATCCGGCGGTTCTTCCTTCTCGGGTTCCTATCACGGTTCCTCCGGTTCCTTCCATTCCGGCTCGGGAAGAAAATTCTGAGGAACGATTCAAAAAATCCAAGCATAAAAATTCAGCGGCAGTGAGCTCAAATGATGAACTCACTGCCGCTTCTTTTCAAGATGAACTTTTCTAGAAATGACTCGGATATAGGCTTACGCTTCTTTGAGGTGCCTGCGGAGATCGTCTACGTTTTTGAAATAATAGTCGCAGTTTTTCCGCATATAGTTTTCAATTTCCGGGATGTCATAGGCCCAGCCTGCTGCGGCAAAGGGGACTCCGGTGGCTTTCGCCATATCATATCCGGGCTTGAGATCATCCAGCATGAGGATTTCTTCCGGCTTCAAATGAAACTGTTTCATGATTTCATTCAGAGAATAAGGGAAGGGCTTCCTCTGTTCTCTTGGCAGCTCCCAGCCGAAAATCATATCAGGTTCAGGAAGCTGATTTGCCCGGTAATCTCTCAAAATATGCTCTGAATAGGAATGGGAGGAAACACACAGCAGGACGCCGGCTTCCTTCTCTTCCCAAAGAAGCTCCCGCATCCCGGGATATACCTTCGGAATATGGGTTTTGACATATTCACTCCAATATTTCACTTCTGCGGCCATTTCTTCTTCGCTCAGGCCAATTTCATCGTGGAAGAGAGATTCTATTCCCGGATCGAAGTTTTTGATGAAATATTCTTCAAGCGTGTAGCCGTGTTGATAGGCTAGAGGATACTTTTTTTGCAGATATTCAAGGAAGCAGGGAAAGTGGACAGTCGCAGTGCTGTCCACCACCGTGTCATCATGGTCCAGGACCAGACATTTGTATTTCATGAAAGCTTTCCTCTTAAAGAGAATCTCGGGGATTTCGGCTCAGGCTTTGGGAGCTCTTCGTCCGGGATTTCCAGAACCGTACTTTTTCCCACATTGATGATTCTTGTGCCTTCCCGCTCATAACACTTTTGCAGCTTGTAATTATAGGAATCATGGATATGGCCGTGAAGGAAAAATTTGGGATGGTAGCGGTCAATCAGATCCACAAAGCAGTCAAAACCGCTGTGGGTCAGGTCAGGAAGATCTCCATAGCCGGAGGCGGGCGCATGGGTCACAATGATATCCACACCCTTGCGCAGCTTCAGGCGCAGCTTGGTGATTCTGGCTTCCATATCCTGTTCACGGTAGTGCTCTTTGCTCCGGCTGAAGTGTTTACATCCGCCGAGGCCGAAAATGCGGAGACCCCGAAATTCCACGATTCGATTATCAATGGATTCGCAGCCTTCCGGCGCAGCCTGATCATAGCGGTAGTCATGGTTTCCTCGAACATAATAGACCGGGGCATGCCCCATAGTAACAAGAAAACTGAGATATTCGGGCTTTAAGTCCCCGCAGGAAATGATCAGGTCGATATCCTGCAGCTTTTCGGGTCGGAAGAAATCCCAATAGGATTTATCTTCTTCATCTGCAACGCATAAAATTTTCATGGGAGTTCCTCCTCGGACAGTTCTTCCCGGTGAAGCCCTAAATGCCGGACCATTCGTTTCGCAATGGGGCGAATTTCATCATAACCGGGGATGCTTCCATGGACGCAGTCACAGAGCCAGTCCATGTGCAGAAGACGGTAGGAAGATAGGCTATTGCCGCCGTCACAGCGCAGAGCGCCATCCTGGTCATAGATTTTGCGCAGGAAGGGATCAATCTGGCCGGATTTCATTTCGCGGCGGAGCACATTTGCGAGCTGGCGGACACCGTCGGGAAGAATATCTCCTAAAACGACATCAATGACCCCGCTGCTCATGCCCCACCAATAGTTGATGACCCGGTTTCCGGCTTCACTGCGTTCAACGCTCCAACTTCCGTCCAGCATGCTGCGGATGATATTCTCATACATTCTGTCCCAACGCCATATGGCGGAGGCAAGCAGCTCGGATTCTCCGTTTTCTTTCAAGCGGAAGGTGCCGTATTTGCTTACGATACGGTCCGGAGTCGGCATATCCCGGTTGGATACGATGCGGATCCCCTCTGAACGGTAATGCTCTAAAAAATCTCCGTCCACACAGCTCCACTGCAGGTCCACACTCGCTCTCGGATTGACCATTTGGGCCCCTAAGGCAAAGGCGTTGATAGCTGCAGGAACTCCGTAAATGGGATAGCTTCCCACATAACCCAGGCGTCCGTCTTCGGACATGGCTGCCGCAATGGCTCCGGTGATAAATTTGCCCTCGTAGATTCGGCCGTAGTAGGTACGGATATCCCGGTAGGGCATGTTGACAGAGCAGTTAAGCATGGATATCTCCGGATGCCTGGCTGCTGTCCGCAGAGTAGCGCCGATCAAAGGCGGAGTCGTGGTAAAAATCACATTATTTCCGTCTGCAATGGCCTTCTCAATGAGAGCCTCGCCTTCTGCACCGGAAACAGCATGGAAATAGGCACTTGTCTCAATTTGGTCACCGAAGAGATCGACCACATGCTTTCGGCCGATTTCGTGGGCTCGGGTCCAATCACTGCTGGAAGCATCCCTCTCGTGGATAAAGGCAATTTTCAGCTTTTTGGGAGATTTGGCCACAAGGCGGCTGAAGAAACCCTCTTTCCCGGGCTCTGCGGGCTGAGTGCTGAGGGAAATGGGCTTTCTCTCGTTGAGCGCATTCAGGTCGTTTTGCAGGCCTAAAATTGCCTTCGTAAGGTCTTCTTCCGTCATGTTCCAGGCATCGTCAAAGCTGTAGTACCACAGGAAGACGACCAGAGCGTCCGAAGGAGTCCGCTTCTGCAGGTTGAGATTTCCCTTAGCTATCCTGCGGAAGCGCTGAAATGTTGCCAAAAAATGCCGGGTGAAGCTTTCGCCCCACTGCTCTGTGCCGCAGTCCAGACGCTGGAGTAGACGCCGATAAAATCCCGGAACCGTGCAGTTCACATCATAGATATGGGCAATCTTATAGAAATCCAGAAATTCCCGATAGACACGGTATTTCTCCGTGCTGCTTTCTTCCGGGAGAATGCGGATGACATAGGCAGGGATGGTCCTTGCATTGAAATATCGCAGAACGCTGACGCGCTTATTCCCTTCCTGAACATAAAAATTCCCGTAAAATTCAAAGCACTGAATGGGATCGCGAATGCCTTCATCGCTGAGGTGTGCGCTGCAAAGGCGCTTCCATTTCATGGCAAATTCGGTATTCTCGTCCAATAGGGGATAGAAGGAGGGAGAGAAGGAAAACTGCCTGCCGGCGGTTTTGGTACCGACGATTCGTTCGGAGGGAATTTCCACAAGTCCGATTCGTACTTGGCGAAGCCCCTCTGTATAGCCTGGGAATTCATCCAAAACCTTCACATGGGGGGATTGGCCGGAAGCCATGCAAGCCTTATACTCTCTTTGTCCTGCTTTCAGTGCATTTTGGTATTCGAGTATTGCTTCACTCATAGTTAACCTCCCGGATCAAAGATTTTTTAATACCGGTATTTGCTGCCGCCGATAAACTCACGGATGAGAGAATCCTTCGGGACATATTCCCCCTTCAAAGGAGGAAGGCGGTGAACGACCTTCAGCAAAAGGGAAAGGCCGTGCGCTTCCATAAATTCAGGGGTGAGCTCATCGCGGAAAGAACTGATGTCACGAATATAGCGGGAAAGAAGGCAGAGCTCATAGTCAAGAAAACTGTCCAAGTGCAGATCTGCGTTGGATTTGTAGGGCTGGATATAGTTTGTCTCGCCTGCGTCAACCTGCTGGGCTCGCTGGACCGTGGATTGAAGAGAAGCTCCTCTGCTTCTGTAATCCCGGATCATTCTTCTGGCGACCCGCACGACCTCCGGCTTGACGATTTCATCATCCGGAGTGATCAGACGGGTCCTCGGGGAGACATAGACTCCGGTGGCGCGGTCCCGGATACCGTCAAAAATAAGAGGATTGAGCATGTGGATACCCTCACAGATGATGATGGCGTCCCGGCTGCTCTCCATTTTTTTGTGACCGGTGATCTCATTCTTTTTGTAGTCGAAAATGGGGATATCCGCAGTTTCTCCCATTGATAAACGGTCAAGGCAATCAAGCAGGCTTTCGCGGTTCACATAATAAGGGGATTCCCAATCCCCGTTTGCTTCTTTGGGAGCATCCCGGTCTGGGTAGAAGAAATTGTCCATGGAAACAAGAATCACTTTTTTGCCGAGATTTTCCAGGTAATCCTTGAGCCGCATGGCTGTGGTTGTCTTGCCGGAGCCCGACGGCCCGGTCAATGCTACAAAGGGTTTTTCACTGTGAAGAATAACAGCGGAAATCGCGCTGATCCTATCATGGTACTGTTCTTCGCAGCGCAGAACGAATTCGGTTTCATTTTGCATGGAGTGGATAATATCACTCAAATCAACAACACGCATATAGGCCTCCGTTTGTAGGGAAGTTCTTTTGAATCTATTTTATATAAAAAACAGAGTTTTCGCAATAGCTGAAAATAATTCAGAGCGAATATGGTGCGAAGAAAAAAGCACAGCCGCGGTATCCTCTACGGGGCGATAAGGAAGTATTTCTCCCATTTATTTTTTCTTGCTGTGGGGGTATTAGGGGCTTGCCCTTAAAATAACATGCCGATGCAATTCGGCTTTAAGCGGGAAAATATATATTGTTTCCCTGCTTGCTATGATATGAGACAAAGATACCCGCTGAAAAAGAGTTCCCTTTTCAGCGGGTTGTTTCTTTTAGCTCGACCTATCGGGATTTGTCTGTTAAATAAAATACTTGTCCTCTGCCCATTTCCCGGGATTGTTTTCGATATATTCCCAAATTCGCAAATAATCCTTTTCGTCACGAATAACATGATCATAAAAGGATTTCTGCCAAATGCAAAAACCGACTTGTTTTGTGATTTTTCCCTTAAACTGTTTCATAATGCGCGACACCGTAGGGGCGAACTGTGTTCGCCCGCTTTGTATTACCAGAATCAAATGAACGTGGTTTGGCATCACAACGTATTTATCAACTCGCACATTTTCGTAAATACTGTTTAACCGGCCGATATTTTCATCAACAAGCTTTCCGATTTCAGACAGAGCCGTTTTCGGGCGAACACAGTTCGCCCCTACGGATATATCGCATAATAGTTTGCTTTTTTCTGTCGTGCAAATCGTTATGAAATAATACCCGTTTTGCGAGTAATCATATTCTTTTAATCGATTCTGTTTTCGCGTTTCCATATTGTCAGTATCGACATCCGAATAATACAAATCTGGAATTGTCATTCTGCAAGCAAACGACAGTTCAACTCATATAGTGCAGTCTTATTCGAGTCCCAAGTTAATCTTGATTTTGCTTCATCATAATTTAGCCATTCAAAGTCAATGTGCTCATCTGACAAACTGATACCTTTATCACATTCAAAACCAAACGCATACTCGGGAATAACATATATGTCTTTACTCCATAATCTCCTATGTTTTTCCGAAATCACATTTACAGGGAGATATGCCATTGATGAAAGTGAAATGACTGATGCTGCTGTTACACCGGCTTCTTCTCTTATTTCCCGAACGGCTGCGTCAAGAGGCGATTCATTGTCTTCACCACCGCCTGCTACAAATTGGTATTGGTCGCAATCCGCTCGGCGAAAAATGCAGAATAAAAGCTCCGTAGTTCTTTTGTATGGTATTGCTAATATTTGATACGGCGCTCTCATCATTTACCTCCACGAATCCGGATTTGTCGATATATCGGCATATTAAATTTTACCGAACAACCCCAATACTTCCTTATCCATCCGCGGTATCACACGGCTGCGCTATTTTTAAGAAAGAAATCAGAGAACCTGGGCGGGATAGCCATCCGGATTCTTGCTTTGGAAATTCCAGGAATCCCGGCACATTTCCGCGATCCCGTATTCTGCTTTCCATCCAAGCTCCTTTTCCGCCTTTGTCGGGTCCGCATAGCAGACGGCGATGTCTCCGGAGCGGCGCTCCTCAATGGTATAGGGAATTTCTTTACCGCAGGCTTTTTCGTATGCCTGCACGACTTCAAGAACGCTGTAACCGCGTCCCGTTCCCAAATTGACGGTAATTAGGCCGGGATTTGTCTGAAGCTTGCGAAGAGCGGCAATATGTCCCTTTGCCAAGTCAACTACGTGGATATAATCCCGGACGCCGGTACCGTCAGGCGTGGGGTAATCGTTTCCGAAAACATGAAGCCGGTCCAGTTTACCAACGGCAACACGGGCAATGTAGGGGACGAGATTATTGGGAATGCCCTTGGGGTCTTCACCGATTTCCCCGGAGGGATGGGCACCGATGGGATTGAAATAGCGAAGAAGAGCAACATTCAGTTTGGGGTCTGCCTTGCAGCAGTCCGTCAGGATGTGCTCAATGGAAAGCTTGGTATAGCCATAAGGATTTGTTGCGGAGGTGGGGAAGTCTTCCCGTATGGGCATGACCTCTGCCTGCCCGTATACGGTTGCGGATGAGGAGAAAACAAAATTTTTCACGCCATGTTTTTCCATGGCCTTGAGAAGGGAAATGGTGGAGCCGAGATTGTTCCCGTAGTAGAGGAGGGGGAGCTTGCAGCTTTCTCCGACGGCCTTCAGACCGGCAAAATGGATGACGCTGTCAATTTCCGGATGCGCTGCAAAAAGAGCTTCCGTAGCAGCTTCATCACAGAGATCTATCGTAATATAAGGTGCCTTTTTGCCGGTGATTTTCTCAACACGTTTGAGGGAAACCGGGCTGGAGTTGCAGAAATTATCTGCAACAAGGATATCAAATCCTGCTTTCAGGAGTTCCAGGCAAGTATGGCTTCCAATGTATCCGGCACCGCCGGTAACCAAAACGGACATAGCAAATGTTTCCTTTCCGATTGTTCTTTATCCAGTTAAAGTTTACCTTTTTCATGCTTTTTTGTCAAATGGAAAAAATTGGAGAAATTCTTGCTTTCGTCCGGAGAAAATTGTATAATAGCGGGGATTTCAGGGTAAAAGCCCCGTATGATGAACTGAGAGAGGTCAGGATGACGGATTTTCATACACATATTCTTCCGAATATCGATGACGGCGCATCCTCTCCGGAGGTGAGCAGACGCCTTTTGGATTCTCTGATTCAGCAGGGAGTTTCGGAGGTGGCCCTGACACCCCATTTTTATGCCAATCGTCAGTCTCTTTCTTCCTTTCTGGAAAAGAGAGAGAGGTCCTTTTCCGCACTGCAGGCAGTCTGCGGGGAGAACGATCCGGATTTTCGTTTAGGGGCCGAGGTATATTATTGGAGTGGAATGGCCAAAATGGAGGGCCTGTCTCAATTATGTCTGGGAGAGAGCAGGCTGCTTCTTTTGGAGATGCCCTTCCAGAAATGGACGGAGTATTCCATCGGAGAACTGTTGGATCTCAGTTCTCATTTTGACCTCCTTCTTGCCCATGTGGACCGCTATTTTTCTTTTCAAAAGGATAGGACCTGGGAAGCACTTTTGGATCGGGGCATTCGTTTTCAGGTGAATGCAGATGCGTTTTTGCAGTTCGGAACCAAAAGAAAGGCACTTCGTATGCTGGAAGCCGGAGAACTGCTTTGCCTCGGCAGCGATTGCCATGATCCGGATTCCCGGCCTCCCAGAATTGATGAGGCTATGACTTTTTTGAAAAAACGGATTGGCCCGCATGCGGAGAAAGAGATTTTTTCTTTGAGTTTTAAGGATATTTCATAGAATACGATACAGATGGAAATAAGATAGTTTTCCTTGAATTCTTTTTCGTTTTTCAGTATAATAACCACAGCGTGTTTTTCTAAAGCATTTATTGTATTTTCTTTTCAGAATTAGTTAGGTATTGATATGAAAAAAGCCCCCCAAAAGACAAAATCCTCAAAGGATATGGTGAAACGCCTGGTGGCCATTGTCCTTTCGGCTATTATGCTGATTGGTTTGGTTGCTTCTGTGCTTCCTTTGGTTTTTGCTGCTTCTTCTTCGGATATACATGCGCAGTTGGATTCTTTGCAGGAAGAGGCTGATGGCCTTGCCAAAGAGAGGGAAGCTCTGCAGGGAGAAATTGACGGCCTGGAGAATAAAAAGGCTACGGTTTTTGAAAAGAAATCCGTGATCGACCGTCAAATGAACCTGACCATGCAGGAAATAAAAAATGTGGAAGCGGTCATTGCTCAGTATCAGGATTTGATTCAAATCAAGCGAAATGAGCTGAAGGCTGCCGAACGGGCGGAGTCCGATTTGGTAGAGAGCTACAAGCAGCGTATCCGTGAAATGGAAGAGGATGGAAAAGCCACATATGTGGATATCGTTTTTTCGGCTGCAACCTTCTCTGAAATGCTGGATCGGATAGATTGGATCGAAGAGATTCGTTCTGCCGACCAAAAAATGCTGAAGGAGCTGATGAAGGCTTCCCAGACGGTACGGGATGCCGAAGATGAACTCTATGATGCGCAGAATATTGTAGAGGAAGAAAAAGCCGTCCTTATGGAGAAAGAGGAAGAGCTTCTGAAGGAGAGCCTGGAGGCCCAGGCGATTATCGACGAGCTCAGCGGCGAATCTGAGGAGATGCGGCAGCTCCTGCTGGAGAGTGAAGCGCTTCAGGAGGAGACAATGCAGCGGATAGCAGTTCTTCAGCAGGCCTATGAGGAAGCTGTCCTTTCGGAGAATGAGGCTGCCAGAATTCGTGCTGCCGAAGAAGCAGCCAGAAGAATTCTGGAAGAAAAGGAAAAAGAACCCAAAAAAGAGCCGGAGAAGGAACCCGAAAAAGAGCCGGAAAAGGAACCTGAGAAGGAGCCCGAAAAAGAACCGGAAAAGGAACCTGAAAAAGAGCCGGAGCAGCCCGTTACTCCGACCTCTGTTGGCTTTGTTTGGCCTGCATCCGGCGCAATTACCTCTCCCTTTGGGGATCGGGTTCACCCGGTTTACGGCTACGAGATTCATCATGACGGAATCGATATTGATGCCTGGAAAGGTGATCCTATTGTGGCTGCTGCCTCCGGTACCGTTATTACATCAAGCTATAGCGATTCTGCCGGTTATTATTGCACCATATCCCACGCAGACGGATTTGCAACGATTTATATGCACATGCAGTCTGCCCCCTGCGTTTCCGTAGGGCAGTCTGTTTCCCAGGGACAGGTGATTGGTTATGTCGGAGATACCGGTGTCTGCACCGGAGCACATCTCCATTTAGGAATGATGGTCAACGGGAGCTATGTAAATCCCGTGGCGTATTTGCCTTAAATATTTTCAGGAGGGTTCTGCCATGTATTACACAATGAACATTGCCGGAGTTAAGCGTGATCTTCCCCTTTGCAAAATTACGGATGATCTTTATATCGCCGCCTTTGTCGTTTTTGGCGATGTGGAGCTTACCTGCGCCTGCGCCAAGGCACTTTTGGATATTGCGCCGGACTTTGATTACATGATTACTGCTGAATCCAAGGGCATTCCTCTGATTCACGAGATGGCCCGTCAGTCCGGAAGAAACACCTATCTTTTGGCGAGAAAGGCTCGCAAGGCGTATATGCCGGATCCTTTTGAGGTTACCGTCCATTCCATAACGACTGCCAAGGAGCAGCATCTGTATCTTTCCAAGGATGATGCAGAGAAGATAAAAGGTAAGAAGGTTTTGATCGTGGACGATGTGATTTCCACCGGAGAATCCCTTCGTGCCTTGGAAAATCTGGTAAATGCAGCCGGCGGTATTATTTGCGGCCGCCTTGCGGTTTTAGCGGAAGGAGATTCCCAGAATCGCCCGGACCTGACCTACCTGGAAAAGCTTCCTGTCTTTAATGCGGATGGAAGCATCAAGCACGAATAACTCTTTTCCATAAGAATTGCCGCCGTTTGCAGAGCGTTTGAAAGGACACTCCCGCAAGCGGGTGTGCGCCTTAGGGAGAGAGGGACCGCGAGATTGCGGGATTTTGGCTCTGTCGGCGTACATAGGTACGCTAAGAGCCGAAATCATGCAAAGGCAAAAGCGAGAGGATTAGGGATAGCCAGATAAGGAGAGAGGCGCAGGCGGAATCCGCGTTTTGGAGCGAAGGCGTATATAGATACGCTGAGTGACAGAACGCGAATAGGCAAAAAACAATAAAAAAGCCCCTTGCAAAGCAAGACCTTATTCTCATAAAAAGCAAACCCGGGATAGAACGCATTGATTCTGTCCCGGGTATAGTTTTTCGTTTTTTGCCGTTCCGACAAGAAAAAATCCTTAGATGGCTGTCCCGTTGCGTCCTCTCGCTTTTTTCCGTCCATCCTTTTGTTTTTCAACCGCAATATAATCAGATTCAAGCCGGAGGAGAGAAAATCAGCGCTTCGCAATATTTGTATCTTGCCGGTATCGCGGTCAAAAAATCCCTAAGGCGTGCGCCCGAACGGCGGCGTTATTATGTTATTTATGTCCTATTCAGCGGATATCAAAT